>NZ_BHZI01000063.1 GCF_004305975.1 Streptomyces otsuchiensis
GCCCGCCCTGGCCCCCCATCCCGCCACCCTGGCCGTCCTGCTGGCCGTCTTCGGCGGAACCGCCGGCATGGCCGACGTCGTGATGAACGCCCAGGGCGTGGAGGTGGAGCAGCGCTACGGGCGTTCGATCATGTCCGGGCTGCACGGCCTGTGGAGTGTGGGAACGCTGCTGGGCTCCGCGGGCGGCGTCGCCGCCGTGCACGCCGGGGTCGACGCGCGGATCCACCTGCTGGCCACGGCGCTGCTGCTCACGGTGCTGGCACAGCCGGCATGCCGGGGGCTCATCGACGTGCGGCCCGCCGCCGGCGAGGAGGCGCCCCCGCGTTTCAGCAGGCCGCCCCGCTCGGCGGTGCTGATCGGGGCGGTCGGGGTCGGCGCGGTACTGGCGGAGGGCGCCGCCATGGACTGGTCCGGCGTTTACCTCCGGGACGTCACGGGCGGCTCGGAGACCCTGGCCGCCGCCAGCTACACGGCGTTCGCCTGCACCATGGCGGCCGCCCGGCTCTCAGGTGACGCGGTGGTGCGCCGCATCGGCGCGGTGCGGGCGGTGCGGCTGAGCGGCGCGGTGGCGACGCTCGGCGGCCTCACGGTGGTGGTCGCGCCCGGTCCGGCGGTGGGGATCGCCGGGTTCGCGCTGATAGGCGTCGGCATCGCCGTCGTCGTCCCGCTGGCCTTCGCCGCCGCCGGGCGCAGCGGCCCGGCCCCGGGCCAGGCCATCGCCGGTGTCGCCACCATCACCTACACCACCGGTCTGGTGGCGCCCACCCTCATCGGGGTGGTCGGCGAGGTCAGTTCACTGCGGATGTCGTTCGCGGTGGTCGCCACCGCCACGGCGCTGATGATCCTCGGGGCGGGTGTCCTGGATCCGGGGCGGGGCAGCCGTGTCGCGGCCGGTGGAGCCCGGGGCGGGACGGGCACCACGGCCACCGCGGCGGCGGTGGAGGCGGCGGAGACGGTCATCGCCGATCCGGTCTCCGCCACGCAGGCCGGGAAGGCCGGACCCACCGGAACGGTCGACGTCCCGGCGCGCGCCGCAGACGGGAGCCGCCCGCCGGGATGACCGCCGCCCCCTCTCGTGCCCGCGCCGTCAGGCGCGGGCACGGGCGGCGGTCGCCATCCGCCGCACCGCCTCGGTGAGCAGTTCCGGCGGGGTCGCGGTGTTGAGCCGGACATGCCCCGCGCCCTCCTCGCCGAAGGTGGCACCCGGGTTGACCGCGAGCCGCCCGCGGTCGAGGAAGACGGCGGCCGGGTCGTCGCCGAGACCGAGCTGCCGGCAGTCGAGCCAGGCGAGGTAGCCGCCCTGCTGCGGCCGCCAGCGGACTTCGGGCAGCAGGTCGCCGAGCAGTCCGGCGAGCAGGTCCCGGTTCTGCGCCAGGCCGGCGAGCAGCGCGTCGAGCCACGGTCCCCCGTCGCGCAGCGCGGCCGTGTGGGAGATGACTCCGAGGTGGCTGCGGCCGTGCGCGACCTCCTCCGGCAGCCGGGCCAGCTCGGCCGCGGCCTCGGCTCCGGCGACGGCCAGGCCCGCCTTGGCGCCGGAGAGGTGCCAGCCCTTGGACGCGGAGTGGACGGCGAAGCCCCGCTCGGTACCGGGCACCGCCAGGTACGGGACGAACACCGCCCCCGGCAGCACCAACGGGGCGTGGATCTCGTCGGAGACGACCCGGACGCCGTGCTCGTCGGCCAGCGCGGCGAGGGTGGCCAGTTCGGCGGCGGTGTGCACGGTGCCGGTGGGGTTGTGCGGGCTGCACAGCACGTACGCGGCACGGGCGCCGCCGGCCGTGGCGGCGGCGAACGCGCGATCCAGCGCCGCCGGGTCCAGTCGGCCGCCACCGTCCAGCGGCGCGGTGGTGACCCGCCGTCCGATGTTCTCGGAGAACTGCCGGATCGGCGGGTAGACCGGCGGGCTGATCACCACGGTGTCGCCCGGCCCGGTGACCAGCTTCAGCAGCTCGACCAGGCCGAGCATCACGTCGGGCACGATCGCGGTCCGCTCGGGTTCGACCGTCCAGCCCCACCGCGCTGCGGCGAAACCGGCCAGCGCCTCGGCGTAGCCGGTGCCGGTCGGGTAGCCGGTGTCGCCGAGGGCGAGCGCGTCGGTGAGGGCGGCCACCACGGGTTCGGCGACGGGCACGTCCATCTCGGCGACCCAGGCGGGCAGCACGTCGGGTTCGTACCAGTTCCACTTGATGCTGGTACGGCGGCGCAGCTGCGCTTCGGTGAGCTGGGTCAGCGGGTTCGGTGGGCCGGTATGCTCGGGCGCCACGGGGCGGCCTCCACGGGTCGCGGGTCGGCGGCGGCCGGTCGGCCCGGCCGTCCTTCATGGTCACCGCCGGGGCGCGCGGCGGCAAGGCCGCGCCCCCTGAGCCGGGTCGGCGCCGGCACACGCGCCCCGCGGACGAAGGGGCCGCGCGCTCCCGGTGAGCGGTCAGTCCTCCGGAAGGTGGACGGGCTCGATGGTGTCGTAGACGTCGCCGGGCCCGGGGTTGGCGGGGTCGGTACCGCCGCCGAACTGGTGCATCACGCCCCAGACGGCGTTGAGCGCGGTCTGGACGGCGCCCTCGGCCCAGCCCGCCGTCCAGGAGATGTCGTCACCGGCGAGGAAGAGACCCCGGCGGTCGGCGGGGAGCCGGTCCTGCATGAAGTGGGTGAACAGCCGTCGCTGGTAGCGGTAGTGGCCGGGCAGGTTCGCCTTGAAGGCGCCCATGAAGTACGGCTCGTCCTCCCAGGAGACGGTGACCGGGTCGCCGATGATGTGCTTGCGGATGTCGACGCCGGGATAGATCTCGCGCAGCGACTTCAGCATGACCTCCATCCGCTCCCCCGCGCTCAGCGGCAGCCACTTGGAGCTGTCGTCGCACCAGGTGTAGGAGAGGCAGATGGCGGCGGGCCGGCCGGGCCCGTTGTCCAGCAGATAGGTGCCGCGGGTCATCCGGTCGGTCAGGGTCATCGACATGGTGTCGCGGCCGGTGGGCCGGCCGTCGGCGTCCACGGCCTCGTCCCGCCAGAACGGCCGGTCGACGGGCACGAACAGCTTGGACGACTCCATGTAGTGGGTGCGCTCCACTGCCGTCCAGTGGTCGATCGGCAGCAGCGCGTCGTCACAGTCGATCTTCGCGAGCAGCATCCACGACTGGGCCGTGAAGACGGCCGCCGGATAGGTGCGGACGGCGCCGGAGGCGTCGGTGACGGTGACGGCGGTGCCGCCGCCCGCCGCAGCCGTGCGGTGCAGCCGGGTCACGGCGGGCCGCGGTTCGCCGCCGTGCAGCGAGCGCAGCGACGTGCCGTGCGGCCAGTGGACGAGCTTGGACGGCTCACGCTCCCAGAGCCGCTCCGGCAGCTGCTGGCTGCCGCCGACGATGCCCCGGTGGTCGTCGTCGGCGCCGGTGTACACCACGCGCAGGATCTCCAGGACGGAGTTGGGGAAGTCGGTGTCCCAGCCTCCGGTGCCGAAGCCGACCTGGCCGAAGATCTCGCGGTGCCGGAAGGAGGCGAACGCCGGTGAGTCGCAGAGGAACCCGTAGAAGGTCTGGTTGTCGAGCTTCTCCACCAGCCGGGACCAGATCTCCCGGATGCGGGGGATGTCGCGGGTGCGGATGGCCTGCTGCATGTCGGAGAAGTCGGCGCCCTCCTCCAGGCAGGAGTTCCACGCGTCCATGACGATGCGGTAGACCTCCGGCAGGTCGTCCAGGCCGCGCGCGTAGTGGCTCTCCCCCTTGAGGTCGACGACGGTCGAGGGGGTCTCGGGCGCCAGCGGGTTGGGGAAGGGCACCGTCTCCAGGCCCGCCAGCGAGATGTAGTGGGAGAGCGCGGTGGAGCTGGGCGGGAACCGCATGGCCCCCATCTCGGCGGTCAGCTCGGGCGGGCAGCCGGGGAAGGTCTCGGTGCGCAGCCGGCCGCCGATGCGGTCGGCCTCGTACACCACCGGCTTCAGGCCCATCGTCATCAGCTCGTAGGCGGCGACGACACCCGACAGGCCGCCGCCGATCACCGCGACCTCACGGCCGTGTTCGGTGGCCGGGATCTGGCCGAGCCCGGCGGGGTGGGCCAGGTAGTCGTCGTAGGCGAACGGGAAGTCCGGTCCGAACATGGTCAGCGGCGGCTCGTCGCGAGGGGCGTCGTGCTGCTCGTCGTGGGCGGCGGTGGGCACCGTGGAGGTCATGGCGCGGGTCTCCTGGCACGGGTCGATGGTGCGGGTGGGGGCGTGCGGTTGGGGCGTGCGGGTGGGACACCGGGCGCGGGCGAAAGCCTCCGGCCACCGCGGGCTGCGGGCGGGCCGGCCGGTGATCCGGTGGTTCACGCGGCTACGGCGTGAACGTGGTCACGGCGTGAGCGTGGTGTACAGCTCGGGTCGTCGGTCGGCCAGATACGGGTTGGCCGCACGCGAGGCCGCCAGCGCGGCCGGGTCCACGTCGGCCACCAGCAGCTGCCCGTCCTCCCCCGCACGGGCGGGCACGGTGCCGTCGGGCGCGGCCAGGCAGCTCAGCCCCGTGAAGTCGAACTCGCCCTCCCGGCCGCAGCGGTTGGCGTACGCCACATACAGCTGGCTCTCCCAGGCGCGGGCGGGCACCAGGGTCGTGGCGACGAAGTCGAAGGGCCGCATCAGCGCGGTGGGTACCGCCAGCAGATCGGTTCCGGCCAGGGCGTGCGCGCGCACCGCCTCCGGGAACTCCACGTCGTAGCAGACCAGGAGCCCGATCCGCAGCCCGTCCAGCTCGGCCTGCACCACCGGTTCGTCGCCCGCGGTGAACGCCTCCCGCTCGTAACCCCCGTACAGATGGGTCTTGCGGTAGCGGGCGAGGGTCCGTCCGTCCGGCCCGGTGAGCTGGACCGTGTTGTGGACGACGCCGCTCTCCGGGGAGCGCTCGGGGTAGCCGTGGACGACGGCGAGGCCGTACTCGGCTGCGATCCTCCCCACCTCGCGTGCGGCGGGGCCGTCGCCCGGCTCGGCCCGGTCGGCGACGGCGGCGCCGAGGGCGTACCCGGTGAGCGACAGCTCGGGCGTGATCAGCAGGCGGGCGCCCGCCTCCGCGGCACGCGCGGCGGCGGCGCGGAGGACGGCGGCCCCCGCGTCGTTGTCCGCGGGGATGCCGGACGGGCCCTGGAGCAGGGCGATGCGCAGCGGCGTCTTCGGCGACGTCAAGGCAACCTCACGGAACGGTCTCGCGGTGGGCCGGTGGTACACCGACGACGGTACGGTCCCCCGTTGACCTGCGACAAGACACCTCTTCCGCACCCCGTCCGGCGATCTGTTGCGCCGTTTCCGCACCAAGCGGCGATTCGTTGCGCGCACCCACCCGAGGCACCCGCCGGTTGCCCCGAGCCACCTGGCCGGGCGGCGGGCGCCGCATGGTCACGGTGGCTCGGGGCCCTACTCCCCCGGCGGCTCCGCTTCGAGGTCCGCCAGCCGCCGCAGCAGATGGGCCCGTTCCGGCTCGGTGCCCGCGAGCTCGATCGCCCGGCGGTAGGCGGCGGCCGCCTCGGGGGCCCGCCCCAGACAGTGGAGGAGTTCGGCGCGCGCCGTGTGCAGCGGATGGTGGCCGCGCAGCGCCGGCTCACCGGCCAGCCCGTCCAGCAGCGCCAGCCCGGCGGCGGGCCCGTCCCGCATCGACACCGCGACGGCGCGGTTGAGCGCCACCACGGGCGACCCGGTCAGCGTCAGCAGCACCCCGTACAGCGCGACGATCTGCGCCCAGTCCGTTCCGCCGCTGTCCGGCGCCTCGTCGTGCAGGGCGGCGATGGCGGCCTGCACCCCGTAGGGGCCAGGCGAGCCGCCGGTGAGAGCCGAGGTGGTCAGCGCGGTGCCCTCCGCGATCAGCTCCCGGTCCCAGCGGGTGCGGTCCTGGTCGGCGAGCAGCACCAGCGCCCCGCCGGGCCCGGTGCGGGCGTCCCGCCGGGCGTGGACCAGCAGCATCAGCGCCAGCAGGCCGGCGGTCTCCCGCTCGGTGGGGAGCAGCCGGTGCAGGATCCGCGCGAGCCGGATCGCCTCCTCGGCCAGGGCGGGGCGCTGCAGACTGGGGCCCGAGCTGGCGGTGTAGCCCTCGGTGAAGATCGAGTAGAGCACGTTGAGGACCCCGGGCAGCCGTCCCGGCAACTCGTCGACCGCCGGCACCCGGAACGGGACGCGGGCGCGGCGGATCTTCTGCTTGGCGCGCACGATCCGCTGCGCCATGGTGGCGGTCGGGATCAGATAGGCGCGGGCCACTTCCGGGGTGGTGAGCCCGGCGAGGCAGCGCAGGGTCAGGGCGCCGCGCGCCTCGGCGGGGAGCGCGGGGTGGGCGCAGGTGAAGAACAGTTCGAGCCGCTCGTCGGGCAACTCCCCAGCGGTCCGCGGGGCGGGGGCGGCGTCCCGTTCGCGCTCCGCCTGGAGGACCGCGAGCCGGGCGGCGTGGGTCCGGTCACGCCGCAGCCGGTCCACGGCCTTGCGACGCGCCGTGGTCAGCAGCCAGCCACCGGGGCTGGAGGGGACCCCACGGACCGGCCAGTGGACCAGCGCCGCCTCCAGCGCCGCGGAGGCGGCGTCCTCGGCGAGGTCGAGGTCCCCGAACCGGTGGACCAGGGAGGCCAGCAGCCGGCCGTGTTCCTCACGGAACACCGCCTCCACGGACGAACGCGCCGCCATCCGGTAGCCGGCCTCCTCCCCGTCCATCGGTTCAGCCGCCGAAGTCGGCGACGGGCCGCACCGTGACGGCGCCGGAGCCCCGGGCGCCCGGACAGCGCGCGGCCCACTCCAGGGCGGCGTCGAGGTCCGGGACGTCGATCACGTAGAACCCGCCGAGCAGCTCGCGGCTCTCGGCGAACGGTCCGTCGGTGACGGTGCGCTCGCCGTCGGCGGCGACACGGACGGTGGTGGCCGTCACCAGATCGGCCAGCGACTCGCTCGACACCACGATCCCGGCGTCGTTGACCGCGCGGTCGTAGGCCTGCCAGTCGGTGACGTCGCAGCCCTCGGCACCGCCGTCCGCGTCGACGGCTCCGGCCTGGATCAGCAGCATGTACTTCATGGGTGGCTCCTGCCTCTCGGGTTGTCTCCCGCACGGCGTTCGCGCCGTACACCCTGACGACGGACGGGAGGGCGCGGAATCGACACCCTCGGGCGAAGAATCTCCGCGGTTCTCCGGACGGCGCCGGTGCTCAGCCGGGCGGCCCGGCGGCGTGCCGGCGCAGCAGCGGGGAGAGGACCAGCACCGACTTGGTGCGCTCGACGAACGGCTCACCCGCGATGCGTTCCAGGACCTGCTCGAAGTGGCGCATGTCGGAGGCGAGCACCTGCACGATGGCGTCGGCGTCACCGGTGACGGTCGAGGCCGAGACCACCTCGGGATAACGGGCCAGAGCCCCGCGGATGTCCCCGGGCGCGGTCTTGGACCGGCAGTAGATCTCGATCAGGCCCTCGGTGCGCCATCCGATCGCCGCGGGGTCGACCCGGACGGTGAAGCCGGTGATGGCGCCCTCGCTGCGCAGCCGGTCCACGCGCCGCTTCACGGCGGGGGCCGAGAGCCCGACCTCCGCGCCGATGTCGGCGTAGGAGCGCCGGGCGTCCTCGGCCAGCGCGTGGACGATCCGCTCGTCCAGTCCGTTCAGTCGCACCACGGCAGTACACCACGTCGCGGCGGGTGCGGCACCGCGTCGTGCGAGGTGCGGGCCGTGCCGGGCAGGGTGCGGCACCGCGTCGTACGAGGTGCGGGCCGTGCCGGGCGCCCGGGGGCGGGCGGCACGGCCCGCAGGTCTCACTGCCAGCTGGCGTGCAGCGGCTTGCCCTCGGCGTAGCCGGAGGCGCTCTGCACGCCGACGACGGCCTTCTCCGCGAACTCCTCGAGCGAGGCGGCCCCGGCGTAGGTGCAGGAGGAGCGGACCCCGGCGATGATCGAGTCGATCAGGTCCTCGACGCCCGGGCGGGCGGGGTCCAGGAACATCCGCGAGGTGGAGATGCCCTCCTCGAACAGGCTCTTGCGGGCCCGATCGTAAGCGGACTCCTCGGCGGTCCGGTTGCGGACGGCGCGGGCGGAGGCCATGCCGAAGCTCTCCTTGTACAGACGGCCGTCGGCCGCCTGCTGAAGGTCGCCGGGCGACTCGTGGGTGCCGGCGAACCAGGAGCCGATCATGACGTTCGACGCGCCGGCCGCCAGCGCCATGGCGATGTCGCGGGGGTGCCGGACGCCGCCGTCGGCCCAGACGTGGCGGCCGAGCCGGCGCGCCTCGGCGGCGCACTCCAGCACGGCGGAGAACTGCGGGCGGCCGACGCCGGTCATCATCCGGGTGGTGCACATCGCGCCGGGGCCGACCCCGACCTTGATGATGTCGGCGCCGGCGTCGACGAGGTCACGGACGCCCTGGGCGGAGACGATGTTGCCGGCGACGACGGGCACCGCCGGGTCGAGGGCGCGGACCGCCCGCAGCGCGGAGATCATCGACTCCTGGTGGCCGTGGGCGGTGTCGACCACGATCGCGTCGGTCCCGGCCTCCAGCAGTGCCGCGGCCCGGCCGGCGACGTCCCCGTTGACGCCCACCGCGGCGGCGACGCGCAGCCGGCCGTCGGCGTCGGTGGCCGGGGTGTAGAGGGTGGCCCGCAGGGCGCCCTTGCGGTTGAGGATGCCGACGAGCCGGCCGTCGGCGTCCACGGCGGGAGCGATCCTGCGGTGGGCGGAGTCCAGCCGGTTGAACGCCTCACGGGGGTCGAGCGTGGCGTCGATCAGCAGCAGGTCGCGCGACATGATCTCGGACAGCTGTGTGAAGCGGTCGACACCGCTGAGGTCGCGCTCGGTGACGATGCCGACGGGGCGGCCGTCGGAGACGACCACGGCCGCGCCGTGTGCCCGCTTGGGCAGCAGCGACAGCGCGTCGGCGGCGGTCTGCCCGGGGGTGAGCGTGATCGGGGTGTCCAGCACCAGATGACGGCGCTTGACCCAGCCGATGACCTCGGCGACGACCTCGATCGGGATGTCCTGGGGGATGACGGCCATGCCGCCGCGGCGGGCGACCGTCTCCGCCATGCGGCGGCCGGCGACGGCGGTCATGTTGGCGACGACCAGCGGGATGGTGGTGCCGGTGCCGTCGGGGGTGGCCAGGTCGACACCCTGGCGGGAGCCGACGGAGGACCGCGAGGGGACCATGAAGACGTCGTCGTAGGTCAGGTCGTACGGCGGCACGGTGTCGTTCAGGAATCGCATGCTGGCTCTCTCACCTGCGTGTGGATGTCCGGGCGGGTGGGAGGCCGGCGCCGGAGCGGGCGGACCGTTCCGCCCGGGCCGTCCGGCCGCGGCTCCTACGGCAGTATCCCAGGCCGGTGACCGGCACCGGAACACCGGCCCGCCGACGGCGGGCCACGGGGCGTGGCCGCGACACGGCGGGCGGACGGCCCGGAAGAGCCGACGGACGGGGCCGCCGGGGCCAACGGGCCCGTGGTCAGGCGGTGTCGGGGTCCACCCGCTCCAGCGCGGGGCGCCCGCCGGGGTCCATGGTGAGCAGCTGGTCGGCGGCGGCCGTGTCGGTGACCAGGCTGGTCACCAGCCCGGAGCGCAGCACCGCCGCGATGGCCTCCGCCTTGCGGCTGCCGCCCGCGATCGCGACGACCTCCGGCACCCGGCGCAGCCGGTCGGCCTCCACGGTGATGCAGCGCTCGCCGAGGTCGCGGCCGATGCGTCGCCCGTCGCTGTCGAAGAGGTGCGCCGACATCTCGGCGGCGACACCGAGGGAGGCGTAGTGCGCGCGCTCCTCGGTGCTGAGCATGTCGTGGACGGTGGAGATGCCCGGCTCCCAGGAGCCGATCGAGACGGCGGCGACGGTGACCTTGTCGAAGTACTCGAACGCCCCGGCGATACCGGGCTGGCGGCGCAGCGCGGCGGCGGTCTGGGGGTCGGGGAGCAGCATCGGCGCGTAGATCGGGTGGGCGCTGCCGCCGGAGACGGCGGCGGCCCGGCGGACGGCCTCGACGGAGCCGCGTTCGGCGGTGCCCGCGTCGTAGACGCCGGTCAGCTGCACCACGGTGCACGGCGCCAGTTCCCGCAGGGCGGCGGCCATGTGGATGGTGGAGCGGCCCCACGCCAGCCCGAGGACGTCCCCCTCGGCCACCAGCTCGCCGAGCAGGTCGGCGGCGACCTCGCCCAGGTTCTCCGGGTCGGGGGTGTCGTCGGGCGCGTCGGCCGGGGACTCCGCGACGACGACGTGACGCAGCCCGAACCGGGCGCGCAGCGCGTCGGAGCGGTCGGCGTCCAGTTCGGCGGGGACCCGGATCTCGATCCGCACCAGGTCGTGCTCGACCGCGGACTCCAGGACTCGCGCCACCTTGAACCGGCTGACACCGAACTCGTCCGCGATCTGGATCTTGGACTTGCCCTCCAGGTAGAAGCGGCGTGCCATGGCCGCCGCCTGCATCAGCTCGGCGGGCCCCATCCGTGTGGCTGACCTTCCGGCCGACACCGCACTCACCTCACAGTCCTCGGCTCGTCCCGCTCGTCTCACTCGCGCGTACCGCTGTACCGCTCGCGTCCCGCGTGCTCATCCTCGCAGACGTCGTGCGTTCCGTGATCCCACCGGTGCACGCAGCACGCGTCGTTGACCGCGTCCGGCGCTCTCGCCGGGCGGTCGCGCTCCGGCGTTCACGCCCGCGCGGCGGCCTCCTCGGCCTGCCGGCGGAGCGCCGCGACGGCGGCCGCCGGGTCGTCCGCGTTGTAGACCGCGGAGCCGGCGACGAAGACGTCGGCTCCGGCCTCGGCGCAGCGTTCGATGGTCTCGGCGGAGACACCGCCGTCGACCTGGAGCCACATCTGCAGGCCGTGGCGGTCGATGAGCTGACGGGTGCGGCGGATCTTCGGCAGCATGATGTCGAGGAACGCCTGCCCGCCGAAGCCCGGCTCCACCGTCATCACCAGCAGCATGTCCAGTTCCGGCAGCAGGTCCTCGTAGGGCTCGATCGGGGTGGCCGGCCTGAGCGCCATGGAGGCGCGGGCGCCCTGCGCGCGGATCTCACGGGCCAGGCGGATCGGCGCGGCGGCGGCCTCGACATGGAAGGTCACGGAGCCCGCCCCGGCCTCGGCGTACTGCGGGGCCCAGCGGTCGGGCGCCTCGATCATCAGATGGCAGTCGAGCGGGGTGTCCGTCGCCTTGTGCAGGGACTCCACGACGGGCAGTCCCAGCGTCAGGTTGGGGACGAAGTGGTTGTCCATCACATCGACGTGGAGCCAGTCCGCGCCGTCGACGGCCCGCGCCTCCTCGGCCAGACGGGCGAAGTCGGCGGACAGGATGGACGGGTTGATCTGTGCCATGGGCCCAGTATTCAGCATCGCTCCGGCCCTCCCACGGCAGGTGCCCCGCACCACGCCGGCCGCTCCCGCTCCGGGAGCCGAACGCTCCAGGTCAATACAGCTAGCGCGCCACGCGGTAGCGGAGGTGGACGACCCTGGAGCTGAAGGTGCGGGTCCCGACCAGTTCGAGGTCCACCCGGCGCCCGTGCCGGGGGAAGAACGGAATTCCGCCGCCGACCAGTACCGGGTGGACCCTGGGGCGGTACTCGTCGATCAGATCCAGCGCGGCGGCCTCGGCCGCGAGCCTCGCACCGCCGATCGCGATGTCGCCGTCCCCCGGCTCGGCCCGCAGGCGCTCGATCTCCTCCGCCAGGCCACCGGAGGCCAGGCGGGCGTTGCCCCGTACCGCTGAGAGGGTGGTGGAGAACACCACCTTGGGGAGCGATCTCCAGATCGCCGCGAACTCGCGCGTCGAGAAGTCGAGCGATGGATGCTGGTCGACGCTCTCCCAGTACAGCATCGTCTCGTACAGCCGTCGCCCCAACAGGTGGACACCGGCTTTCCGCACCTCGTCGGTGGCGAAGCGAAAGAGCTCCTCGTCGGGCGGCGTCCAGTCGAAGCCGCCGTCCGGCCCGACGATGCAGCCGTCCAGCGAGACGCCCATCGAATAGGTCACGCTGCGCATCGGACGTCCTCCTCGGCATCGGTCCCGACCGTACGACCGCCCGACGCCGCAGGACTCATCGCGACACGAGACCCACGGTCCGAGTCACTCACCTGATCATTCGTCGATACCTCAATGGCCGTGCGCGAAGCCTCACACCGGCCGATCGGAACGAGAGCCGGTCACCCGATCCGCGGGCCCGCACCCGCGTGGGTCAGCCGGTGCGGCGCAGCAGCGCCAGGTACATGGCGTCGGTGCCGTGCAGATGCGGCCACAGCTGGACGGCCGGCCCGTCGCCGAGGTCAGGCACCCCGGGGAACAGGGGGCGGGCGTCGACCCGTTCGGCCGGGGTGGTGGTCCGGGTGCGGCGCAGCACGTCCTCGACCACCGCGCCGGTCTCGGCCGGGTGCGGCGAGCAGGTGGCGTAGCCGACGACGCCGCCGGGCCGCACCGCCCGCAGGGCCTCGCGCAGCAGGGACCGCTGGAGCGGCGCGAACCGCTCCAGGTCCTCGGGGCGGCGGCGCCAGCGGGCCTCGGGGCGCCGGCGCAGGGCTCCCAGCCCGGTGCACGGCACGTCGACGAGGACCCGGTCGAAGGAGCCGGGCTGCCAGCCGGGCCGTGTGCTGTCGGCGGTGATCACCTGGTACGGGCCGGGGTTGCCGGCGAGGGCGCGTTCCACGAGCCGGGCCCGGTGCGGCTGCCGCTCGGCGGCGAGGAGCGCCGCGCCGCGTTCGGCGGCCAGCGCGGCGAGCAGCGCCGCCTTGCCGCCCGGTCCGGCGCAGCCGTCCAGCCAGCGGGAGTCGTCGCCCTCCACCGGCGCGTTCGCGAGGGCGAGGGCGACGAGCTGGCTGCCCTCGTCCTGGACCCCGGCCCGTCCCTCGGCGACGGCGGGTACGGCGCCGGGCTCGCCGCCCTGCGCCAGGTGGACGGCGTAGGGCGACCAGCGCCCGGCCTCGGCGCCCGCGACCAGCAGTTCGTCGGTGGAGGACCGGCCGGGCCGGGCTACCAGGGTGACGGCGGGGCGTTCGTTGTCGGCGTCGAGCAGTGCCTCCATACCGGCGCGGCCACCGCCGAGGGCGTCCCACATGGCGGAGACGACCCAGCGGGGGTGCGCGTGGGTGAGGGCCAGGTGCTCCTCGGCGTCGTCGTCGTAGGAGGGCGCGATCCTCTCCAGCCACCCGCCGAGGTCGTCGGCGGTGACGCGGCGCAGCACGGCGTTGACGAACTTGGCACGGCCGTCGCCGACGGCGACCCGCGCCAGTTCGACGGTGGCCGAGACGGCGGCGTGGGTGGGGATGCGAGTCGAGAGGAGCTGGTGGGCGCCCAGGGACAGGACGTCCAGCACGGGCGGGTCCACCTCCCGCAGCGGCCGGTCGACGCACTCGGCGAGGATCGCGTCGTAGCTGCCCTGCCAGCGCAGCGTGCCGTAGACCAGCTCGGTGGCGAGCGCGGCGTCGCGGTCGTCCATGCCGTTCTTCCGGGCCTCGCGCAGCAGCGGCGGAAGCGCCAGGTTGGCGTAGGCGTCGCGTTCGTCCACGGCGCGCAGCGCCTGGAAGGCCAGGAACCGCACGGGATCCTTGGTGGGACGGCGGTAGGGCCGGGCGGGACGGCGGGGCGGGGTGCTCACAGCTGATTGCTCCGCGGGACGGGATCGAGAACGGTACGGGTGGACGGCCGGGTGGGCCGGGCGTCTGGGGTGAGGCCCGCCGGGCCGGGCGGCTCCGGCGGGCGCGGGACGTCAGCCACCGAGCAGTTCCCCCGGGGCCACCCGCACGCCCCGGGCCCAGTCGGCGGCGGCCATCGGCTTCTTGCCCTGCGGCTGGACCCAGAGCAGTTCCACGGCGTGGGAGCCGGTGCCGACGTGCACGCTGTGCTTGCCGGCCACGACGGCACCGGGCGGCAGCCCCGTGTGTCCCGGGGCCGGGGTGAGCTGACGCAGCTTCAGCCGTTCGCCCCGGAACGTCGTCCAGGCTCCCGGCGCGGGCGAGCAGCCGCGGACCACCCGGTCCACGCGGAGCGCGGGCGCGTGCCAGTCGACCCGGGCGTCCTCCACACCGATCTTGGGCGCCAGGGTGACGCCCTCCTCGGGCTGGGGGACCCCGTGCAGGGTGCCGTCCTCGATGCCGTCCATGGTGGCGGCGAGCAGACCCGCGCCGGCGAAGGCGAGCCGGGTCAGCAGGTCGCCGCTGGTGTCCTGCTGCCGTACCTCCTCGGTGACGACGCCGTAGACCGGGCCGGAGTCCAGCCCTTCCTCGATCTGGAAGGTGGACGCGCCGGTCATCTCGTCGCCGGCCATCACCGCGTGCTGGACGGGGGCGGCTCCGCGCCAGGCGGGCAGCAGGGAGAAGTGGAGGTTGACCCAGCCGTGCCGGGGGATGTCCAGTGCGGTGCGCGGCAGCAGCGCGCCGTAGGCGACGACCGGGCAGCAATCCGGGGCGATCGCGCGCAGCCGGTCCTGGAACTCGGGATCGCGGGGGTGGGCGGGCCGCAGGATCTCGATGCCCTCCTCCTCCGCGTGCTGCGCGATGGGGCTGGCCACCAGGCGCCGGCCACGTCCTGCGGGTGCGTCGGGACGGGTCACCACCGCCGCCACCTCGTGCCGCCCGGAGGCCAGCAGTGCTTCCAGGGCGGGCACGGCCACCTCGGGGGTGCCGGCGAAGACGAGCCTCATGCTGGGTCGATCACCGTTTCTGTTCGGTACGGACAGGGGTGCGGTCGCCGGGCGCGGCCGGTCATGGCCGGGCGCGGCCGTTGCGGCCGGGGAGCAGTCTACGGTCCGTGGACGGCGCGCGCCCGGGGAGCCCGGCGGGCTCACGCGGAGCGGCACGGGGGCACGCCACCGGGGTCGGGGCGGCCGGCGGCCACGCCGCTCGTCGCTCACCGACGGCGCTGGCGGAGCTGCCCGAACCGGCCGCGGGCCACCCCCGTTCCGGCCCCGGCGCGAGGCGCCACGCGTGCGCCGGTGCGGAGCGAGCCGCGCGGGACGCGCCCCCGGATGTCCGCAGTGCGCCCGCAGGGCGTGACCGTGCGTTGGGTGACGCGTTGGTCACGACGGATTGACCAGGGCCGCTGACCGGTCCTGACCCTATTCGCCGGTTGGAGAGGCTTGTTGATGGCTGACCATGCCACCCCTGACGCTCAGGCACGAGCCAGTCTGCATCTGCTGGTACGGGACATCGAGCGGGTACGTCGCCAGGTGGAAGCGCTGCGGACGCTCACCTCACAGCTGGGCAACGTCTACCGCCCACGGCGCACCGGTCCCGCCACGGGATTCGTCGTGTACGGCCGGGCGCCCGCCCCGACGGTGCGGCTGGCCCAGGAGCTGCGGGACAGCGTGGAGACGCTGGTGACGGCCGCGGTGGACTTCGACCGCTCGCTGGGCTTCTCCTGGGACGCCGTCGGTTCGGCGCTCGGAGTCACCAAGCAGGCGGTCCACCGCCGTTACGGTGCCCGCCGCGCCACCGTCGGGGCCGGGCGCGCCCGGATGGCCACGACGGTCCCGGCAGCGCGCAGCGGACCACCGCGGCTGATGGACCCGGGCGGGACGGCGGGCGTACTCGAAGAGGAACCGGCCGAGAGCGCGGTCCGGCCGGCGGTCGAGCAGCCGCGCGGGGTGGTGCCCGGCCCACGCGGCGGCTGACCGGCGCACCCGCGGCGCGCTCGGGTCACTCACCTCACAGGTCCCGGTTCGCCGGGCGCGCGCTCACCCCGCACGCACCCGCCCGGCGGCCCGCCACCACGGCCGCCGACCGGGACCGGCGGTGGCGGGCGGGTCAGCCGATGTCGGCCGGGTCGACCCGGACCCGCGCGACCACCGGGTCACCGTGGGCGAGGCGCGCGGCGCGTGCCGCGCGCAGCGCCCCGGCCAGCGCCGCCCCCGCCGCGGGCGGAGTACGGACCAGCGCGCGCTGCCAGCGCTCGCCCGGCGGCGGCTCGTGGGAACGTCGTGGGCGTCCGCGGGGCGGGGGTTCCAGGTCGACCGGGCCCAGCACCAGTGCGTCGCCGGGGAGTTCGGCGGTCTCCAGCAGACGGGAGACCGCCGCCGGCGGGCCGGTGACCGCCGCCAGCCGGCTGACCGGGGGCAGGCCCAGAGCGGACCGGTCGCCGAGTTCGCGGGCGGCGTGACCGGCCGGATCCCAGCGCACCAGTGCCTGGACGGGGCGGGCGGTGGGCTCGGCGAGCACGACGACGGCACCGCCGGCCGGCGCGGGCCGGACCAGCGCCGCCGCGTTCAGCCAGCGGCGCAGCGCCTCCTCCCCCGCCCGCAGGTCGGCGCGGCCCAGCAGCGCCCAGCCGTCGAGCAGCAGCGCCGCCGCGTATCCCGGGCCGTCCTCCACCCGGGGTTCGGCCCCCGGCGTGGAGACCACGAGCGCGGGCCGGTCGGGCACCGTGTCGAGGATCTGGTCCCGTCCGGAGGTCCGTACGGGCACGGCGGGGAAGGCCCGTCCGAGTTCCTCGGCGGTACGGCGGGCCCCGACCACGCTGGCGCGCAGCCGCACACCGCCGCACTCGGAGCAGTGCCAGTGCTCGGTGGCCCGGCCGCACCACGCGCAGCGCGGTGCGTGGTGGCCGTCCACCGACTGGAGCGGTCCGGGGCAGTGCGCGCAGACCGCCGGATGGCGGCAGCGGTCGCAGGAGAGCCGGGGAACGTAGCCGCGGCGGGGCACCTGGACGAGGACGGGGCCGTCTGCGAGGGCGGTACGCACCGCCTGCCAGGCGTGGCTGGGCAGCCGGGCGGTGCGGGCGGCCGGGTCCCGCGCCTCGTCGTGCTCCTCCACGGTCCGCACCGCCGGAGCGCTCTCCCGCACGGTGGCGCGCGGGGCGGCCAGTTCCCCGGCCCAGCCGCTCTCCAGCAACTGGGCGGCCTCGGCGGTCCGGCTGTGGCCGCCCAGCAGCACGCCGGCCCCCTCGGACACCGCACGCAGCAGCAGCACCTCCCGGGCATGGGGCTGCGGTGCACGTTCCTCGCGGTGCGAGGAGTCACCGTCGTCCCACAGGGCGAGCAGGCCGAGGTCCCGGACCGGCGCGAAGGCCGCGGCGCGGGTGCCGACGACGGCACGGACACTGCCGCGGCTGATCGCGAGCCAGCGCCGGTAGCGGGCCTCCGGTCCGGCGTCGGCGGTCAGCAGCACATGCCGGCCGGAGCCCAGCAGTTCGGTCAGCGCGGCGTCGGCGCGGGCCGCGCTGCGCCCGTCGGGCAGGACCGCCAGCGCGCCACGCCCGCCCGCCAGGCAGGCGGCGACGGCACGGGCCAGCTCCGCGGGCCAGCCGGGGCCGGGCAGCGCGGTCCACACCGCGCGCGGCGCCTCGCCCGCGGTGAGCGCGGCGAGATAGCCGGGGCCCCCGGTGTAGGCGTCCCAGCCGGCCGGTTCCGGCACAGGCGGCGCCGGTTGCGGCGGCGGGGACTCCTTCCGCTCGGCGCGCGCCATCCGCGGCGGCACCGCGAGCTGCACGACGTCGGCGAGCGACCCGGCGTAGCGGTCGGCGACGGCGCGGCACAGGGCGAGCAGTCGCGGGGTGAGCACCGGCTCGGTGGAGAGGACCTGTGCCAGCGGCGCCAGGGTGCCGGGGAAGTCGCTGCGTTCGACGCGCTCGACGACGAACCCGTTGATCAGACCGCCGCCCTCTCGGCGCCCGCCGCGCTCCCCCGCGCCGAACCGGACCCGTACGCGGACCCCGGGACGGGCGTCGGCGTCGAGTTCGGCCGGGACCGCGTAGTCGAAGTAGCGGTCGAGGTGGAGCTGGCCCTTGTCGACCAGGACCCGGGCGACGGGGAGACGGTCCGCCAGCGCCGCACCGCGCCAGGTGCGCGGCTTGGCACGGGGCACCTTCGGGCCGTCGCCGGCCGCGGGCCCGCGGAGCAGCGCCAGCTGCTCGGGGCTGTCCTCCGGGCGGCGCGCGGTACTCACCCCGTCAGTACACCAGACGTGACCGGGTCCGCGCGCCACGGACCCGCGCGGCGGTCCGCGCACGCCACGCGCCCCCGGACCGTGGTGACGGTCCGGGGGCGCGTGGGCGGAACGGTGGCGGCCGACGGAGCGCGGCGGCGCGTCCCGTGCGGCGTGCCGGGCGGTTCGGACTCCGACGGTTCGGACGCCGGCGGGTCAGACTCCGGCGGGTCAGACTCCGGCGGCGCGGCGCAGCTGCTCGGTGCGGTCGGTCCGCTCCCAGGTGAAGTCCGGCAGCTCGCGGCCGAAGTGGCCGTAGGCGGCGGTCTGGGCGTAGATGGGCCGCAGCAGGTCCAGTTCACGGATTATGGCGGCGGGCCGGAGGTCGAAGACCTCCCGGATCGCCTGCTCGATCCGCTCCACGTCGGTGCGGTGGGTGCCGAAGGTCTCGACGAAGAGACCGACCGGCTCGGCCTTGCCGATGGCGTAGGCGACCTGGACCTCGCAGCGGGTCGCGAGCCCGGCGGCGACGACGTTCTTCGCGACCCAGCGCATGGCGTAGGCGGCGGAGCGGTCGACCTTGGACGGGTCCTTGCCCGAGAAGGCACCGCCGCCGTGGCGGGCCATGCCGCCGTAGGTGTCGATGATGATCTTGCGACCGGTGAGGCCGGCGTCGCCCATGGGGCCGCCGATCTCGAACCGCCCGGTCGGGTTGACCAGCAGCCGGTAGCTGTCGGTGTCCAGCTTGATGCCGTCCGCCGTCAGCGCCTTGAGCTCGGGCTCGACCACGAACTCCCGGATGTCCGGGGTCAGCAGCGAGTCGAGGTCGATGTCGGAGGCGTGCTGGCTGGAGACCACCACGGTGTCCAGCCGGACCGGCTTGTCGCCGTCGTACTCGATGGTGACCTGCGTCTTGCCGTCCGGGCGCAGGTAGGGAACGGTGCCGTTCTTGCGGGCCTCGGTCAGCCGGTGGGAGAGACGGTGCGCCAGGTGGATGGGGAGCGGCATCAGCTCCGGCGTCTCGTCGCACGCGTAGCCGAACATCAGGCCCTGGTCGCCGGCGCCCTGGCGGTCGAGGGCGTCGTCCTCGCCCTCCACCCGCGCCTCGTAGGCGGTGTCCACACCCTGGGCGATGTCCGGGGACTGGGCGCCGATGGAGACGGACACCCCGCAGGAGGCACCGTCGAACCCCTTCTTGGAGGAGTCGTAGCCGATGTCCAGGATCTTGGAGCGGACGAGGCTCGCGATGGGCGCGTAGGCCTTGGTGGTGACCTCGCCCGCGACGTGCACCAGGCCGGTGGTGATCAGTGTCTCGACGGCGACCCGTGAGGACGGGTCCTCCTTGAGCAGGGCGTCGAGGATGGTGTCACTGATCTGATCAGCGATCTTGTCTGGGTGACCCTCGGTCACGGATTCCGAGGTGAAAAGACGGCGGGACACATCGCTCCCTGGGGTTGCAGCGGCTGCTGACTCAAACGGGTGAGCGGCCCGCGACAAGGCGGTGGCCGCTCGTATGCAGTCTATCCGGCCACCCGGCTGATCATCCATGCCGTTCGCATACTGGGCCGATCAGCTCTCCGCCAGCCGCGCCGCGACGGCGTCCCAGACCGCGTCGGCGAGGTCGTCCTTGGGGCCGTACGGGACGTGGGTCTCGGCGCCGAGGGCGTCCAGCACGACGGCCTCGTTGTCCTCGGTGCCGAACGCCCGGCCGTCGCCCACCTCGTTGACGACCAGCAGGTCACAGCCCTTGCGCGCCAGTTTGGCGCGGCCCGCGGCGAGCACGTCGTCGGTCTCGGCGGCGAACCCCACCACCAGCTGTCCGGGGCGGGGCCGGTCGGCGGCCAGCGCCGCGAGGATGTCGGGATTGCGCACCAGTTCGACGGGGGCCGGTTCCTCGCCGTCCTTCTTCTTGATCTTCCCGGTGGCGCGGACCGCGGGGCGGAAGTCGGCGACGGCGGCGGCCATCACCACCACGTCGGCCGTCGCCGCGGCGGCCGTGACTGCTTCCGCCAGCTCCGCGGTGGTGGAGACGGCCACCACGTCGACCCCGGCCGGGTCGGGCAGCGCCGTGTTGGCCGCCACCAGGGTCACCTCGGCGCCACGGGCGACGGCGGTGCGGGCCAGCGCGTACCCCTGCTTGCCGGAGGAGTTGTTGCCGAGGAAACGCACCGGGTCCAGCGGCTCACGGGTGCCGCCGGCGCTGATCACGACCCGCCGCCCGGCGAGGTCGCGCTCCCCCGCACGCGGACCCCGTGCCAGCACCCGGCGGCAGACGGCGAAGATCTCCGCCGGGTCCGGGAGGCGGCCCTTGCCGGTGTCGCTCCCCGTCAGCCGCCCGCTGGCGGGTTCGATCACCACGGCACCGCGGCGCCGCAGCGTGGCGACGTTCTCCCGGGTGGCGGGGTGCTCCCACATCTCGGTGTGCATGGCGGGGGCGAAGACCACCGGGCAGCGGGCGGTGAGCAGGGTGTTGGTGAGCAGGTCGTCGGCACGGCCGTGGGCCGCCCGGGCCAGCACGTCGGCCGTGGCCGGGGCCACCACCACGAGGTCGGCCCGCTGGCCGATCCGCACATGCGGGACCTCGTGCACGTTCTCCCACACGGCGTGGGCGGCGGGCCGGCCGGAGAGCGCGGCCCAGGTGGCCTCGCCGACGAAGTGCAGGGCCGAGGCTGTGGGCGCGACGGTGACGGCGTGGCCGGACTCGGTGAACCGGCGCAGCAGCTCGCACGCCTTGTAGGCCGCGATGCCGCCGCCGACTCCGAGGACGATCTCGGGCCGGTCGTCGGTGCCAGGTGTCTGCGTCACTCGTTGCTCCCGCTTCACTGCGGCACCTCGACGGTGCGCCGGACGGTTCGCCCGCGCGTCACCGGGCGGCGGCGCGCGGACGGTCCCAGCGTATGCGCCGCCCCCGCGCCGCGCGGGCCCCGGGGCACGCCCCACGACGCACCGGGGCCCGGCAGCGTGACGTGACGCTGCCGGGCCCCGGTGGCGAGGTGGACGGACCGGCTCAGTCGGCCGGGCCCTCGATCGCCTCGGCGGTCAGGAGACCCGCGTTGATCTCACGCAGGGCGATGGAGAGCGGCTTCTCGTGGACGTGGGTGTCCACCAGAGGGCCGACGTACTCCAGCAGGCCCTCGCCGAGCTGCGAGTAGTACGCGTTGACCTGACGCGCACGCTTGGCGGCGTAGATCACCAGGCTGTACTTGGAGTCGGTGGCCTCGAGCAGCTCATCGATCGGCGGATTGATGATGCCCTCGGGCGTCGCGATGGAAGAGGACACGCTCTGCCTTCCGTAAGACGGGGTGCGAACCGGACCGGTCGGCCGGTCCCGTACGGCCGGCCTGCGGCCGACGCCGGGCCGCAGTGGTGACGCGCGGCGACCGGAGGGTTCACGAGATTCGGGTCAAGGCTAGCAGCTCGGCCGAGACCTCCTCGACGGAGGTGTTGACCAGCGTGTGGTCGAACTCCGCCTCGGCGGCCAGTTCGGTGCGGGCGGCGGTGAGACGCCGCTCGATGACCTCGGGCGGCTCAGTGCCCCGCCCGGTCAGCCGGCGGACCAGCTCGTCCCAGCTCGGCGGGGCGAGGAAGACCAGCCGCGCCTCGGGCATGGACTCGCGGACCAGCCGCGCGCCCTGGAGGTCGATCTCCAGCAGGACCGGCTCCCCGGCCGACAGCCGCTCAAGGACGGCCTGCCGGGGCGTTCCGTAGCGGTTGCCCGCGAACTCGGCCCATTCCAGCAGTTCGCCGTTGGCGACCAGCTTGTCGAACTCTCCGTCGTCGACGAAGAAGTACTGGACGCCGTGCCGTTCACCCGGACGTGGCCTGCGCGTGGTGGCCGACACCGAGAGCCAGATCTCGGGATGGGCCTGGCGCAGGTGCGCGACGACGGTGCTCTTGCCGACCCCGGAGGGGCCGGAGAGGACGGTCAGTCGCGGACGGCCGGGCGGGACCTCGGGGGACGTCCCCCCGGAGACAACCTCACTCATGGGGTGATTATCCCGCCCGGGCGCGCGGCGAGGAAATCCGCGTCCGCCGCGCGCCCGACGCGTCAGGACCCGGTGCTGCCGAACTCGCGTTCCAGGGAGGCGATCTGGTTGGAGCCCAGACCGCGCACCCGGCGGCTCTCGGAGATGCCGAGCCGCTCCATGATCTGCTTGGCGCGGACCTTGCCGACGCCCGGCATGGACTCCAGCAGCGCGGAGACCTTCATCTTGCCGATGACGTCGTTCTCCTGGCCCTGCTTGATGACATCGTGCAGTGAGGCTCCGGAGTGCTTGAGCCGATTCTTGACCTCGGCGCGCTCCCGGCGAGCCGCAGCGGCCTTCTCGAGCGCGGCAGCGCGCTGTTCAGGGGTAAGGGGCGGAAGAGCCACGCCTACGTCACCTCAGGTATCGAACGGTCGGATGTGGGTTGCGGGAGCGGGCACGATACTCGCGACCCGGCACCCTGCGGTACCGGACGCCTGGGCGCCCGGCGGGTCCGCTCCCGACGGAGACTAGCGGGCAAGAGCGCAAGAGTCAGCGAGATCAGCCGAAAACTCCTGGTCAGCTGTTGTGACTCCGGACATTAAGGCCCATTTCGGCGCACTGGTCGGCGCCTGATCCAGCAGGGCCCGGCGAGGCCCGGAGCCCGGGGCCCCGGCGAACGGCGCGCCGGGCTCCCCCGTGACCTGCGGCGCAGACACCACGGCCCGGCCGATACCTGCTGTGACCAGCCGTCTTGCAGGAGGGCCCGGGGTGGCAGGTGGCGATTTCGTGCACATCCCGTGGGCCTGCCATGGACGCGCCCTTCGCCGGGTCGCCCACGCCGCCCTGACCGGCGTGAACCCGCCGTTCCGCGCCGGTGCGGCCGGTGGGGCCGGTGGCGGGGAACGGCGGGTTCACATTGGTTGTGTGGCGTGGTTCAGCCGATGACGGCGGCCAGTTCCTCGTTCCAGCGGGCCGCCGACGCGCGCAGCGCGTCGGGGTCGGGACCGGCGCGCAGCACCCCCCGGCTGACGCTGGGCAGGGCGGCGGGCAGGGCCGGCCCGAGCAGCGCGGGCAGGTCGGCGGGCGCGGCGCCCTGCGCGCCCAGGCCGGGCAGCAGCAGCGGTCCGCCGATGTCCAGGTCCGCATGGGTGAGCCCACCGGCCGGTGGGCTCACCCATGCGGACCTGGACATCGG
>NZ_BHZI01000064.1 GCF_004305975.1 Streptomyces otsuchiensis
GCCCCGCCCGCCCTCCGGGACGCGCCGGTCCCCGGCCCGGCCCGCTCCCGGCTCCGGACGTCCCGTTGCGCCGTCCGGGTCACCGTCCGCCGCCGGTGGCGACGGGCGGGTCCGCGCCGGCGGGCACCGCCGCCACTGACGCGCTCCCGATGGCGGCGCGTGCGCCCGGAGCAGGTGGCGCGCCGCACCGCCCGCTCCCGGGGAGTGCGCCAGGCCGGGTTCGAGCCCGCTCGCTCACCCGTTGGTGGCCGGTCCCGGCCCCCGCACGCGTAACGCGCCCCTCGGTGGGTAAAGGCCGCGACATCCCCGCCTCGGGGTCCGGTACCCGCCCGCAGGAGATGGCGGCGTACGCAGGTAGATTCGTGGGGCTGGACGCACCGTGACCGGCGGGCCCACCACCCGTCGCGGCGCGGCACGCGGGCACCCCGCCCGCGGGGCGGCGCGATCACGGCCCGAGGGGCCGCCGTGCCACCCGCGTCCGGGCGGCACGGCCATGCGGGACCGGCCGGACCGCAGCTCGCCGACTGCCGGGCCCTGAAGGGGTATCGGCGCCGAACGGAAGGGAGTTGAGGGCGATGGACCACATCACCCTGCGGGGCCTGCGAGCCCGCGGCTTCCACGGCGCGCTCCCCGAGGAGCGGGCCCTGGGCCAGACCTTCGTCGTCGATGTGCGGCTCGGCGTGGACACCCGTCCCGCCGCGGCCGAGGACGACCTGGGCCGCACCGTGCACTACGGCGTCGTCGCCGAGGAGGTGTCGGGCATCGTGTCCGGCGAGCCCTTCGCGCTGATCGAGACGCTCGCCGAGCGGATCGCCGCGCGGTGCCTCACGCACGAGGCGGTCCTCGAGGTCGAGGTGACGGTCCACAAGCCGCAGGCCCCGATCACCGTTCCCTTTGACGATGTGACCATCACCATTCTGCGGAGCAGACCATGACGAGCAGCGACAACGCCGCTTCTTCCTCGCCCGACCCGACCGTGCAGCCGGTGCCGTCCGCGGTGGTGCAGCAGGTGGACGCCGCCGACGCGACGCTGCACAACCCGCACGTGGCCGTGCTGTCCATCGGGAGCAACCTCGGCAACCGCCTGGAGACGCTCCAGGGAGCCGTGGACGCCCTGGCCGACACCCCGGGGCTGCGCGTCAAGGCGGTCTCGCCCGTCTACGAGACGCAGCCGTGGGGCGTCAGCGAGGACACCCAGGGCACCTACTTCAACGCCGTGGTGATCGTCCGCACCACCCTGCCGCCCTCGTCGCTGCTGGAACGGGCACAGGCGGTGGAGGAGGCGTACGAGCGGGTCCGCGAACTGCGTTGGGGCCCACGCACCATCGACGTCGACATCGTCTCCTACCAGGGCGTGGTCTCCACCGACCCGGGGCTCACCCTGCCCCACCCGCGTGCCCACGAGCGCGCCTTCGTCCTGGTGCCGTGGCACGATGTGGAGCCCGAGGCCGAGTACCCGGGCCGGGGGCGGATCGTGGACCTGCTGCCGGCCGTGGGCGACCAGGGTGTCCAGCTCCGCGGCGACCTGGAACTGGTCGTGCCGCTCTGACGGGTGGCGGGAAGCGCGGCGGCGGGTGCCGGGCGGGAGAACCGCAGGGCACCCGCCGCACAGCCGTGACGCACCCCGGCGGCGCCGACCCACCGGCCCCCGGGGACGGCGCGGGACAGACGGCGGGACCGACGGCGCCGGTGAGACGGCGTGGGACAGACGGTGGACGGCAGACAGTGAGCGACGGAGACGGCGGCGCCGGAACACGCGGCGCGACAGCCGGGCGGGCGCGGGAGGGGCGGACGCGGTGACACACCTGCGGATCGGCACGTTGCTGGGGCTTTTCGCCGCCTCGGGGGCGATCGCCTGGGCGGGAGCCGGACTGTGGGACTCCCGCGGCACCCTCCCCGCGGTGCCGCTGCTCGCCCCGGTCGCGCTCGGAATGATCGCCGCGATCCTGCTGGGCACGGCGCTGACGCTGCGGTCTCGGCTGAAGGCGATCCGGGAACGACGGCCCGGCGCCCGGCCGGTGGAGCCGATGATGGCCGCGCGCGCGGTGGTCCTCGGCCAGGCGAGCGCCCTGGTGTCGGCGGTGGTCGCCGGGATCTACGGCGGAGCCGGGATCTTCCTGGTGCAGGAGTACCTGGACGTCGCGAACCGCCGTGACCAGGCCGTCTACGCGGGGATCGCGGTGCTGGCCGGCGCCGCCGTCTGCGGCGTGGCGATCTGGCTGGAGCGAATCTGCCGGCTCCGCGAGGACGGCGAGGGACCGCTCGGCTCACCGGCCTGAGCACCACGGCACGCGTCGACGTGACCGCACGCATCGCCGCGACCGCACGCGTCGACACGACCGCACGCGTCGCCGCCACGGCACGCCGCCCGACCCACGCACGGAACGCCGCGAACGGCTCAGGCCGGGCCGCTGGGCAGCGTCTCCAGTCGCACCTCGGCCCGCTGGAGGTCCTGCGCGTCCGCGTCGATCGACCGCCGCAGCGCCTCGTGCAGCCTGGCCGGGGTCAGTACACCCATGAAGCGGTCGCCGTCGAGGACGGCGATCCACCCGGCGTCGTACTGGAGCATCATCCCGAACGCCTGCTTGAGGGACGAGCCCAGCGGCAGCCACGCCTCCATCCGGCGGGCGTGGTCCGCGACCGAGCCCGTCTGCCGCTGCTCCGCGGCGGGCAGCGGCACCCAGCCGTGCAGTGAGCCGGAGCCGTCCAGGACGACGGCCCAGCGCGCGCCGTTCTCGCGCATCCGCGCCGCCGCTCCGGCCATGTCGTCGGTGAGGTCGACCAGCGGCGGCTGCTCCAGGTCTGACTCCTCGACCAGCGTCACCGACAGCCGCTTCAGGCCCCGGTCGGCGCCGACGAAGCCGGCCACGTAGTCGTTGGCCGGGGCTCCGAGCACCGTCGTCGGCGGGTCGAACTGCTCGATGCGGCCCTGCCCGAAGACGGCGATGCGGTCACCGAGCCGCACCGCCTCCTCGATGTCGTGGGTGACGAACAGGACCGTCTTGCGGACCTCGGCCTGGAGCCGGAGGAACTCGTTCTGCAGGTGGTCGCGGACGACGGGGTCGACCGCGCCGAACGGCTCGTCCATCAGCAGCACCGGCGGGTCGGCGGCGAGGGCGCGCGCCACGCCGACGCGCTGCCGCTGGCCGCCGGAGAGCTGGCCGGGGTACCGGGAGCCGTAGACGGAGGGGTCGAGCCCGACCAGGTCCAGCATCTCCGCGGCCCGTTTCCGCGCGGCGGGCTTCTTCCACTCCAGCAGCTGGAGGACGGTCGCGGTGTTGTCCAGCACGGTGCGGTGCGGGAAGAGTCCGCCCTGCTGGATGACGTAGCCGATGCGCCGGCGCAGGGCGACCGGGTGGATGTCGGCGATGTCCTCGCCGTCCAGGAGGATGCGGCCGGAGGTGGGCTCCTCCAGCCGGTTGACCAGTTTCATGGTCGTCGTCTTGCCGCACCCGGACGGCCCGACCAGGGTCACCAGCTCCCCCTCGGCCACCTCCAGCGACAGATCGTCGACGGCGAGCGTGCCGTCGGGGTAGCGCTTGGTGACCTGTTCGAAGCGAAGCATGTGGCTCATCTTCCCCCACACTCGCGAACGTACAATCTTCATTTTCGCGAGTCGTCCCGCTTAGGGTTCTCCGGGTGAGTGCCAGCAATTGCCTGACGGCAAACGAATGGATCTGCGGGGAGTACCTGCGGACCCGGCGTGACGAGCTGATCGACGCCACCCTCCAACACCTGGCGATCACGGGAACCTCCGTGGTCATAGCGGTGCTGCTGGCGTTCCCGCTGGCGCTCTTCGCCCGGCGCTACCGCCGCGCCTCGGGAACGGTCCTGACGCTGACGACCGTCGTCTACACGATCCCGACCCTCGCGATGTACGCGCTGCTGCTGCCGCTGTTCGGCATCTCGGCCTCGGTCGTGGTGTGCGGACTGGTCCTGTACTCGCTGACCGTGCTGGTCCGCAACATGCTGGCGGGGCTGGACGGCGTCTCCGAGGACGTCCGCGAGGCGGCGCGCGGCATGGGGTACGGGCCGGGCCGGCTGCTGTTCCAGGTGGAGCTGCCGCTGGCACTGCCCGCGCTGATGGCGGGGGTACGGATCGCCACCGTCTCGGCCGTGTCACTGACCACGGTCGGCGCCATCGTCGGCCACGGCGGGCTCGGCAACCTCATCTACAGCGGCATGGACAGCCTGTTCAAGGCGCAGGTGCTCACCGCCTCGGTGCTGTGCGTGGTGCTCGCGGTCATCGCCGACGTGCTGCTGCTGACGCTCCAGCGGGCCCTGACCCCGTGGGCGCGCGCCCGGGACGGCGGCAGCCCCAGACGCCGCGGCGCCAAGGGCCGCGGCGAGGGCGGCGGCGAGGGCGGCGGCGAGGGCTCCGACGGTGACGGAACCGGCCCCGACGGCGGCCCCGGCGACGGCCCGGCCGACCCGCACCGCGCGGCGGCCGCCCACCCCACGACCACCCGACCCACCCCGGTAGGGGCGCCCGGCGCCCAGCAGGAGGCCAGCCAGCCGTGAACTCCTTCGTGGACGCCTGGAGCTGGCTGACCACCGCCGACCACTGGTCAGGCGCCGGCGGCATCTGGAACCGGCTCGCCGAGCACCTGTGGCTGACCGGCGTCAGCATGGTCATCGCCTGCGCGCTGATGCTGCCGCTGGCGATGTGGCTGGGTCACACCCCGGTCCGCTCCGGCGGGGACGGTCGCCGCCGGCGCATCGGCAGCGCGGTCGCCGTCAACATCACCAACGCCGGACGCGCGGTCCCGACCTTCGCGGTGCTGGTGGTGCTGATGCTCACCCCGCTCGGCGAGGGCGGTGTCACCACCCCCACCGTGATCGCCCTGGTCCTCTTCGCCCTGCCGCCGCTGCTCACCAACGCCTACGTCGGCGTCTCCGAGTCCGACCCGGACGTGGTCGAGGCGGCCCGGGGCATGGGCATGTCGACGCGCCAGCTGATGCTGCGCATCGAACTGCCCCTCGCCTTCCCTCTGATCATGACCGGCATCCGGACCGCGACCGTTCAGGTGGTGGCCACCGCCACCCTCGCCGCCCTCGTCGGCGGCGGCGGACTGGGCCGGATCATCACCGCCGGTTTCGCCAACCAGAACACCGCCCAGGTGGTGGCCGGAGCCGTGCTGGTGGCGGTGCTGGCGCTGATCGTCGAAGGCGTGCTGGTGCTCGCCCAGCGGCTGCTGACGCCCGGCGGCGGCACCAGCGGCACCAAGAGCGAGGGCGAGGGCGGCGAGGCTCCCCGGGCGCCGGCCCGCGCCACCGCCGACTCCGTCTGAACCAGGATCGGCCGCCCGTTCGCGTTCCGTACATCCGTCCGTCCGGTCACGCATCGGACCGGCTGTCCTGGGTAGCCGCTTCCGGGCGGCCGCCCGGAATGCCCGGCCCGGCACCCGCGACCGGCTTCACATCCGGTACACACCCGGTTCGCAGCCGCTCAGTACCGTCCGGACCGAGTACCCGTACACCAGACACCGCTGCCGGCGTCACCCCGAGGAATGGACACGCAGACCGTGAAATCCACTCGCACCACCATCCGCCGCGCCCCGTTCGCCACCGCCGCAGCGGCCGTGACCCTCGCCCTCGCCCTGACCGCCTGCGGCGGGGACAGCCTGGAGGAGTCGGACCCCGGCTCCGACACGGGCTCCGAGACCGGCTCGGGCGACGGCGACGGCGACCGCGGCAGCCTGATCGTCGGCAGTGCCGACTTCACCGAGGCCACCATCACCGCCGAGCTCTACGCGCAGATCCTGGCCGACGCCGGGTACGACACCTCCATCACCACGGTGCGCGGCCGCGAGCTGTACGAGCCGGCGCTGGAGAGCGGCGAGATCGACATCGTGCCGGAGTACCTGGCCACGATGACCGAGTTCCTCAACCGCGACGAGAACGGCCCGGACGCCGAGGCCGTCGCCTCCAGCGACGCGGACGAGACCCGCGACGCCCTCGTGGAACTGGCCGAGCCCCGGGGCCTGAAGGTCCTCGACGTGGGCGACGCCGTCAACCAGAACGCCTTCGCCGTCTCCGAGGAGTTCGCCGACGAGCACGGCCTCTCCACCCTCACCGACCTCGGCGAGTCCGGTCTGCCCGTCACGCTCGCGGCCGGCGAGGACTGCGTCGAGCGGCCGTTCTGCCAGCCCGGCCTGGAGGACGTCTACGGCATCGACATCACCGAGGTCGACCCCAAGGGCGTCGGCACCGCGCAGACCAAGCAGTCCGTGCAGAACGGCACCAACGAACTGGCGCTGGTCACCACGACCGACGGCACCCTCCCCGACTTCGGGCTGGTGCTGCTGGACGACGACCAGAACCTCCAGCAGGCCGACAACATCCTGCCCGTCGTCAACGCCGACAGCGCCGGCGACGACGAGATCGCGGAGGTGCTCAACAAGCTCACCGCGACCCTGACCACCGAGGACCTCGTGGAGCTGAACCGCCAGGTGGACGCCGAGCGGGTCCGCGCCGCCGACGCCGCCCGGGACTACCTGGTCGACAAGGGCCTCATCGACGGCTGACGGCCGACGGCTCACGGCTGACGGCTGACGGCTGACGGCGCGTTCGGCGCACGCACCGCACCCCGTGCCGCGCGTGCGCCGACCGCCTCCGCGTACGCCGCCCGTCATCCGCCGGGCGGCGTACGCCCGTCGCCCCGGACGGCGCATCCGCACCCGGCGGTGACCGGTACCGGCCGAAGCGGGCAACAATTCAACTACGCCCTCCCGTACGCCACCGCATCACGGTAGGTTTCCGACATGGCACGCGGACGTCATCGATACATCCCGCCGCGGCGGCTGCTGATACCGGCCGGCGTCGGAGGCTGCGCGGTGCTCACCGCCGGGGCCGCACTGCTCACCGCCGACGGACTCGGGCTGGTCCCGGCCCTGCTGATCGTGGCCACCGCCGGAGCCGGGGTCGCGGGCGCCGTGCTGATGCGACAGCGGGAGAGCGCCGCCGAGGGACGGGTCGCCCGCGAACGCGCCGCCCGCGCCGCCGGGTCGGTGGAGACCGACGCACTCCGCGACCAGCTCGAAGAGGCCACGGACCGCGCCACCGCCCTCGAACACCGGCTCCAGGGCAAGCGCATCGACCTCGCCCGGCTCCGCGGCGAGCACGCCGAACTCCTGCGCCGGTACGCGCTGGCCGAGAACGGCCGCGCCAACGCCCTCGAAGGCCGCCGCCGCATCGCTCTCGAAGCCGGCCGCCCCGCCCGCGCTCTGCCGTCCGGCGCCACCGACCACCGCACCGCCTCCGGCAGCCCGACCTCCCTGACCTACCTTCAGGCGTTCGACGCGCTGCGCAACCTCGCGCGCAACGCCGACCGCCAGCGGCGACAGGCCCAGGAGGCCGCGGCTGCCGTCGCCTCCCCGCCCCCGCCCCAGCAGCAGCCGCAGCCGCAGCCGCAGCCGCAGCGCCCGCCGACCCACTGGGTGCCGCCGAACCGCGGCGGCTTCGACTACTTCGGCACCGCCGGCGACGACGACACGGAGCCCGGCGCACCGGGCGGGCACGGCAGCCCCACCGGCCCGTCGGCGTCCCTCACCCACCCCCGCGGCTGAGCCCACCGCACCGAACGCCCGGACCGGGACACGTTCTTCCGGAACTCACAGCGGCACGACAGCGGAGCCAGCGGCACAGGAGGCTCCGTGGCCCCCGAACGATCCGGGGAGGTCAGCGGGCGAGGATGAGGCCCATGGCCTCGGCGCGGGTGGCGGAGTCGCGGAGCTGGCCGCGCACGGCGGAGGTGGTGGTCTTGGCACCCGGCTTGCGGACGCCGCGCATCGTCATGCACATGTGCTCGCACTCGATGACCACGATCACTCCGCGCGGCTCCAGGATGCGCATCAGCGAGTCGGCGATCTGCGTCGTCAGCCGCTCCTGCACCTGCGGGCGGCGGGCGAAGACATCCACCAGCCGGGCCAGCTTGGACAGGCCGGTGATCTTGCCGCTGGCGGCGGGGATGTAGCCGACGTGGGCGACGCCGACGAACGGCACGAGGTGGTGTTCGCAGGACGACATCACCTCGATGTCCTTCACCAGCACCATCTCGTCGTGCCCGAGGTCGAAGGTGGTCGTCAGCACGTCCTCGGGCTGCTGCCGCAGCCCGGCGAAGATCTCGCGGTAGGCCCGGGCGACGCGCGCGGGGGTCTCACGGAGCCCTTCGCGGTCCGGGTCCTCGCCGACGGCGATCAGCAGCTCGCGGACGGCGTTCTCGGCGCGCTTCTCGTCGAACTCACGGGGGGTGCCCTCGCCTGTCAGCGTCACCGGGTCAGTCATGCGTTCCTCGTTCCCTCGTACACGCGGTTCCGTCGTACACGCGTGCGCGTCATCAGCCTAGACGCTGACCGCCGCGCCGGACATTCCGGGCCAGGGGCCGGACGGACCGGACGGGACCGGGCCGGACCTGGCCCGCCGGCCGACCCGCATAAGCCGGTGGGGCCGGGACACGCGCCGCTGGCGTCGTGTCCCGGCCCCACCGAGGCCGGTCCTGCTCGGTCCAAGCCGGTCAGCCGTTGTCGCCGTCCTGGCCGGGGCGGCGGTTCTCGTCGGGAGCCCCACCGGGGCCGGTCGCGCCGCCCTCGCCGGTCGCCGACGGAGTGTCGCCGCCGTCGTCACCGTTTCCGGCGCTCCCGGCGCCGTTGGTCGGCGCGTCGGCCGGCGGCGGGCCGGCGGAGCCGTTCTTGTCCAGCGACAGACCGCCGGGCGTCGCCGGGCCGAGCTCGTCCTTGACCGGCATGGCGACCGGGGGGCGGCTGGAGGGCGTGCGGCGCGTGGAGCCGGTCCAGGCCGGGCGGGCCGGACGCTTGACGATCGGCCGGAAGATCTCCGCCAGCTCGTCCTTGTTCAGGGTTTCCTTCTCCAGGAGCGCGAGTACCAGATCGTCCAGTACGTCGCGGTTCTCCACCAGGATCTCCCAGGCTTCGTTGTGGGCGGTCTCGATCAGTTTCTTGACCTCCTCGTCCACAAGCCCGGCGACCTCCTCGGAGTAGTCGCGCTGGTGTCCCATCTCCTTGCCGAGGAACGGTTCGGAGGAGTCCGAACCGAACTTGATGGCGCCCAGCCGCTCGGTCATGCCGTACTGGGTGACCATGGCGCGCGCGGTCGAGGTGGCCTTCTCGATGTCGTTGCCGGCGCCGGTGGTCGGGTCGTGGAAGACCAGTTCCTCGGCGGCGCGGCCGCCCATCATGTAGGCCAGCTGGTCCAGCATCTCGTTGCGGGACTGGCTGTACTTGTCCTCCTCCGGCAGCACCATGGTGTAGCCGAGGGCCCGGCCGCGCGGCAGGATCGTCACCTTGTGGACGGGGTCGCTGCTCGGGGAGGCCGCCGCGACCAGGGCGTGACCGCCCTCGTGGTACGCGGTGGTCAGCTTCTCCTTGTCGCTCATCAGCCGGGTGCGGCGCTGCGGTCCGGCCACGACGCGGTCGATCGCCTCGTCCAGGAAATGGTTGTCGATCAGCTTGGCGTTGCCGCGCGCCGCCAGCAGGGCGGCCTCGTTCAGCACGTTGTTGAGGTCGGCACCGGTGAAGCCGGGGGTGCGGCGGGCGACAGCGGTCAGGTCGACGTCGGGCGCGACCGGCTTGCCCTTCTGGTGGACCTTCAGGATCTCCAGGCGGCCGGCGAGGTCCGGACGGTCGACGGCGATCTGCCGGTCGAAGCGGCCCGGGCGCAGCAGCGCCGGGTCGAGGATGTCGGGACGGTTGGTGGCTGCGATCAGGATGACGCCGCCCTTGACGTCGAAGCCGTCCATCTCGACCAGCAGCTGGTTCAGGGTCTGCTCGCGCTCGTCGTGCCCGCCGCCCATGCCGGCGCCGCGGTGGCGGCCGACGGCGTCGATCTCGTCGACGAAGACGATGGCGGGCGCGTTGGCCTTGGCCTGCTCGAAGAGGTCACGGACCCGGGAGGCGCCGACGCCGACGAACATCTCGACGAAGTCGGAACCGGAGATGGAGTAGAACGGGACGCCGGCCTCGCCTGCGACGGCACGGGCCAGCAGCGTCTTACCGGTGCCGGGCGGGCCGTACAGCAGCACGCCCTTGGGGATCTTGGCGCCGACGGCCTGGAACTTGCCGGGCTCCTGGAGGAACTCCTTGATCTCGTGGAGTTCCTCGACGGCCTCGTCGGACCCGGCGACGTCGGCGAAGGTGGTCTTCGGGGTGTCCTTGGAGATGAGCTTCGCCTTGGACTTGCCGAAGTTCATCACCCGCGAGCCGCCGCCCTGCATCTGGTTCATCAGGAAGAGGAACACGATGATGATCAGCAGGAACGGCACGATGGTCAGCAGCATCCCGACGAACGGATTCTGCGACTTGGGGCTGACCGTGTAGCCGTCGGGCAGCAGGTCGTCCTCGGACTGGTACTTCGACTGGAGGATGTCGGCGAGTTCCGCGCCCTGCTCGTCGACGTAGCTGGCCTGGACCTTGTCGGAGTCCTCGATCTCCTGGCCGTCCTTCAGCTCGACCTTGATCCGCTGTTCGTCGCCGGTGGTGAGCTCGGCGGCGCGGACGTGGTTCTGCTGGATGGCCTGGATGACCTCGCCGGTGTCGACCGTCTTGTAGCCCTCGGAGGAACGGAACACGTTCATCAGCAGGATCACTGCGAGTACCGCCAGCACGATCCACATGACTGGCCCACGGAAGTAGCGCTTCACGTCTCTCCACACGGGGCTGCGCAGCCCCGTCCCTCCTGCCACATCGAGGCACAGCCCCCGGACGGGATCCGCTGTGCGTACGGTGTCCACTCTCCGCCGGCGCGCGCCCGGCGCTGGAACAAGCTGACAACTGGTTGATGTCTCGCGACGGTACACCGGGGGCGGTGTCCGGCGCTCTTCGGGACCGGGAACCGGCCGCCCGACATCGCCTTGTCGGCCCTTCCTACCTCCCCCAACGGAGCAGCGGAGCCACTGGTTCCGATGGGCTCTCCGGGGTGGTGCCGAACACGTCCGGCCACATCCGGCGACTACCCCGTCCGGGCCGGAGCCCGGGCGCGTCACCGGCGCCCGTCCGGCCCGTCCCCGGGCCCCGGCCGCCCGCCCCTCCGGGCGCGGCGGAGGCCCGGGGCGCGGGGACCGGCCGCGGCGGTCAGTCCGCGGTGCCGCCGTACACGTGCGGCGCCAGCGTGCCGACGAACGGCAGGTTGCGGTACCGCTCGCCGTAGTCCAGGCCGTAGCCGACCACGAACTCGCTGGGGATGTCGAAGCCGACCCACTTCACGTCGATGTCGACCTTGGCCGCCTCCGGCTTGCGCAGCAGCGTCACGATGTCCAGCGACGCCGGCTCGCGCGAGCCGAGGTTCGACAGCAGCCAGGAGAGGGTGAGCCCGGAGTCGATGATGTCCTCGACGATCAGGACGTGCTTGCCCTTGATGTCGGTGTCGAGGTCCTTGAGGATGCGGACCACTCCGGAGGACTGGGTGCCCGCGCCGTAGGAGGAGACGGCCATCCAGTCCATCGTCACGGGGGAGGACAGGGCGCGGGCGAGGTCGGCCATCACCATGACGGCGCCCTTGAGGACCCCGACGAGGAGCACGTCCCGTCCCGCGTACTCCGCGTCGATCTTGTGGGCCAGCTCCACGAGCTTGGCGTCGATCTCTTCCTTGGTGATGAGCACCGACTCAAGGTCGTCGCCCAGATCCTTCTCTAGCACCCTCGCCACTCTCTGCTGGTCCTGCCCGGCCCGCCGTTGTCCCCGGCGGCTGGCCCACGGGCCGGGTCCGACGCTGACGTCCGGCGGCGGTCCACCGGCGTCCACCGGCGGCTCACCGCCATCCGTCACCGGTGGCCGGCCTGCTCCAGCACCAGTCTGCCACCCTGCCTCCGGGCCTCGACACGGCCCGGCAGATTCAGTGGCCGCTGCCCGTGCCAGGCGGTGATCAGCCGGTCGGTCTCCTCGATGTGGCGGGCGAACAGCGAACCGGCGGGGGCACCGGCAGCGATGGCGGCACGGCGCAGCACCCGCCGCCGGACGGCCGGCGGCAGGGCGTGCAGCGCGGCGATGTCGAGGGTGCCGTCGGGGCGGGTGGCCATCCGTTCGGCCTGCTGCGCCCAAGAGTCGAGGGCGTCGGCGTCGTCCCGGGCGAGTTGCGCGGTGCGGGCCAGGGCGTCGGCGATGCCCCGGCCGAGCGCCTTCTCCAGCGCGGGCAGCGCCTCGTGGCGGATGCGGGAGCGGGTGTAGGCCGGGTCGGCGTTGTGCGGGTCGTCCCAGACGGGGAGTCGCTGCTCGTCGCAGGCGCGGCGGGCGGTGGCGCGGTCGACGGTGAGGAAGGGCCGCAGGTACCGGCCGGTGGCCGCCCGGTCTCCGGAGGCGCCGGAGGAGACGGCGGACATGCCGGCCAGGGAACGGGTGCCGGAGCCGCGGGCCAGGCCGAGCAGGACGGTCTCGGCCTGGTCGTCGCGGGTGTGGCCGAGGAGGACGGCGACGGCGCCGTGGTGTTCGGCGGCGGCGTCGAGCGCGGCGTAGCGGGCGGTGCGGGCGGCCGCCTCGGGGCCGCCGTCGCGGCCGACCGTCACGGTGGCGACTTCCACCGGGTCGAGGCCGAGGGCGGCGAGCCGGTCGGCCACCTCGCGGGCGCGCTCGGCGGAGCCGGGCTGGAGGCCGTGGTCGACGGTGACGACGCCGGCTCGCAGGCCGAGCCGGGGCGCCTCGAAGGCCAGGGCGGCGGCGAGGGCGGTGGAGTCGGCGCCGCCGGAGCAGGCGGCGAGGACGAGGGGCGCCCGGCGGTGGTCACGGGCCGCGGGCACCTCGGCCCCGGCGCTCCCGGCCTGCGGCGGCGGGTGCGCGGAGGAGGAGTGCGGGGAGGGCCGCTGGGACGGGTGCGGGACCGCGGCCGGGAGCACCGCGAGGTGCGGGGAACCGGCGGCGGGGCGCAGGAGGTCTTGCAGGGTGCGGCGAACCGCCAGGCGTATTGCCGCGACCGCTGGATGGGGACCCATGTCCTGATCACTTCCTCGGGGGGAGCCAAGTCACGCTGAGTGTGTACAGCGTGACAGAGGAGGGCAGTTCCCCGAGCATCGCACGCCCACTCTTGGCCCTACGGTCCCTCATACGGGTGACTGCGGAGCGCGTCTCATGACGTCGAGCCGCCCGGACGCACCCGTGCGACCCACTCCTCGGGTTTGGCGATCTCGTCCTTGGTGGGCAGCGTGTTGGGCGAGGTCCACACCTTGTTGAAGCCCGCCATCCCCGCCTGGTCGACGACGGCCCGGACGAAACGCTCGCCGTCGCGGTACTGACGGAGCTTGGCGTCCATGCCGAGGAGCCGGCGCAGCACGCGGTCGAGGCGGCCGGCCCCGGCCTGGCGGCGCTGGGTGAACTTCTCCCGGATCTCGGCGACGGTCGGCACGACCTGCGGGCCGACGCCGTCCATCACGTAGTCGGCGTGGCCCTCCAGCAGGGACATCACGGCGGTGAGCCGTTCCAGGATCTCCCGCTGACGGGGCGTCTGGACGAGGTCGACGAGGGAGCCGTCGGCGGAGCCGGGCCGCGCGGCGCCGCCCGGGGTCGCGCCGGGGCCGTCCGCGTCCTGGGCGGCGGGAGGCGCCGGGTCCGTCGCGGTGTCGCCCTCGCCCGGCCTGCCGGTGAGGGACTGGGCGGCCTGCCGCAGCCGGTCGACGAAGGTCGCCGGGTCGATGTCGGACTCGGCGAGGAACGCCTGGATCTCGCTCTCCATGTGGTCACGGAGCCAGGGGACGGCCGTGAACTGGGTGCGGTGGGTCTCCTCGTGCAGGCAGACCCAGAGCCGGAAGTCGTGCGGCCGGACGTCCAGCTCGCGCTCGACGTGGACGATGTTGGGCGCGACCAGCAGCAGCCGGCCGCCGCCCTTGGCGCCGCCGGGCAGACCGGGCGTGGCGGGGGCGAAGGTCTCGTACTGGCCGAGCACCCGGGAGGAGAGGAAGGACAGCAGCATGCCGACCTGGACGCCGGTGACCTTGGCGCCCACGGCGGAGAAGGCGGCCCCGCCGGGCAGGGACGAGCGGCGTTCGGCGAGCTTCTCGGCGAGCGGGTTCATCAGCACCTGGAAGCCGGCGGCGTTGGCGCGCACCCAGCCGGGACGGTCCACGACCAGCACGGGGGTGTCGGCGCCCGCGCTGTGTAGGCCGGTGTAGCCGCGGACGTGCTCCTCGGAGGCGCGGGCGTGGCGGCGGAGCTCGCCGACGACGGCGCGGGCCTCGTCCCGGCTCACCTCCGGGCCCGGGCGGGTCATCCGGGCCGCGGTGGACACGGCGAGATTCCAGTCGACCAGCTCAGCACCACCGAATCGCGTCATGCTCCCCACCGTACGTGGCCCCGCGCGGTGCGGATAGGGAACGCGGGCCCTGCCGGGGGCCGCCCGCCCGCGGCCCGCTACGGCTCCGGTGTGAACGGGCCGGCGCCGGTGAGCGCGGCGGCGGCGCGGTCGAGCGCCGCCTCGGCGTCGGCCGGCGCCGCGGTGTCACCGGCGAGGAAAGCGAAGGCCAGCACTCGGCCGTCCTGGTGTACGACCGTCCCCGCGAGGGCGTTGACACCGGTGAGGGTGCCGGTCTTGGCGCGGACCAGGCCGCCGCCGCCCTCCGGGTAGCGGGAGGTGAGGGTGCCGGTGAAACCGGCGATCGGCAGGCCGGTGAGGACGGGGCGCAGCTCGGGCCGGTCGGGGTCGGCCGCGGCGGCCAGCACGCCGGTGAGGGTCCGCGGGGTGAGGCGGCCGGCCCGGTCGAGGCCGCTGCCGTCGGCGAGGCGGACCCCTTCGACGTCGATGCCCAGCTCGGTGAGCTGCGCGGTGAGCGCGGCGGCGGCGCCTTCCAGGGTCGGCTCCTCCCCCGCGTCGACGGCGACATGGCGGGCGAGTGACTCGGCGAGGTCGTTGTCGCTGTCGGTCAGTATCCGCTCGACCAGGTCGGAGAGCGGCTCGGAGAGGTGGTTGGCGAGGCGCTCGGCGCCGTTGGGCGCGGCGGCACGCTCCGGGTCGCCGTCGACGGCGACGCCGGCGGCGGCCAGTTCGCGGGCGAAGTGCGCGGCGGCGTCCGCGGCCGGGTCCTCGGCGCGGGGGGCGGGGCCGCGGGTGGAGTCGTCGAGCCGCCCGGCGTTGAGGACGAGCGAGCTGAGCGGGGCGATGTTGTCGTTGACGCCGATGGGGTGACGGCCCTCGGGGCCGCTGAACGTCCCGGTGTCGTAGCCGACGGAGACCTCCCGGACCGAGCGGCGGTCCAGGGCTCGGGCGGTGCGTGCCGCGAGTTCGGTGAGGTCGGCGGCGGTCAGGGTGGTGTCGCCGCCACCGACCAGGACGACACGGCCGCGGTCGGCGTCGAGGACGACGCGGGTGACGAGGCGGTGGTCGGCGCCGAAGGCGTGCAGCGCGGCGGTGGCCGTGACCAGCTTGACGGTGGAGGCGGGCGGCAGCGCCGCGTCCGCGCGCTGCCCGTACAGCTCCTCGCCGGTGGCGACGTCCACCACGACCGCGCCCGGACGCTTGCCGAGGCCGGCGTCGGTGAGCAGCGGGCGCAGCACTCCGGCCAGCGAGGACGGGTCGCGGGCCCCCGCGTGGGCAGCTTCGTGGATCGGGGTCAGGACGGCGTCGGCGCTGGGCGCCCGCCCGGGACCGCCGCCCGGTGCCGCCTCGCCGCCGGGCGGCGCCTCGGCGCCCGCCAGGCCGTCGCCGGGTTCGAGATCGCCGGGCAGCTCCTCGGTGCCGGGCAGCAGATCGGCTGCCGCGGCGCCGCGTTCCCCCGTACGCTGTCCCGAGTCCCAGGGGCCTGCCAGGGCGACGGTGCCCGCGGCTGCCATCAGGCCGGCGACGGCGGCCACCGCCGTCAGCCGCCAGGTGTCCCGGTGGCGGCGCAGAGCCGTCGTCCCCCGTGCCGGAATGTGCACCTCTCCACCAGCCCCTTTCGCACGCACACCCTTGCGTGGGGGACACTTAACCACCTGATCGCCTGCACAGAAGCCTAAGGAGCCTCCCCGTGGAGTTCGACGTCACCATCGAGATCCCGAAGGGTTCGCGGAACAAGTACGAGGTGGACCACGAGACCGGCAAGATCCGTCTCGACCGTCATCTGTTCACCTCGACCGTGTACCCCGCCGACTACGGGTTCGTCGACAACACCCTGGGCGAGGACGGCGACCCGCTGGACGCGCTGGTGCTGCTCGACGAGCCGACCTTCCCCGGCTGCCTGATCCGCTGCCGTGCGATCGGCATGTTCCGGATGACGGACGAGGCCGGCGGCGACGACAAGCTGCTGTGCGTCCCGTCCTCGGACCCGCGCATGGAGCACCTGCGGGACATCCACCACGTCAGCGAGTTCGACCGGCTGGAGATCCAGCACTTCTTCGAGGTCTACAAGGACCTGGAGCCCGGCAAGTCCGTCGAGGGTGCCGACTGGGTCGGCCGCACCGAGGCGGAGGCCGAGATCGAGCGGTCCTACAAGCGTCTCGCCGACTCCGGCGAATCGCACTGAGCCCCGCGCGCTGCGCTGTTCGCGCGTCGAGCCGTTCGCGCACTGAGCCGTTCACGCGCTGAGCGTGGTGGTGGTCCGCCCCGGCCGGTTCTCCGGCCGGGGCGGACCGCTGTGTGCGCGGCGGCGGACCGCCGGTGGCGAGCGCGGCCGGGTCAGAAACCTCGGGTGCGCTTGGCGCCGCGGCGGCCGAACGGTGTCGCGACGCCGGGAGTGCCGATGAACAGCCGGGCGATCTCGTTGCCGAGGTTCACTCCGATGGCGATGGCCAGCGCCAGGCTCGCGGCGCGCAGCAGCTGCTGCCCGCCGGTGGAGATGTCGCCCTGAGCCAGGCCCAGCAGGCCGAAGTACACCGCGCTGCCGGGCAGCAGCGGCCCGATCGCCGCCGTGACGTACGGCAGCGACGAGGTCAGCCGGTAGCGGGCCAGCAACTGGCCGAAGAGCCCGACGAGCCCGGCGGCGACCAGCGTCGCGGCGAACGCCGACAGGTCGGCGGTGTCCCGCATGGAGGCGGCGATCAGCCAGGCCACGCCGCCGTTGAGGGTGGCGATCAGCACGGTTCCCTTGTCCTGCTGGAGCATCACGCAGAACGACAGCGCCAGCAGCATCGCCGCCATCAGCTGGACGGCGGGCCGGGTCAGCGGCGCCACCGTCTCCGGGTTCAGGTTCACCCCGGAGACCTCGCCGATGTAGAGGATGGCGAGGACGCCGAGCACGATGCCGGCGATCAGGAACAGCACTTCCAGCAGTCGCGCGGCGGCGGTGATGTAGTAGCCGGTCAGGCCGTCCTGCACGCTCGCGACCAGGGCACGTCCGGGGATCAGGGCGAAGAGCCCGCCGGTGATCACGGCCGCCGCCTGGACCAGTCCCTCCTGCTGCGGGTGGACGGCGGCCAGGGTGACCCCTATGGCCGCGGGCGCCATCGCCGCCGCGACGAACTGGTAGAACTCCGGCAGCCCGCGCGAGGCCAGGATCCAGGCCATGCGGTCGCCGAGGATGGCGCCGAGCGCGGCGAGGCCGAATACCAGGAACCCGCCCCCGACCAGGACGGACGCGGCGCCCGCCAGCAGACCGGCGGCGCAGGACAGCTGCCACTTGGTGTACGGGTGACGGTTACGGCGGATGGTCGCCAGCCGGCCGTACGCCTCCTCCAGCGTGATCTCGCCGCCGTTGATGTCGTCGACCAGGCGGAAGACCGCCGCCAGCCGGTTGTAGTCGGTGCCGCGGCGGCGGACGGTGCGGCTGAGGGAGACGGGCGCCTCCACCAGCGAGGGCTGGTGGCTGATACCGATCAGCGTGAAGGTGACCGTCGCCTCGCAGCGGTCCAGGCCGTAGGCGTGGGTGATGGCGAACATCGCCGTCTCCACGTCCTCGGCCCCCTCCCCGCTGGCGAGCAGCAGCTCACCGATACGGAGCGTCAGGTCGAGGACCCTGGGCACCGGCAGCGGAGTGGGCTCCTCCTCGCCCTCGGCGACGGGGATCGGCTCCGGCGCGGGTCGCTCGGACAGCGGCAGCCGGACCATGGTCCGCATCCGGTCGTGCCACGGCAGCCCCTTGGCCAGCAGCACGGCAGGCGTGCCGCGCGCCGGGGTCGCCCAGTCGGCGCTGTAACGGAACTCACTTCGTGGCTCCGACGGCAGATTGGCCGTCAGCCCCTTCGGGAGGGCGAACTCCGAGGTCTGCTGCGCCTGTTCGGAGGTGGTAAGCCCTTTCGGGACCGAGAACTCCGAGCTGTGCTGAGTCTGTTCGACGGATGGCCGCTCCAGGCCCTCGGGGACGGCGAACTCGGAGGTGTGGTGTTCGTCCTCGGGTGGACGCACCACGGGCATGAGCTGGGGAGTCGTCAGGTCGTCCGGTTCCCGGCCCGCGTCGGTGGCACCGAAGGCGCCGCGCACGCGGTCGGCCGGGGCGCTCTCACCGCCGCCGTGACCGTTGCTCCGGTTGTCGCCGTGGCCGTTGCCGTGGCCGCTGTGGCGGTCCTCACCGCTCTCCTCGGCCTCGTCCTCGGCGCGGCCCTCGGCGCCGTCCTCACGGCGGTCGGCGTCGCGCTTGCCCCGCTCGTCGCCGCGCGCGTCACGGGCGTCACGGGCGTCACGGTGGCCGTTGCGGCGGTCGTCAGCTTTCGGTTGACGCTCACCAGTGCGGTCTGCCGAACCGTTCGTGCGCCTCGGCTCGCCGCCGGCGCGGTCGCCCCGGGAGTCCCCGGGGGCCCGGTCTTCGGTATGACGGTTTCCGTGCCCCCCGGTGTTCTTCCCAGGCGGCTTCTGCTCCCCGGCCACGTGCTCGCTGCTCCTTCGGTCCGGCTCTCCCGGTCGCGGTCTCCGCCCCTGCGGGGTGTCGGTGCCGCGCCGCCCCGGGGGTGGTCGCCGACCGGTCGCGGCACCTCGCCGCGCTACCGGGCCGCGGCCGGAACCTGCTGTGCACGAGCCGCGACGCTCCGCCTTGCGATGTACCGCGTCCAGGGCCGCGACCTCCGAGGACGCGAACTCCCAAACACCCGCTGAGGGCCCATTCTCGTGAAGCATAGGATGAGCGGAGCCGTACTGCCCGGGGGGCCACCCCGCGCGCGGCAGTCATTCGGTTGCCCCGCCTACCGCTGAGTGGAGACCATGGCCATGCCCTCGGAGGCCCCTTCGGAGGCCAAGTCCTCGGACAGTCGCGTTTTCAACGGCTTCCGCGGTTCCCTGATCGGCGTCGCTGAGGCGCTGCCAGGCATCAGTGGCGGCACCGTCGCCCTGATCATCGGCGTGTTCGAGCGGCTGATCGCCGCGGCGAGCCAGCTGACGACCGCGGTGCGGGTACTCGTGACCGGGCAGGGCTGGCGCCGCACCATGGAGGAGGTCCGGCGGGTCGACTGGGGCCTGCTCGTGCCTCTGATCGTCGGCATGGTCGTGGGGCTGCTGCTCAGCGCGCGGCTGCTCGCGCCCCTGGTGACCGATCACACACAGTACGCGTACGCGCTCTTCTTCGGCCTGGTGCTGGCCTCGCTCTGGATTCCCTACAGCGGCTCCGGCCGGCGCTGGACCGGTGCCAACTACGGCGTGGCGCTCGTCTTCGCCGGCCTGGCGTTCTGGCTGACCTCGCTGTCGGTGGCGGGCGCCGCCGACAACCCGCTGGTGGTCATCGGATCCGGCGCCATCGCCGTCACGGCACTGATCCTGCCGGGACTGTCCGGGTCGTTCCTGCTGCTGGCGCTCGGCATGTACGAGCCGACCATCGACGCGCTGAACGACCGTGACATCGCCTACATCGCCACCTTCGGCCTGGGCATGATGATCGGCCTCGCCGTCGCGGTGAAGTCGCTGCGGTGGCTGCTGGAGAACTACCACCACATGACGCTGGTGGTCCTGACCGGAGTCATGGCGGGCGCGCTGCGCGCGCTGTGGCCGTGGCAGGGCGACGAGCACGACCGGACCCTGCACGCGCCCACCGAGGCGGTGCCGCAGACGCTCGGCCTGATGGTGCTGGGCTTCGTGATCGTGACCGTGGTGCTGGTGGTGGCCCACCGCCGGGAGAACCCCACGCGCGGCCGGGGGCGCCACGCCAAGGTCCCCGCCCGCAGCAACCGCTGAGCCTCGCCGGGCAGTGCCGGGCCTCGCTCGGAGTGGCTCGGCCTCGCTCGGCCTCGCCGGCCTTGCGCTGAGCGAGCCGTCGGCGCCGGTGCCGGGGTCACGGGCCCGGTTCCGGGGTCACTCCTGGAGCATCGACCAGTCGGGTTCGGGAGCGGCTCCGGTCTCGAAGACGAGGGTGAAGGCGTCCTTGCCGTCGACCGCCTCCCGGATGATGTCGGCGTGACCGGCATGCCGGGCGGTCTCCTCGATCAGATGGAGCAGCCCCCACCTCCAGGAACGGGTCCCGCCCCGGTCCCAGGGCGCGGCAGGCTGCTCGAAGGTCGTGTCGAGCGACGGCAGCGCCGCCACCACCGCCTCGGTGTGGCGCCCCACCTCGTCCGACAGCACCAGCAGGGACGCCACGGTGTCCCCGGGGCCCACGACGAAGCTGTCCTCCCAGTTCCGGCGCGTCGCGGGGTCGCGGGGATCGGCCGGGTGACCGCTCATGGTGTCGACCCAGCCGCGTTCGCCGACGGTGACGTGCTTGAGCAGCCCCGCCACCGACAGCACGCTCGGGGTGGGCGTGCTCACCGCCTGCTCCTGGCTCAGCCCGTAAACCGCCCGGCGCAGACCGCCGCGCTGCGCGTCGAGGTAGGCGAGCAGCGCACCGCGCTCGTCCCCGGGCTTCTCCGGCTCCACGACTGTCGGCATCGCACTCACCTCACGTCCGTCCGCGTGCCGCTGCGGCAGCCGGAGAGCGCGCCCGCGTCCGGCGAACCCGTCGCCGGGGCCGTCCCTCCGGCCGCGCCGCCTCTCTCGATCGTAGGGTCGCCGGGCCCCGCTGTCGGCCGGAGCGACGTCGGGCCGCACCCCGCGAGCGCTCAGCAGGTGATCGTGGCCCGCTGGTAGAGGCCCGTAGCACTGATCAGCCATCCGTCCGTCGTCCGCTCCGCGGCGACCACAGACGGGCTGGCGCCGTGCGTATCCAGATCCACCGCTTCGCCGTGCCGGAAGAGAAGCCAGCCCTCGGGGTCGACACAGGCCTGGATGAGCGCCTCGTCGCCGTCCATCTCGATCGTCGCTTCGCCGACCTCGGGCGCCCCTTCTCGGGTGTGCCCGCTCGCACGGGCGGGCCGGACCCGGGAGACCTCCTCCTCGGCCACGCCGTCGGTGGCGACTCCATCGAACAGAGCAGGGTCGGGCTGGTCCCCGTTCTCCAACTCGACGAGAGCGGACCAGAAGTCGTCGTGCAACGTGCGCAAGTGCTGTTCGTCATCGGTGCCGTGACCGTCACGGTCGGACTGCGGCACACCGGCGGTCGCCTCGGTGGTGGCGTCCGGCGAGCGCTTCTCCGCAGCCGAACCGGGCCCGGTCTCGTCTGCAGATCCCGCAGAGCATCCGGTGGCACCCGCCAACATGAGCAGGCACCCGAGCCCTACAGCGGCGCGTTTCCTCATCCTGGTGATCGTCACCGCGCCAGGCTACCGAGACGGGAGGTCCGGCGATCGTGGAGTCACGGTGCCCTCAGCACGACACCGTGGCGCCCTCGGCTCCTCGGGTCTCCGTGATGAGCCAGCCGCCCGGCTCTCGCTCGGCGAGGACAAGCCGGGCGTCCCTACCGGAATCCTCGACATTCACGGCGTTGCCGTCGGCGTCATGAAGCAGCCACGGGGAGGAGTCGACGCACGCCTGCACGGTGGCTTCGTCACCATCGACGTGGACGGTCAGTCCGGTGATGACCGGCTCGCCCGTGCCGGTGATGCCGACATCTTTGAACTGGGAGATCCTCGACAGCTGCTGCTCGCGCACGGAGTCCGTTGCGATCCCGTCCAGCAGACTCCGGTCGGTCTCCTGGGAGTTCTGGAGCTCCACCACGGCGTCGTAGTAGGCCAAGTACAGCGATTCGAGCTCGGTGACGTCCTCCTCGTCCTGGACGGACTCTGGTTCCGGCTGCGGCCGCGCGGCCGTCGTCTGCGACGGTTCGCCCCTGTCGGCGTCGCCGTCGGCAGAGGTCGCGGAGGAGCAACCGGCCACGAGAACCGCTGCCATCGAGACTTGGAGCAGCGCGGCACGTGCGGAGAACGTCGGGTTCGTCACCGCGGCAGCGTAACTCGTCACAAGTGGCTCGACCGACTGCTACTCGACGATGGTCTGCACCTCGTGAACCGGAACCGAAGCCTGCTGCCAGCCGCTCTCCAAAGTCTCGGGAAGCCCGGCCAACTCCAGGGCCGCACCGCCGCTCTCGAACCGGACGTCGTAGACGAGACGTGCCTGCGCCGGGTAGCCGTCCGCGTTGGCGCGCTCGTAGACGTGGGTGCAGGTGTCCGAGCGCGTGGTCACCCAGTCACAGGAGATGCTGCCGCTGCCGTCACCCGGATCGACCTCAAGTCGATTGGGCTCGGCGATTGCCGTCACCGAACCGGACGACGCGGTCACCGCGTCGTCACCGGGGCCTTCGGCCCACCACCAGGTGTCGATGAAGATCACCGCTCGGCCGGGCGGGCTGAAGGCGAGCGTGAAGTCCGGCACCGCCAGGGCCCCGTAGGCCTCCCACGCCAGTTGGTCGAGACTCGGCTCGTCCGGGGTGTACCAGCCCCAGCCGCTGTTCGCCGTCTCGCTCCCGTCCGGCCCGTAACAGATCTTGTAGATGTAGACGGCGTCCTCGTTGGGAGGCTCTTCGGGCCAGGTGTCGGGCTCGGGATACGCCTCAGAGGGGATGTTGGCCCAGCAGGCGTTGAGCCCCTCACAGAACCGCGTCGCATTCGGATGACCGGTGTCCTCGACGAGCGAGAGGTCGCAGGGCGGCTCACCGCCACCCCCCGTGCCCCCGCC
>NZ_BHZI01000065.1 GCF_004305975.1 Streptomyces otsuchiensis
GGCCCCACCCGCCCGCGACCGGACCGACGGCGCGACGGGCGGCGCCCACGACCACGGCGCGGCGGACGGCTCCGGCCCGGACTCCCTGGCCGGGCTGCGCCACCGCACCCTGGTCACCTGGGCGCTGGCCCTGCCGGTGATCGTTCTGGCGATGGTCCCGGCCTGGCAGTTCACCTACTGGCAGTGGCTGTCGCTGACCCTCGCCGCGCCGGCCGTCGTCTGGGGCGGCTGGCAGTTCCACCGCGCCGCGTGGACCAACGCCCGGCACGGCGCCGCCACCATGGACACCCTGATCTCGGTGGGCACCACCGCCGCCACGCTCTGGTCGCTGTGGGCGCTCTTCTTCGGGACCGCGGGTGAGCCGGGCATGACCCACGGGTTCGAGCTGACCGTCGCCCGGACCGACGGCACCGCCAACATCTACCTGGAGGTCGCCGCCGGCGTCATCGCCTTCATCCTCACCGGCCGCTATGTGGAGGCCCGTTCCAAGCGGAAGGCCGGGGCCGCGCTCCGCGCCCTGCTCGAACTCGGGGCCCGGGACGTCGCCGTGATCCGCGACGGACGTGAGATCCGCGTTCCGGTCGGGGAGTTGGCGGTCGGTGACCGGTTCGTGGTGCGTCCCGGCGAGACCGTCGCCACCGACGGCCGGGTCGTCAGCGGGACGTCCGCCGTCGACGCCTCGATGCTGACCGGTGAGGCCGTCCCGGTCGAGGTGGGGACGGGGGACGCCGTCACCGGCGCCACCGTCAATACCTCCGGCCGGCTGCTGGTCGAGGCGACCCGGGTCGGCTCCGACACCCAACTGGCGCGGATGGCCAAGCTGGTGGAGGACGCGCAGTCCGGGAAGGCCGCCGTGCAGCGGCTCGCCGACCGGGTCTCCGCCGTCTTCGTCCCGGCCGTCATCGCGGTCGCCGTCGGCGCCTTCGGTTTCTGGCTCGGCAACGGGGCCTCCCTGGACGCCGCCTTCACCGCCGCCGTCGCCGTGCTGATCATCGCCTGCCCGTGCGCACTCGGCCTGGCCACCCCGACCGCCCTGATGGTCGGGACCGGCCGCGGGGCGCAGCTGGGCATCCTGATCAAGGGCCCGGAGGTCCTGGAGGACACCCGCCGGGTCGACACCGTCGTCCTCGACAAGACCGGCACCGTCACCACCGGCCGGATGACCCTGGTCGGCGTCACCACGCTGGAGGGCACCGGTAGCGGGAGCACTCCTGGTGACGGGCGGGCCGCGGCCGAGGCGGAGGCGCTGCGGCTGGCGGGAGCGCTGGAGCACGCCTCCGAGCACCCGATCGCCCGCGCCATCGCCGCCGGTGCGGTCGAACGGGTCGGTGAACCGCTGCCGGAGGCGGAGGAGTTCGCCAACCTCGCCGGGCTCGGGGTGCGCGGCGTCGTCGACGGCCGGGCCGTACTGGTCGGCCGCGCACGGCTGTTCGCCGAGCAGGCAGTCGACACCCCCCAGCAGCTGACGGACGCGGTGGACGCGGCCCAGCGCCGCGGTTCGACCGCCGTCCTCGTCGGCTGGGACGGCACTGCCCGCGCCGTCCTCGAAGTCGCCGACGCCGTCAAGGAGTCCAGCGCCGAGGCGGTCCGCCGGCTGCGGGAGCTGGGGCTCACCCCGGTCCTGCTGACCGGGGACAACCGGGCCGTGGCCGAGACGGTCGCCGCCGAGGTGGGCATCGACCAGGTCTTCGCCGAGGTCATGCCGGAGGACAAGGTCGCCGTGGTGCGGCGGCTCCAGGACGAGGGCCGCACGGTCGCCATGGTCGGTGACGGCGTCAACGACGCCGCCGCGCTGGCCACCGCCGATCTGGGCCTGGCGATGGGCACCGGCACCGACGCCGCCATCGAGGCCGGGGACCTCACCCTGGTCCGTGGCGATCTGCGTGCCGCCGCCGACGCGATCCGGCTGTCACGGAAGACGCTGTTCACCATCAAGACCAACCTGGTCTGGGCGTTCGGCTACAACACCGCCGCGATCCCGCTGGCCGCCGCCGGGCTCCTCAATCCGATGATCGCCGGCGCGGCGATGGCCTTCTCCTCCGTCTCGGTCGTGCTCAACAGCCTCAGGCTGCGCGCCTTCCGCGCCGCGGACCGGGGCTGACGTCCACAGCGGCGTCCGGGGCGAGGTCCAGGGCGGCGTCCGGGGCGAGGTCCGGGGCGAGATCGGCGCGGCCAGCACCGGGGCGGGGGTGCCGATCCCCGGGGGCTCGAAGTAGCCGGGCACCCGCAGCCAGACCCGCTCGTCCCGGACGTCCCTGGCGGAGAACCGCACCGGCCGGTACTCGGCGGCCTCGATGCCCGGGCAGTCGTGGCGGACCACGGCCTGGTGCAGCACGTCGGAGACGGCCAGCGCCAGCACCGCGCGGGGCGCCGAGGTCAGCATCCGCCGCAGGTAGGGCAATTCGGTCATCCGGAACGCGGCGTCGAGGTCAGGGCCGGACCAGCCCCGCGCGTCCCGGCGGGCCTCCCCGGCGTGCAGGGCCACCCGCATCCTCAACTCCGATACCGTGCCACGGTGTTCGCGCGCGTACGTCCGCAGGTCGGAGTCGAGTGCGCTGACGAACAGACCCACCAGCCGTGGCTCGGGGATGTCGCCGGGCAGTACCAGCAGGATGCCGTCGCCCCGGTCCTCCATTGTCAGGGGCTCCATCACCGAAGCCTCCAGGGCGCGTTCGGTGACCCGGTACATGTGGCGGCGCAGGCCGGGCGGGAGCGGGTTGGCGCGCTGTCCGGAACGGACGAGGTCGAGCACCACGATCAGACAGTGCGTGGGTGCGGCTTCCACGAGGTTTCCCCTCTTCTGAAGGCCCTGGCGTCTGTCGCGCCCGATACCGACCGGAACCTTGGGATGAGGAATACCGGAGCGAATCGCCCCGTACCACGTCGGATGACGCACTTCAGCAGGATCGCCCGGCCACGGTGGACGGCTGTCCCAGCGCGACCGACGCGGCCGCGCGCCGGAGTGGTGCCCCGACGCGCGGCGCACCACGCCCGGGAGCGTCAGTTCGCGGCGCGTTCACCCGCGTCCGGCTCCCCGCCCGCCTGGACTCCGCCCCCGGCCTCCGGGGCGTCGTGTCTGCCGTCCGCGGCGGCTCGCGCACCCCCGGAGGCGGCCAGCAGCTCCCGCACCTCCTCCGCGCTGGTCTCCACCAGCTCCTCACCGACCAGCAGCCAGCGGGTGACGCCCACCGACTCCAGGAAGGCGAGGTCGTGGCCGGCGATCAGCAGCGCGCCCTCGTAGGACTCCAGCGCGCTCGCCAGTTGCCGCACGCTCGCCACGTCCAGGTTGTTGGTCGGCTCGTCCAGCAGCAGCAGTTGCGGGGCGGGTGCCGCCAGCATCGTGGCCGCCAGCGCCGCGCGGAACCGTTCCCCGCCGGAGAGGGTGCCGGCCGGCTGGGCCGCCCGCGCGCCCCGGAAGAGGAACCGGGCGAGCTGGGAGCGGATCTCGTTCTCGCTGATGCCCGGCGCCATCCGGGCGACGTTCTCCGCGATGCTCAACTCTTCGTCGAGCACGTCCAGTCGCTGCGGCAGGAACCGCCAGGGGACCCGCACCCGCGCCTGTCCTCCGGCCGGCTCGAGCTCCCCGGTCAGCGTCCGCAGCAGCGTGGTCTTGCCCGCGCCGTTCCGGCCGACCAGGGCGATCCGCTCCGGCCCGTGCATCTGGAAGGTGCCCTCCCGCAGCCGTCCGTGGGCCAGCCTCAGGCCCTCCGCCGTCAGCACGGTGCGGCCCGCCGGCACGGCGGTGTGCGGCAGGCTGACCTTGATCTCGGCGTCGTTGCGCACGGCGTCGGCCGCGTCCTCGCGGCGCTCGCGCGCCTCGTCGAGCCGGTCCTCGTGCAGGCCGCGCAGCTTGCCCGCGGACTCCTGGGCGGCCCGCTTGCGGGCCCCGGCGACGATGCGGGGCGCCCGGCGCTCCACGTCCATCTTCCTGCTGTTGCGCTCGCGCCGCGCGATCTTGATCCGGGACTCCTCCAACTCCCGCTTCTGCCGCTTCACATCGGCGTCGGCGGCGCGCAGCAGCCGCTCGGCCGTCTCCTGCTGGGCGGCGACGGCCTCCTCGTAGGCGGACCAGCCGCCGCCGTACCAGGTCACCGAGCCGGAGCGCAGCTCCGCGATGCGGTCGACGCGTTCCAGCAGCTCACGGTCGTGGCTGACCACGATCAGGACGCCCGAGCGCCAGGAGTCCACCGCCTCGTAGAGGCGCCGCCGGGCGAAGAGGTCGAGGTTGTTGGTCGGTTCGTCCAGCAGCAGCACGTCGGGCCTGGCCAGCAGCAGCGCGGCCAGGCGCAGCAGGACCGTCTCACCGCCGGACATCTCGCCGACGGACCGGTCCAGCCCGATGTGACCGAGCCCGAGCGAACCGAGCGTCGCCCGGGCGCGTTCCTCGACGTCCCAGTCGTCGCCGACGGTCTCGAAGTGCCGCACGTCGACGTCGCCGCTCTCGATGGCGCGCAGCGCCGCCCGCCGCTGGGCGATGCCCAGCGCCTCGTCGACGCACAGGGCGGTGTCGAGGGTGACGTTCTGCGGCAGGTAGGCCAGGGAGCCGGTGACGGTGACGGAGCCGCCGGCCGGGGTCAGCTCGCCCGCCAGCAGCCTGAGCAGGGTCGACTTCCCGGTGCCGTTGGCGCCCACCAGGCCGTTGCGGCCTCGGCCGACGGTCAGGGAGAGGCCGTCGAGGACGGTGGTGCCGTCCGGCCAGCGGTAGGTCAGCGCGGAGCAGGTCACGGCGGTGCCGGAGGGGGGAGTGGTGTGTGCCATGGGATCTCGCAGTCACGGAAGCGGTGGTCGGGGGGCTTCGTGTGCGAGCACCACGCGGCGACCGGCCGGCATGCGGCGAGGGGTGCGGGAGAGGTCCGGACGGCTGCCGGGAGGCGGGGCCGGGACGGCACGGGCACCGAGGTCGCATCGACGCGGCGGTCACGGGCGGGCGGCCGAGGACGGCCTGCTCCGGCGTGACGCGGGCGTACGGCCGACAGCCGTACCGCGCGATGATCGCGAACCTCAGATGCGCAACGTCCACCTCTATCGGAGACGACAAGGACCTCTCGACTGTACCGCGCTCCTCCGGCGGACGCGCGGTCTTTCCTGAGCGCGACGCGGCCCCCGCGCGTCGGCGCACGGGCTGTCGCTCCGGCCGCTCACAGCGGCCACGCCGGGCCGGCCGGGGTGTCCAGCCACACGCGCTGTGCGCCGTCGGGAGACACCGTGAGGCCGTACCGGTCGTGCGTCGGCCGGCCCCCGCCCTGGTATGCGATGTAGGCCCGCTCCAGCTCCGACCAGAGCGCGCGAGGGCCGGCCTGTCGTGCCATGCCGTCAGCGTCGAGCTCGGCGACCGACTCCGCTCCGTCCCAGCACCGGGCGCCGGCGGGTACTCCGCCGGTGAGCTCGTCGTACGACCACATCAGCCCCGGGACCGCGACCCCCGCGAGGAACCGATACCGGGTGTCGGCCAGCGCGGCGGCGGGGAGGACCGACCGGCGGGGCGCCACGCCGCCGAGCAGTGACAGGTCGCCCACCGGGACGCCTGACCCCGGGCCGGATCGCATGGCCATGAAGGACGCCGGGCCGAGGAACTCGCCCGTCGCGCCGCGCTCCGAGGGGTGCACGCGTGCGAGACCGCCGGCGATCGGGGCCACGATCATGCCGCCGGGGGCGAGCTGGTCGAGCCACGCGGTGGGCACGCGATCGGCGCGGCACGTCGCGATGATGCGGTCGTAGCGTGCGCCGGGGGTGCCGACGGCGCCGTCACCTGTGATGACGCGAGGGTGGTAACCGGCGGCCGCCAGGCGCTCCCGGGCGGGGCCGGTGATCTCTTCCGAGACGTCGATGCTGGTCACGCGTTCGTCGCCGAGGCGGTGCGCCAGGAGAGCCGCGTTGTACCCAGTGCCGGTGCCGATCTCCAGCACGCGGGAGTCATCGGCCACCAGGAGGGCGCGCAGCATCCGGGCCATGAGGCTCGGCTGTGTGCTGCTGGAGGTGGCGCCACCGTCGGTCAGGTGCGTGACCAGGGAGGTGTCCGTGTAGACGGAGGTCAGCCATTCCTCGCGGGTGCCGGGGTCGTCGACCGAGACCCGACTCCGGCCCGTCCCGTAGTGGACCGGCACGAGGGTGTGCCGAGGCACCCGCTCGAACGCGGCCAGCCACGCCGAGTCATGTGCGAGCTCGGCGGACAGTTCAGCGGCCAGCTTGGTGCGGAGCAGCGCGGCGCGCTGCTCCAGGTCGTCTTCGTCGGTCACGATGGCGTGCCTGTCTGTAGAAGGTCGGCGAGTGCTTGGGTGATCGGTTCGCGGGTCTGCGGTATCCAGGCCCACTGACCGCACGAGTTGACGTCGATCAGGTAGTGCGTGCCGTCGGCGTCCACGATGAAGTCGAGCGTCGCGAAGATCAGCCCGAGGTCGTGCAGCATGTCGAGCGTCCGCTCGGCGATGTGGGGCGGGAGCTCGGTGCGGCTGTACGCCAGGTGGCGGGAGTCGGCCCGCCAGTCGAGCAGGCCGGCGCCGGGTGGCGCGTGGATCGCGGCGGTGAACAACTGTTCGCCGACGACGGTTACCCGTAGCTCGACGCGCTTGTCCGTGACCTCGCGCTGGAACAGGTGCGGCGCCAGGCTGATACGTGGATCCGACCACTGGGCGCGGGGGACGCGCCGGGCGAACATCTGCCCCCGGGTACCCGCCTCCTTGTGGACGATGCTCCCCATCACCTTCGTGATGATGCGGCCGCCGACCCGCTCGCCGAACTCGGCGACGGCGGCGGGGTCCGTGGTGATCAGGGTCTCGGGCACGTCCAGGCCGGCCGCGCGCGCAGCGGCGAGCTCCCGCGGCTTCGTGCAGTCCGCTATCGCCGATGGGTGGTTGACCCATATGGCCGGAATGCTGCCGAGTACTCCGCCGAGGCCGCGCCGGGTCTGCGACGTGGCGAACTCCCGCTCGGGGGCGGTCATCCCCTCGGCGTAGCTGAAATCCCGGGGCTTGCGCCACCACACGGCGCGCACTTCTCCGAGGTCCGCGCCCCGTCCGTCGTGCTCCAACCTGCCGTCCCAGTAGCCGCCGGATCGGAGCTCAGCCGTGATGCCGCCGAGGGCTGGGAACGCAGCCAGGTCGGTGCGCCAGAACGGGACGCCACGCGTGTTGAGCTCGCGCAACACTTGATCAGCGGTGGGGTCCATTGCGGTCGTGAGGACGAGCACGCGCGGTGCTGCCGCGCCGCGCGTGCCCGCGTTCATCATCGATGTCACTTGACGTCGTCGGACTCGTCGTGGTCCACAGCAATGGCCGAGTTGCCGTCGCTCTCGGTGTTGCTGCTGGTGACTCCGAGCTCCGGGCAATCCACGATGAGCCGGCCGTCGACCATGGACAGCTGCGTGTCCGGGCAGAGCGTGGCGACAGCCAGGCGCGCCGGGTCGTACGGCTTCGCTCCGGTGACGGCATCCAGGCCGTACGGCCGCGAAGACAGCGGGCCGGCGGGGGTGTGGTCGGCGTCGAGCGACGCGGAGACGGGGAGGTGATCGAGGGCAAGGGGCATGACGGGGTCCTCTCGGTAGGTGGGTGGGGACCGCCACAGCCGGTGGACCGTCCGCTGGGACTCCGGCCGTGGCGGGGCGGGTACCCGCCCGGGACGAGGGGGTACGGCGGGGGAGCCGTGTGACGGTCACCTCGGCCGGGACGGGGGATCGGGTGCTGTCTACTGGGACAGCGGGGTGAGGCCGTGCTGCCGCATGTGCGGCAAGCAGGCGTAGGTGACCCAGCCGGGGACGTACCCGCCCTCGTGCGCGGTCACGGCGCACAAGTCGTCGGCGGGGCAGTCGGCGCCGTCCTCGGCGCACCGGTACGGGATCAGCATGGCGACCGCCGCGACCACGTTGCCCACCGGCGCGGCGCGTCCGCGAGCACCGGAGGGACCACGATGGCGCGCACCCCCACCACCGGCGCGGCGTGGAGAAGACCGACGCGCCAGGCGCGGCCGCCTAGCTGCACACAGGTGTGCGTGCGTTGCGCGTGAAGAACGCGTTGCGGCCGGCCATCGACGATGACGACGTCTCCGACGTGCACCGCGTCTGCCTGCACGATCAGAGGGCTGACGACAGGGGGCAGGTGCCGGCACGCCGGGCGCCGGCGCCGGGCCCTCAGCCGTGCGAGCACGGGCACGCGCACGGCTCGTACGTCACGCCGGGCGAAGTGTCGCGCTCGACGTCGGGGCTGGTGGCGTCGGGGCACTTCGCGTGCTCGCCGATGTGGCAGGCCGGGGACCGATAGACGCCGCTACTGGCGTCGACGATCCCCTGCCGGCGGTCGATCTGCGCGGGCGTCCGCACATCCATCATGATCACACCCCGAGTTCATTGGGTCGCTTTCAGTGACCATCGTGGAGTGTGTCACGCCAGGTGTCATTGGCAGTTTCGCCTTGTTGGTCGGCTAAGTGACAAAGCCTCAGCTCACGAGCGCGCTTCAGACGGTGAGGCTCAGTGCGGCGGCGAGCTGGCGCATTTCGTCGGTGAGGGTCCGGCGGCGGGAGATCACGGCCGTGAGCACATCGCCGGCGTACCGCTGCTGAGCGAGCCATTCGGGCGACGTGCTGTGCAGGTGCGTCAGGGTGGCCATGGCGTCGTTGGGTTGCCGCAGCTCGGCGTGAGCATGCGCCACGTCGAGCATGTGACGCCGGTGGTCGGTCGTGTCCGCGTACGGGATGCCGGCAGTCAGAGCCAGCACCCGGTCCGGTCGCCCACTGATAGCGGCGTCTTCCGCACGCTTCCGTGCCACGGTCACCGGGCCGTACGCGCGGCGCAGCGGGTCGCGGTCCATTGGTGCCTCACGGCCGGTCACCGCCGCCGCAGCAGCCGCCAGTCGCAGTGCGGTGCTGGCCTCTCCCGGCCGTGCGTTGCGGCCAGCCGCGGCCGCCGCGCGCAGCAGCAGCCACCCCCACGCCGAGACCTGCCCCGGGGTCGCTCGGCTGAGCCGTCGAGGCTCGGTATCGTCGGCCCACCGCAGCGCCTCGGCCTCGGCGTCGGCCAGGCGCCCGCGGCGCAGCAGCAGCCAACACCGCGTGTTCACGGCGGCCGCCGCCTGCGGACCGTCCGCAGCGTGGTCGATCGCGATACCGAGCGCACGGTCCGCACCGTCGAACTGGCGGTGCTGCACCAGCGCGGAGCCGACTGCCTGCATGATCTCGGCGATGAGTGGGCGGCCGTCGTGCGGGTCGTCGGCGGCGACGTGCCGGGCGTCGCGGAGCACGGTCGGCACCACCGCCGCGAACTCGGTGTACCGGCGGGCTCGCTGGAGGTCGATCGCGGCGCGTACCGCGCGTGCGGTGCCGTCGGCGTCCGGGGCGTCGTCCAGCGCGGGCAGGGGTGCGGAGATGGCGCGCACGACCGGCGCCCACATCTCGGCGGTGTCGACGGCAGGGACCCACTCCCGCTCCGTTTCCAGCAACGCGGTGGTAGGGATGCCGAGGGCTGAGGCGAGCTTGCGGGCGGTGGCAGCGCGAGTGTCCACGACCGCGCCCTGTTCGAGCTTGCGTACAAGGCTCAGGGACACCCCGGAGGCGCGGGCGAGCTCGGACTGTGTCAGCCCAGCAAGTTGACGGGCGTGGCGGATGCGGTCTCCGAGAGTGTCAGCGTGCACGGGCAGACTCCCTGACTCGGTGCGGGCTCCATCAGTCGCACCGTACCCGTTCTGGGGCGGGGCCAATGTGGGGCGGACCGCTCGGAGTTCGCCCCACAGTTGTGCGCTCCCCGCTCATTGCCCGGTTGAGCCCGGACGCAACGAAACCGGCCCCGCCAGCCCCGGATCATGGGGGCGGGCGGGGCCGGTCGCAGTACGGGCGGAGGCGCTCGATCGACCACATCGTGGTCGTCAGCCCCGGCGACACCTCGGTCCCCCCGCCCCCTTGAACCCAAGCAGGCGGGGCCGTGACAGGGGAGGAAGGGGCGGCCTAGCCCGCCTGCTCCGGCTTCGCCGAGGGGCGCAGCGCGAGGTGCAGTTCCTTGAGCCGGGCCTCCTCGACGGTCGAGGGCGCGCCCATCAGCAGGTCCTGCGCGTTGCCGTTGAGCGGGAAGGCGATGGTCTCGCGGATGTTCGGCTCGTCGGCCAGCAGCATCACGATGCGGTCCACGCCCGGGGCGATGCCGCCGTGGGGCGGGGCGCCGAACTTGAAGGCGCGCAGCATGCCGCCGAACTCGCGCTCCACGTCGTCCTTGGAGTAGCCCGCGATCTCGAAGGCGCGGTACATGATCTCCGGCTCGTGGTTCCGGATCGCGCCGGAGGACAGCTCGACACCGTTGCAGACGATGTCGTACTGCCAGGCGAGGATGTCCAGCGGGTCCTTGGAGTTCAGTGCCTCCAGGCCGCCCTGCGGCATGGAGAACGGGTTGTGCGAGAACTCGATCTTCCCGGTGTCCTCGTCCTTCTCGAACATCGGGAAGTCCACGATCCAGCAGAACCGGAAGACGTTCTCCTCGAAGTTCCCGGTGCGGCGCGCGGCCTCGACCCGGACCGCGCCCATGATCTTGGAGACCTCGTCGTAGGCGCCGGCGCCGAAGAAGATCGCGGTGCCGGGCTCGGCGCCGAGGCGCTCGGTCAGCGCGGTGACGTTCTCCGCGGTGAGGAACTTCGCGATCGGGCCGGTCAGCGCGTTGTCGTCACCGACCCGCACCCACGCCAGGCCCTTCGCGCCCTGCTCGACGGCGAACTCGCCCATCTGGTCGAAGAACTTGCGCGGCTGGCCGGCGGTGTCCGGCACGGCGAGTGCGCGGACGTGCTTGCCCGCGAACGCCTTGAACTCCGAACCGTCGAACACGTCGGTGACGTCGACCAGTTCGAGCTGGGCCCGCAGATCGGGCTTGTCCGAGCCGTACTTCTCCATCGCCTCGCGGAAGGGGATGCGCGGGAACGGGGAGGTGACGTGCCGGCCCTGGCCGAACTGCTCGAACAGCTCCGTCATCACCTTCTCGATGACGACGAAGACGTCCTCCTGCTCGACGAAGCTCATCTCGACGTCGAGCTGGTAGAACTCGCCCGGCGAGCGGTCGGCGCGGGCGTCCTCGTCGCGGAAGCACGGTGCGATCTGGAAGTAGCGGTCGAAGCCCGCGATCATCAGCAGCTGCTTGAACTGCTGCGGCGCCTGCGGCAGCGCGTAGAACCGCCCGGCGTGCAGCCGGGAGGGGACCAGGAAGTCGCGGGCGCCCTCGGGGGAGGTGGCCGACAGGATGGGAGTCGCCATCTCGTTGAAGCCCTGCGCGACCATCTTCTCGCGGATCGCCGCGATGACGGCCGAGCGCAGCAGGATGTTGCGGTGCATCCGCTCGCGGCGCAGGTCCAGGAAGCGGTACTCCAGGCGCCGCTCCTCGTTGACGCCGTCCTCGGCGTTGATGGTGAACGGGATCTGCTCGGCACCGCCGAGGACCTCCACCGCGGAGACCTCGACCTCGATCTCGCCGGTCGGCAGCTCCGGGTTGACGTTGTCGGCGCCGCGCGCGACGACGCCGCCGTCCACGCGGATCACCGACTCCTTCGACAGCGAGGAGAGCTGGTCGTTCGCCTCGGTACCGGGCCGGACCACCAGCTGGGTGATGCCGTAGTGGTCGCGGACGTCGATGAAGAGGATGCCGCCCAGGTTCCGGCGATTGTGCAGCCAGCCCGACAGCCGGACATCGCTGCCGATGTCCGCGGAGCGCAGTTCGCCGCAGGTGTGGGAACGGTACGGATGCATCGCTCAATCCAAGTCGTCCGAGGAGCCAGGTCACAGGACCCGCGACGGGCGCCGGGACCACGGGCACCAAGGCGACAGCGGCCACAGCAGCGACAGCCGGGGGCCCCTCAGACTACCGCCCCGGCCTAGTCCCTCTCGCTGTCCCCCAAGACTTCAGCATAATGTGGGACAAATGCGCACTGAGGATGTGCTGGCCGCGGCAGGGACCGGACTCTGGCGCTGGGACCACGCGACTGGTCTGGTCACGCTCGACGCCACCGCCGCCGGACTCTTCGGGCTGCCGTCGCGCCAGACCACCATCGGCGAGTCCATGCTGCGGGCCCGCGTCCACGTCGAGGACTACATCGAGCTGTACCGGGTGGCGACCCTCATCGCCGTCGAGGAGCGCATCGGGGAGAGCCGCCTGCGGGTCATGGACTCCGGCGGCGCCGCGCTGCGGACGCTGCGCGCACGGATGCGGGCCTACGGTGACGGCGACGACTTCGTGGTCGCCGGCACCCTGATGGAGGTGCCGCCCCAGACCCATGTCAGCGCGCCGCTCGGCCGGGACTGGCGGCTCTCCCGCGAGGCGTTCCTGCTCGACGCCGGCCGTGCTCTGGCCGAGGCCCGCACCACCGGAGAGGTGCTGCGGGTCGCCGCCGGGCTCGCCCTCCCCGGGTTCTCCCCGGACGGCCTCGTCGTCTTCGGGGTCGACGGCAAAGACCTGACCGTCGTCGGCCACCACGGCTACGCCGTCTCCACCACGGTCGAGCGCCGCCGCGCGGGCCGTGCCTTCGGGCAGTCCATCGACAGCCCCTACCCGGCCGCGGAGGCCATCCGCAACGGCCGCGCCGTCTACCTGCCCAGCCGGGAGGAGTACGCGCGGCGCTTCCCGGAGGCGTGGACCTACGTCGAGGAGTTCGGCCGGCAGGCGTGGGCCTATCTGCCGCTCGTCGTCGGCGGACGCACCATCGGCGCCTGGATGGCGGCCTTCCCGGAGCCCGTCAGCTTCAGCCCGGACGAACGCTCCGTCCTCACCACCGTCGCCCGGATGCTCGCCCAGGCGCTGGCCCGCACCCATGTCTTCGAGACCGAACGCGAACTGTCCGCCGACCTCCAGCACACCATGGCGCCCGCCGCCAACCCGCGCATCCCCGGCGCCCAGCTCGTCGCCCGCTACGTCCCGACCGGTGGCGGCCTCCAGATCGGCGGCGACTGGTACGACGTGATCCCGCTGCCCTCCGGACGCGTCGGCCTGGTCATCGGCGACGTCCAGGGCCACGACGTGCGGGCCGCCGCGATCATGGCGCAGCTTCGGATCGCGCTGCGTGCCTACGCCGCGGAGGGGCACCGGCCCGAAACCGTCCTCGCGCGGGCGTCCCGCTTCCTGGCGGGGGTGCCGGTCAGCAGCGACGAGCGGTTCGCCACCTGTCTGTACCTGGAGGCCGACCCCCGCACCGGCACCCTCGACATCGCCCGTGCCGGTCACCCCGAGCCGGTGGTCCTGCCCGCCGACGGCACGCCCGTCCAGCGCGCGACCGTCGGCGGCCCGCCGCTGGGCATCGTCCCCGACTGGGTGTACCCGACGACCCGGCTCACCCTCCAGCACGACGAGACGCTGGTGATGTTCACCGACGGCCTGCTGGAGACCGGCGGCCACAACCTCGACACCGGCTGGGAACGGCTGCGCGACGCGCTGACCGCTGAGGCCGGCGAGGATCTCGACAAGCTCGCCGACAGCCTGATCGAGGCCGTCCACGGGCCGCCCTCCCACAACACCACCGGACCCCTCACCGACCGTCGTGAGGACGACATCGCGCTGCTGCTCTTCAGCCTCCACCACCCCGCCACACCCCAGCGGCGCCTGGGCATCACCGTCCGCCAGGCCGAACCCGGCCACATCGCGGACGCCCGCCACCAGCTGGAGGAGCTGCTCCACGACTGGGCCGACCCGGACCAGGTCGACGGCGCCGTGCTGATGCTCTCCGAGGTGCTGACCAACGTCCTGGTGCACACCGACAGCGACGCCCTGCTGACGGCCGAGGTCCGGCAGGAGCCGGCCGGGCGGCTGCTGCGGGTGGAGGTCGCGGACGCCAGCGACGACCTGCCGCACCGCCGTGAGCCCGGCGAGATGGCCTCCTCCGGGCGCGGCCTGCTGCTGATGGAGAACATCGCCGACGCCTGGGGCGTCGACCCCCGGGGCGAGGGCAAGTCCACCTGGTTCGAACTCCACGAGCGGGTCCCGATCCCGGGCTGACGCCGTGGTGTGCGGGATCGGGGAACCGGCCGCGGGATCGGGGAACGGCTGAGGCGGTCAGTCGCCGTCGCGGGCGCGCCGCCGGAACTCGCTGGGAGAGCAGCCGACATGGCGGCGGAAGGCCCGCGCGAAGTTCTCGGCGCTGGGGAACCCGCAGAGCCGCCCGACCTGGGAGACCGGCCGGTCGTCGGCCGCGAGGAGCCGCCGCGCGGTGTCGACGCGCAGCCTCGCCACGTACTGCAACGGCGTCAGGCCGGTGGAGGCGGCGAAGCGCCGCACGAAGTGATAGCGGCTCAGTGCCGCCTCGGCCGCCAGTTCGTCGAGAGTGACCGCGGACGCCAGATTGTCCCTCATGTACCCGGTGACGGCGTCCAGTTGCGACGGGTCGAGCCCGCCGCGCGGCGCGGGTGAATGCGAGCGCGACGGCCGCAGCAGGTGCGCGGCCAGGTAGTGCGCCGCGGTCGTCGCGTACCGGTCGTCGGCGCCCGCGTCGCGCGCGTCGAGCAACGACGCCACCATGGACGACAGATGCGGGTCGAAGGAACGGAGGGTGGGGAGGACGGGCAGCGCTCCCGCGGCCTCGCCCCGGGACCCCGCGACGTGCGCCAGCGTCTGCGTGGACAGCTCGACCGCTGCCAGTTCGGTCGCCGGGTGCTGCTCCGCGCCGCGGCTGAACCGGAGGAGCTGGCCCGGCACGCCCCGGCAGATCTCGCCGGGCACCAGGGTCGACCGCTGGGTGACGGGGCCGCTTCCCTGGACCTGGCAGTGGCCGCGCAGCGGCGTGACCAGGCAGAGCCACTGTGGCGGCACCCGGTACACCAGCGGCCGGCGGTCGTCGGGCAGGGGCAGGGTGCGCACTCTCAGCCAGCGCCAGTCGTCCGGTGCCGCGCCGGGGGCGTCCGGTGGCGGCGCGGGGGTGTGGCGTGGCCTGCGGCGGTCGGTGTCGACCTCGCTCACGGGACGGGACACCTCCGGGCAGTGGTCGGCCGTGACCGTGGCGGCGGTGCACCGACGGAGGGCCGGCGCGGCGCGCTGTCGCGCCGGGGCCCTCACCCACGGAACTCGGACCGGACGGTTGCCGATCAGCGGGAAAGCGGGGGGTATGTGTGCGCTTGCCATGGTAGGCAGCCATCCGGCGCGGCCACGTGCCCGGTCGGGCGGGCGGACCGTCCGATCCGGGCCCGAACCGGGCTGACGGAGCGATGGGCGGGCAGTGACGGGCCGGTTGCGGCGTGAAACCATCCGGCCGGTTCATCGGCAACTTCGGCCGTATAGCGAGCAATCCCGGTCAAGTGCCGTACATCTTCACCCCGTACGGTGTGGGTGCGAACCCTGTGCCGGTGATCGGTTCCGACGCACGGGGCAGGAGAGGCAGCGGCACGTCGGAGAGGACGAACCCGAGGTCCTGGTAGTTGATTTCCGGCCCCTGGGGGCCGGGTGGGGGACGGGCGCGGCGCCGAGGCCACGCCCCGACGTGAGCGGCCGCCGACGGCGCCAGGCCGACCCACGGAGCCGGACGGTGCCCGCCGCCTGCCGGCTCGACGAACTCCCGGCACGGCGGTGCGACGGTGCGGCGGCGCCCACGGCGACCACCGACCGCGGCAGGCTCACGGGTTCCGGACACGGGAACGAAGGGGAGCGGGTGCGAAGCGACCACGTGCGGTACGGGCTGCTGGGCCCGGTCCAGGCGACACGCGACGGCGCGGTGCTCGATCTCGGCCCCCGGCAACGACGGGCACTGCTGGCCCGGTTACTGCTGGCCGACAGCCGACCGGTGCCGGTGCGCGACCTGTGCGCCGACCTGTGGCCCGGCCGGCCGCCCACCGGCGCGGCCTCCTCGGTCCGCGCCCATGTCAGCCGGTTGCGCGCCACGCTCGACCCGGGCCGCCCGGGCCGGGAGACCACCGTCCTCACCAGCGAACCGACCGGCTACCGGCTGGCGTTCGCCACCCGCGACCTCGACGTGAAGTGCTTCGAGGAGAGCGTCGCCTTCGCCCGTGCGGCGCTGGCGCGCGGCGACCTCGACGGCGCGCGCGGTGGCGCCGAAGGCGCGCTGCGCCTGTGCCGTGGCCGGCCACTCGCCGAACTCGACGACTACCTCTTCGCGCAGGTGGAGACCGAGCGGCTGGTCTCGCTGCGCCAGGACGCCGCCGAACTGCGCGCCATGGTGCTGCTCCGCCAGGGCGACCTGGACGAGGCGCTGACCGCCGCCGAACGGCTCATCGCCGAGGCGCCGTTGCGGGAGGCGTCGTGGGCGCTGACGGTGCGTGCGCTGTACCGCTCCGGCCGCTCGGTGGAGGCGCTGCGCTGCTTCGAGCGGTTCCAGCGGACGCTCAAGGAGGAGCTGGGCCTGGACCCCAGCCCCGCGATGCGGGAGCTGCACACCGCCGTCCTGCGGCACAGCGCCGACCTGCTCGACGGGCCCGCCGGCGGGCCCGTCGAACTCGGATCGGCGGCGCCGGGCCCGGCGGCCCCGCGCGCGGACGCCACCGGCGCCGGACCCTTCGCACCCGACCGTTCGGCTCGGCCCGATGCCCGTTCGCTGCCCGCTCCCGGCAGTGCCGCCCGCCTCGCCCCGGTGCCGCTGCACGAGCTGCCGCTGGTCGGCCGCGAGCACGAGATCGCCGCGCTGGACGAGACGCTGACGGCGGCGGCCTCCGGGCGGAGCCGCTGGACGATCGTCTCCGGCGCGCCCGGCTCCGGACGGTCACGGCTGCTCGCGGAGGCCGCCGCCCGCGCCACCGCCGCCGGGTTCACCGTCGTCCGGTCCGGCGGGCCGGGCGCCTACGGCGACAGCGCCGACCCCGCCGCCCGGCTGCTGGACCAGCTGCCGGGCACGCGCGGCGAGAGGCCGCAGGCCGGTACGGGGGCCGACGCCGGACCGGCCGGGCCGGGGCCGTCAGGCGCACCGGACGCGGTGACGGCGCTGCTCGCCGCGCTGCGCGGCGCCGCCGCCACGGCACCGGTGCTCTGCCTCGTCGACGACCTCGACGAGGCGCCCGCGGCCTTCGCCGGTCTGCTGCGCCAGGTCGCGGGGTTGCTGCCGGAGCTGCCGGTCGCCGTCGTCGTGGCGGTTCGTGACGTCGCACCGGGCGTCACCGGCGGCCTGCTGGCGGACCTCGCGCGCCGGGGCGCGGTGTGGCTGGAGCCGGAGCCGCTGACCCGGGACCAGGTCGCGCTGCTGACCACCGCCCGCGACGGCGCCGGGCCGCCCGACCAGGCGGGGGCCCTGCACGAGCGCACCGGCGGCAACCCGTTCGTCCTGGCGCAGTTCCTCGCCCTGCCGCCCGAGCGACGGATCGGGCCGAGGGCCCGGGTGCCCGCCGCCGTGCGCGGCGTCGTCGAGGCGCGGCTGGCGCGGCTGGACCAGGACACCCGGGCCATGCTCGACCGCGCTGCGCTCGACGGCCCCGCCGTCGACATCGACCTGCTCGCCCGGGTGTGCGCCACGACCCCCGACGAGCTGCTGGCCCGGGTCGAGGCGGCGCTGCGTGAGGGGGTGCTGGTCTGGGAGCCCGAACCGGACGGGCTCACCGGCCGCTACCTCTTCCCCGAGCTGTCCCGCGAGGTGGTGCGGGTCGCGTTGACGCCCCCCGCCCGGCAGCGGCTGCACGCCGCGCTCGCCCGTGAGCTGTCCCGACGGGACGCGGGCGAGCGCGACGGGCCGGACCGTGACGGCCTGGACCGTGACCGCCTGGACCGCCACCTGCGGGCCGCGGGCCCGCTGGGCGCCGGGGCCGGACCGCCCGGGCCGGTGAGCGGCTGACCGACCACCCCACCCGGCGGGCTGTCGACGCACCCGCCACACGACTCACTCCCACGCCTCACCCCCCCCATCGCGCATAGCGCGTGACGCACACACCGCGGCCGCCGAACGTGGCGGCCGGAAGGAGACGATCCATGTCCGATCAGCACCGCGCCGAGGGCGCGCCCAGCCCCGGTGCGCGACCGTCCTCGGAGGCGGGTCCCGCTGCCGGGTCCGGTCCGTCGGAGTCGGAGTCGCTGTCGACATCGCCGGGGACGGCCGCTGGGGACGCGTCCCGCCCCGCGTCCGGTGCCTCGGAGGCGAGGTCGCGGACCGAGTCCGGCGGCCCGGACGCGGAGAGCGCGGCGGAGGTGACGCGACCGGCCGGTGAGGAAGGTAACGGCGCGCCCTCCGGCGCGGTGGAGAGCGACTTCTCCGAGGATCTGTCCGTGCCGGCGGGCGAGGGTGACGGTCCGGCGACGGCGCTGGGCAAGCCGTCGCGTCCGTCCGCGGCCCGGCCGGAGGCCACGGCGACCTCGGAGGTGACACCGGACGCGGCCGCCGTGCCCGAGCCGGAGGCGGAGGCGTCGTCGTCCCACGCCACGGGTGCCGAGAACGGTGCCGCGGCCGCCGGGGCAGGTGCCGCTGCGGCGGGAGCCGGTGCTGGAGCCGGTGCTGGAGCCGGTGCTGGTGCCGCGTCCGGTGGGCGGCTGGCCCGCTGGCTGCGTGGCTCGCGCGCGGACGGCGGTCCCGAGGGCGGCGCCGGTGGTGGCGCCGGGGGCCACGCCATGGCCGCCGCGGGCGCGACGCCGCCGCCCGGCGGGCGCGGCCCGGCGGACGCCGAGGCGGCCGGTGACGGTCGTCCCAACAAGCCGATCCTGGCGGGCGCCGCGCTGGCGGGTGCGCTGCTGATCGCCACACCGCTGCTCTTCCTGGCGCTGGATCAGTCGGAGGACGACACGGAGACGGTGACCGCGCTCGCCGCCGAGGCGCTGCTGAAGGACGAGAGCGACCAGCCGGCCGAGTTCGTCGCCGAGCCGCCCACCGTCCCCGAACCGGAGCCCGAGGAGGAGGAAGAGGAGGAGCCGGAGCCCGATCCCGAACCGGCACCGGCCGTCGTCCCCGATCCGGAGCCCGAACCGGAGCCCGAGCCCGAACCCGAACCGGAACCGGAGCCCGAGCCGACGGAGACGGAGAAGGAGAAGGCCGCCGAAGCGGCCACCGCGCGGACCAAGCAGGACACCGGGCCGCCCCTGGACCAGGTGCTCATCAAGAACGACGTCAACGGCACCTGTGTCGCCCACTCCAACGAGAGCACCGGGGGCCGCAACTACCTGCTGCGGCACCTGAACTGCAGCCAGGGCACCGAGAACATGCGGTGGAACCTGGAGCTGCGGTTCGAGAACGCCGGGCCGGGCGGCTCCCCGCTCTACACGATCCGCAACGACCGCGCCGGCTACTGCATGGACCTCCCCGGCAAGGGCCCGAAGGAGCGGGGCACCAAGGTCCACCAGGCCCGCTGCTTCCCGGACATGGAGGACAACCAGCTGTGGTGGCTGGACGAGAAGGCCCCGGGCAAGTACTTCATCCGGAACTTCGCCAGCAGCGACTTCTGCCTTGACTCCTTCGACAACAACGACCCCAACAAGGTCCTGATGATCTGGTCCTGCGACCCGATCGACAAGAACAACCACGCCTGGACGCTGGTCCGCGAGCCCTGATCGACGGCGGGCCGGGGCCCCACGTCCCGGCCCGCCCGGGCCTCGCGACGCACATCCCGCGGCTGTCGAAGGCCGCGGCCGGAAGGAGACGATCGATGTCCGATCAGCACCGCGCCGAGGGCGCGGCCAGCCCCGGTACGGGACCGGCGGGCGCGCCGGGCGCGCCGGGCGCGGAACCCGAGGCGGACACCCCCACCGAGTCGCGCTCACCGGAGACGACACCGCCGGGGGCTGTCGCCGCCGGCGGGGAGACGTCCCGTGCCGTGTCCGGGAACGCAGAGGGGCAGCCGCCCCGGAGCGCGCCGGGCGGGACGGACGGGGCGAACACCGCCGGGAACACGGCCGACAACGCCGCCGCCAACACCGCAGAGAACACCGCCGGGAACACCGCCGGGAACACCGCAGACAGCGACTTCTCCGAGCACCCGGCCGCAGACGACGGCGGTGACGGTCCGGCGGTCGCGTTGGGCAAGCCGTCCCGCCCGGCCGCCGCCCGGGCGGAGCCCGCCGCCGCACCGGAGACCGCGCCACCGGCAACGACGCCCGACGCCGACACCGGGGCGGACTCCGCCACCGGTTCCGCTGCCGCCGCGTCCGGTGGGCGGCTGTCCCGCTGGCTGCGCGGTTCGCGCGCGGACGCCGGCCCGGAGGGTGGCGCGGGTGGTGGCGCCGCAGGTCATGCGGCCGCTGCCGCCGGTTCCGTGCCGCCCGACGGCGGTGACGGCCCGGCGGACGCGGAGGGGGCCGGTGACGGCCGTCCCAACAAGCCGATCCTGGCGGGCGCGGCGCTGGCGGGTGCGCTGCTGATCGCCACGCCGTTGCTGTTCCTGGCGCTGGACCGGTCGGAGGACGACAAGGAGACGGTGACCGCGCTCGCCGCCGAGGCGCTGCTGAAGGACGAGAGCGACCAGCCCGGCGAGTTCGTCGTCGAGACCCCGGCCCCCGCACCCGAGCCAGAACCCGAGCCTGAGCCCGAACCGGAGCCCGAGCCCGAGCCCGAACCGGAACCTGAGCCCGAACCGGAACCGGAACCGGAGCCCGAGCCCGAGGAGGAGAAGGCCGAGGCGGTCGCGGACACCCGGACCCAGCAGGAGACCGGCCCACCCACGGACCGGATGCTGATCAGGAACGACCGCAACGGCACCTGCGTCGGCACTCCCGGTGCGGGCACCGGCGACCGCAACCAGGGTCTTCAGCACGTCGACTGCTCGGACGGTACCGACGACATCCGCTGGAACCTGGAGCTGCGGTTCGAGGACGCCGGCCCCGCCGGCGCGCCGCTCTACACCATCCGCAACGACCGCGGCGGTTACTGCCTGGACCTCCCCGGCAAGGGCTCCCCGGAGCGCGGCACGCTCGCCTACCAGGCGCGGTGTTTCCCCGACATGGACGACAACCAGCTGTGGTGGCTGGACGAACAGAAGCCCGGCAGCTACTACATCCGGAACTTCGCCGCTTTCGACTACTGCCTGCTGGCTTTTGACTCGGACGATTCCGACAAGCGGCTGCGGATCTGGCCGTGCGACCCACAGCACGCCTGGCGGTTCGTCAACGAGCCGTGAGCCGTGAGCGGTAGGCCGTAAGTCACGCGAGCTGAACGGCGGCGGTGCCCTGGTCGGGTGGACCCGGGCACCGCCGCCTCCGTCGGCCTCAGCCGAGGAACTCCAGCACGCGCCGCCAGGTCAACTCAGCCGCGGAGCCGTCGAATTCGTCAAGCTCCGGGTCGGTGTAGAAGTGGCCGGCGCCCGGATAGCGGAAGACCTCCAGCCGGACACCTCGCTCCCGGGCCGCCCGCTGGAGCGCCGCGACGTTCTCGGCGGGCGCGAAGTCGTCCGGATCGGCGGCGTGCAGCTGCACCCTCAGCCCAGGACGGACGGTGACCGGAAGGTCGGGCGCGGCGTGCAGGAGGAGTATCGCGGCGGCGGCGGGACGTTCGGGCAGCAGCTCGGTGACGACCCCCGTCCCCATGGAGACACCGGCCAGCACTGCCTCGTCCGGTACCGCCTCCAGGGCCAGCCGTGCCCGTTGGACGGCCGTCTCCCAGCCGACCCGCTGAAGCAGATCGAGCCCTCCCTCCACGGTGGTCGCGGTCCCACCGCCGAACAGGTCGGGCGTGACCACCTCATGGCCGGCGCCGCGCAGCCGCTCAGCGGCGAGAAGTTCGGCCCGGCGCAGGCCGAGAACCGAGTGGAACAACGCGACATGAGCCATGCCGTCATCGTGCCGCACGGCCGGGCCGGGCGGCTGTGCCCGGACCGGCGGTGGTCTCCGTGATCAGCCCGCCCGGCCGTCCGAGCCGGTCGCGGCGCCGTCCCCCTGGGCACCGTCGGCTTCGGCCCCGCTCTCGCCCGCGCCCCCGTCCTGGTCTTCCGCGTCTTCCGCGTCTTCCGGGGTGTCGGTGTCGGTGTCGGTGACGCGTGGCGCCGAGGGGCCGTCGGTGGCGGTCGCCGGGCGGGGCGCGGGGGGCAGCGCCTCATCGGCGGTGCCGCCCACGGCGCGCGGGCCGGCCGGGTAGGGCGTGTCCCATCCGGGCGCGCGGTGCTCGGGCCGTTCCTCCAGTACGCCGAGGACGGAGCGCAGAGAGTCGGTGGCGACGCGCTGGGCCACGGGGGCGGTGCTGCTGAGGAAGAGCACGTCGTGCCCGTCGGGGATGTGGTCGAGCAGGGCCGGTACGCCGGTCACCGCGAACGGGGGCAGTTCCGGGGCCTGTTCGGCGTCGGGCACGGGCAGGACGGCCACGGCCGGGGTGCCGTCGGGGGCTTCCGTCGGCGCCGGTTCGCCGTCCGGGTCGATGAACACCGCCACGACGGCGTCCGCGAGTGCGAACGGCAGCAGCTCCGGCTCGTCGTACCCGGTGGCGATGGTCCGCACCGCCGCGTCGACGCCGTCGGCGGGCGCGGGCCAGCCGAGGGTGTCCGGCGACGGCCGGTGGTCGGCGTTGGGGACCCATCCCGCGACCTCCTGGTCCTCGCCGGTGAACCAGTGGCCCGCCAGCGCCCACACGGGCGGCGGCTCGCCCTCGACCGGCGCGAAGTGACGGTCGATCGCCCACAGCAGCGAGCCGGGCGGCAGCTGTTCGGCGGCCTGCCGCTCCGCGTCCGTGGGCTCCCGGAAGTCGGGCTCTCCCGGGCGGACGGGCTCGGGCTGCGGCTCCAGGGCGCCGGGCGGCGCCGAGCAGCCGAGCGCCGCGCCGGTCTCCCCGTCCACCACGGCCACCGGGCCGACGAAGGCGTCGGCGTAGGCGTAGGCGTCGGCGTAGGCGTCGGCCTGGCCGTCGCTCCCCGCTACGGAACCGCCGTCGGCCGGGACGGGACGGGACTCGGGCTCGGTCGTCATGAGTGCTCTCCGGAACATCGGTGGGGCGGTGGGGCGGTGGGGCGGTGAG
>NZ_BHZI01000066.1 GCF_004305975.1 Streptomyces otsuchiensis
CGCCCCCACCCGGGACGCCCCTGACAACGTCGTCTGGCTCGGCGCCCCCGCCTTTCCCGACGCCGCCCGTACCGCCCTCGCCGACACCCAGCTCCGCACCAACCTCGGCCGCGCCACCACCACCATCCGCGACAAGCGCCGCGCCGTCGCCGCCGAACTCGACGACTGGGAGGAGCTGCGCGAGGCGGCCGCCGCCATCAAGCGCGACACCCTGCTCCGGCTCGACACCCATCTGCTGCGGCTGGAGGAGAGCGTCACCGCCGCCGGCGGCACCGTGCACTGGGCGGCCGACGCCGCCGAGGCCAACCGGATCGTCACCGACCTCGTCCGCGCCACCGGCGAGCGCGAGGTCATCAAGGTCAAGTCGATGGCCACCCAGGAGATCGGCCTCAACGGCGCGCTGGCCGCCGCCGGGGTCACCGCCTACGAGACCGACCTCGCCGAACTCATCGTCCAGCTCGGCGAGGACCGCCCCTCGCACATCCTCGTCCCCGCCATCCACCGCAACCGCGCCGAGATCCGCGACATCTTCCACCGGGCGATGGGGGAGTGGGGCCGCCCCGCACCCGAGGACCTGACCGACGACCCGCGCGCCCTGGCCGAGGCCGCCCGGCTGCACCTGCGCGACCGGCTCACCCGCACCCGCGTCGCCGTCTCCGGCGCCAACTTCGCCGCCGCCGACACCGGGACCGTCGCCGTCGTGGAGTCCGAGGGCAACGGCAGGATGTGCCTGACCCTTCCCGAGACGCTCATCACCGTCATGGGCATCGAGAAGGTGCTGCCCGCCTTCAGCGACCTGGAGGTCTTCCTCCAGTTGCTGCCGCGCTCCTCCACGGGCGAGCGGATGAACCCGTACACCAGCCTGTGGACGGGCGTGCACGAAGGGGACGGCCCACGCGCCTTCCACCTGGTGCTGCTCGACAACGGCCGCACCGCGACCCTCGCCGACCCGGTCGGCCGCCAGGCACTGGGCTGCATCCGCTGCTCGGCCTGCCTCAACGTCTGCCCCGTCTACGAACGCACCGGCGGCCACGCCTACGGTTCGGTCTACCCGGGTCCGATCGGCGCCATCCTCAGCCCACAGCTCAGCGACGCCGGCCACGTCAACTCCCTGCCGTTCGCCTCGACCCTCTGCGGCGCCTGCTACGAGGCGTGCCCCGTGAAGATCGACATCCCGGAAGTGCTGGTCCACCTGCGCGCCCGATCCGTCGAGGCGCGCCGCACCGGACGCAACCCGCTGCCCACCCCGGAGGCAGCGGCGATGAAGGCAGCGGCCGTCGTCCTCGGCTCACCACGGCTGCTCGCCCGCGCGCAGCGCGCCGGGCGGCTCGGCGGACGGCTGCTCGCCCGCGACGGCACACTGCGCCGGCTGCCCGGCCCGCTCCACCACTGGTCCGACACCCGCGACACTCCGGCGCCGCCCGCCGAGTCCTTCCGCGACTGGTGGCGGCGGACCCGTGGCGGGACCGACGAGGAGGCCCCATGAGTCGGGAGTACCCCGCGACCGGACGGGAGGCCGTGCTCGGCCGCATCCGGGCAGCACTGGGCGCGACCGCACCGGGGACGGACGGGGCGGCCGAAACGGTGGCATCGGTGGAGGTGCCGCGTCACTACCGGCGCGACCACGCCGGGCCCGACCCCGTCGGCCTCTTCGCCGAGCGCGTCACCGACTACCGGGCGACGGTCGTACGGACCGCCGACCCAGCCCGCGCCGTCGCGGCGGCCCTGCGGCGGCGCGGGGTGCGCGGCCTGGTGGTGCCCGACGGGCTCCCGGAAGAGCTGCTGGCCCACGTGGACGACGGGGCCGGCGCGCCCACCCTGCTGCGGGACAGCCCGCCCCTGACCGTCGACGCCCTGGACGCCGCCGACGGGGTCCTCACCGTCGTCGCAACGGCCATCGCCGTCACCGGCACCCTGGTGCTCGACGCCGGGCCGGGCCAGGGCCGCCGCGCCCTCACCCTGCTGCCTGACTACCACCTGTGTGTGGTCCGCGCGGACCAGATCGTGGGCGACGTCCCCGAAGCGCTGGCCGGGCTGGACCCGACCGCGCCCCTCACCCTCGTCTCCGGACCCTCCGCGACCAGCGACATCGAACTGCGGCGGGTCGAGGGGGTGCACGGGCCGCGCACCCTGGACGTGGTGATCGCCGAGCCTGACCTCGCCCCCGCCGGCGACTGAACGCCATCGGGACTCGTAGCTCAGGAAGGCGACGGAAGGGGAGGAAGGGGGACGACACGCCCGGCCGTACTAAACGGGGTGAATTCACTCCGGCGCACTATCCTCGATCTCAGACCGAACGCCAGCCACCTAGCGTCTAGGAGATCTCCATGAGCAACGACGGAGCCGCAGACCGCCTGAAGGGCAAGGCCAAGGAGGCGATCGGCAAGATCACCGGCAATGACCGGGCCAAGGCCGAAGGCAAGACGGACCAGGCCAAGGGTAGCGCCAAGGAAGGCGCGGAGGGCCTCAAGGGCCGCGTCGCCGGCGTCAAGGACTCCCTGACGGGCAAGGGCGACAAGGACGGCGACAAGAAGGACTGACGAGAGAGCGACAACGACCGCGACGCCCCACCTCCGGGGTCGTCGGTACGGCGGTCAACCGCAGACTCTCGGCTGAGGGCCCCGGAGAGACGGGGCCCTCAGTCATGTCATCATCCTTGGGGGTGCCCGGCCCGCGCCCTCACAGGTCGCCGTCTCCGCGCCGCCGCCCGTGAGGAATTTACCTCTCGGGCAATATTTTTGCCTGTGAGGCAACTCCATGGCTCAATGAGCCCATGGGTCCCACACCGCCCGAGCCCGGCCCGGACGTCCCCGCCATCGCGCCCCGGCTCCGCGAACTCCGCCGGAGCGCCGGCCACACCCTGGAGGCCGCCGCCGCGCGGCTGGGCCTCTCGCCCGCACACCTCTCCCGCCTGGAGACCGGCCTGCGACAGCCGTCGCTGCCGATGCTGCTCGCGCTCGCCCGCACCTACGGCACCACCGTCGCCGAACTGCTGGGCGAGACCCCTCCGGAACGCGACCCGATCATCCGCGCCGGCCGGCCCGAGGCCGTCGAAGCGGGCGGCTGGACCTACCGCCAGGCCGGAGGCTCCCAACGCGCCATGCAGGCACTGCGCGTCCACGTACCACCCGGCACCCAGAACGACCTGGTGCGTGTCCACCCCGGGGAGGAGTGGCTGTACGTCCTCGACGGGCGGCTCGGCCTGACCCTCGGCGAGGCCCGCCACACACTCGAACCCGGCGACGCCGCCCACTTCGACAGCCTCACCCCGCACCGGATCACCGCCGCGTCCCCCGGCGGGACCGACCTGCTCTTCGTCCACACCCTGCTGCGTTCCCCCGCCGGCGCCCTCTGCCTGGACGGCGCGCCGACCGGATGACGCCGTGACGCCCGTGCCGCCGTGCCCACCGCAATCCCGCAACCCCGTCACCTCGTGACGCAGCCCCGCACGCGCCGCCCCGGCGCACCGACCCCGGAAGGCGCCGACATGCCGAGCGAGACCACCGACGACAACGAGCGGAAGCCGGCCCCCGAGCCCTCCGCGGGCCACGGAGAGGAACGGGGCGAGGGCCGCTTCCCCCGAGGTCTCCTCATCCGGCTGTCCTTCTACCTCATCGGCAGCCATGTCTTCGCCGCCTTCCTCTACCTCCTCTTCGTCGTGGGCAAGTAAGGGGAAGGGGCTCGTTCGAGAGTGGGGCGGCGTATGAGCCCGCCGCCCGGACGTGTCGCGAACGCCGTCGGCCGCTCGCCCCCGAGACGCGGGGGGAGCGGCCGACGGCGTTCACGCTGCCCATGGGCACCGATGGGTGCCCTGAGCTGCGCCTATGTCACACGTCGAAGTACAGCTCGAACTCGTGGGGGTGCGGGCGGAGCTGCATGGGGGCGATCTCCTTCTCCCGCTTGTAGTCGACCCAGGTCTCGATCAGGTCGGAGGTGAAGACGCCGCCGGCCTGCAGGTACTCGTTGTCCTCCTCCAGGGCGGTGAGCACCTCGGGCAGGGAGGTCGGGACCTGCGGGATGCCGGCGTGCTCCTCGGGGGCCAGCTCGTACAGGTCCTTGTCGACCGGCTCGGCCGGCTCGATCTTGTTCTTCACGCCGTCGAGGCCCGCGAGCAGCAGCGCGGAGAACGCCAGGTACGGGTTGGAGGACGGGTCCGGGGCGCGGAACTCGACGCGCTTGGCCTTCGGGTTCGAGCCGGTGATCGGGATGCGCATCGCGGCGGAACGGTTCCGCTGCGAGTAGACCAGGTTCACCGGGGCCTCGAAGCCGGGCACCAGGCGGTGGTAGGAGTTCACCGTCGGGTTGGTGAAGGCCAGCAGCGACGGGGCGTGCTTGAGGATGCCGCCGATGTAGTAGCGCGCGGTGTCGGAGAGCCCGGCGTAGCCCTGCTCGTCGTAGAACAGCGGCTGGCCGCCGGTCCACAGCGACTGGTGCACGTGCATGCCGGAGCCGTTGTCGCCGAAGATCGGCTTGGGCATGAAGGTCGCGGTCTTGCCGTTGCGCCAGGCGACGTTCTTCACCAGGTACTTGAAGAGCATCAGGTCGTCGGCGGCGGCCAGCAGCGTGTTGAACTTGTAGTTGATCTCGGCCTGGCCGGCGGTGCCCACCTCGTGGTGCTGGCGCTCGACCTCCAGACCGGCGTTCATCAGCTCCAGGCTGATCTCGGCGCGCAGGTCGGCGAAGTGGTCGACCGGCGGGGCCGGGAAGTAGCCGCCCTTGTAGCGGACCTTGTAGCCGCGGTTGCCGCCCTCCTCGATCGCGCCGGTGTTCCAGGCACCCGCGACCGAGTCGATGTGGTAGTAACCGGCGTTGGCCTTGGTCTCGAACCGCACGTCGTCGAAGACGTAGAACTCGGCCTCGGGGCCGAAGTAGGCGGTGTCCGCGATGCCGGAGGAGGCGAGGTAGGCCTCGGCCTTCTTGGCGATGTTCCGCGGGTCGCGGCTGTAGGCCTCACCCGTGATCGGGTCGTGGATGAAGAAGTTGATGTTGATCGTCTTGTCCTTGCGGAACGGATCCACCCGGGCGGTGGAGAGGTCCGCGAGGAGCGACATGTCGGACTCGTGGATGGCCTGGAAGCCGCGGATCGACGAGCCGTCGAACATCAGCGGCTCGTCCGGGTCGAACGTCTGGACCGGAACCGTGACGTGCTGCATGGTGCCCGGCAGGTCGCAGAAGCGGACGTCGATGAACTTGACGTCGTTGTCCGAAATATACTTTTTGATCTCGTCGGCGTTCTGGAACATCCGGAGTCCTCCTTGCCCGCCGCGAGGACGGGGCGTTGCAGCTCGATGGGCAGCCCAGTGCGGTGACCTGCCGGGGTCGACCCTAAGAACAGGCCATTACTCGGGAATGACTCACCTGTTTCAACGATGTTAACCAGACACATCACGTCTTTCCGGTGAGGCGAGCCGCACACTCCACGCGCGAACCGTGCCCGTCATCCGCCTCCCCGGGCCGGTCGCGGGTCTCCGGACGCCAGGCGTTACCGTGGAGCCGTGGACAAGCGGCAGGCAATCGGATCGTGGCTCTCCGGCCCCCGCGCGGCGGCCGAGCAGATGGGCGTCGAGTTCGGCTACCGGGGCAGGCGCCTCGGACTGCCCGAGGAGGGCCCGGGCTCGATCGCGGGCCCGGGGCGCCGTGTCGCCGCCCTCGCCATCGACTGGCTGCTCTGCATGGTGATCGCATACGGTCTGCTCGCCGCCGACCGCACCTCCGTCGGCAACTGGACCCTGGCCGTCTTCGTCGTCATGGCGATCCTGACCGTCGGCACCATCGGCACCACCCCCGGCAAGCGGATGCTCGGCCTGCGGGTGGTCTCCGTCCACGGCGGACGTCTCACCTTCCCGCGCGGAGCGCTGCGCACCGTGCTGCTGGCCATGGCCGTCCCCGCCCTGATCTGGGACCGTGACCAGCGCGGTCTCCACGACCGCCTCGCCGGCGCGGTGCAGGTCCGCATCTGACCGAGGCCGCGCGCCGCGCCGGGTGGCTGTGGCTGTGGTCGTCCCCGTTCCGCCTGCCGCCGGTGCGGCTCGTCCTCTCATGCCCGCTCTCTCGCGCGGCGTCCCAGCCATGACGAAGGGCCGGGTGCCGACCGTCTCCGGTCGGGCACCCGGCCCTTCGTGAACCCGTGGGGGAGTGGGCGCGCTCAGCGGCCCTTGGGCATCTGCCCCTTAGGCATCTTCATGCCCTTCGGCATGGGCCCCTTCGGGACCGGCATGTTCTTCATCAGGTCGCCCATGGCGCGCAGCCGGTCGTTGACCTCGGTCACGCGGTGGCCGGGCATCAGCCGCGGCAGCTTCATGATCTTGCTGCGCAGCTTGCCCAGCGGAACCTGGCCCTCTTCCCGGCCGACGATGACATCGTGCACCGGAACGTCTGAGACGACCCGGGCCATGCGCCGCTTCTCGGCGGCGAGCAGGCCCTTGACCCGGTTGGGGTTGCCCTCGGCCACCAGCACGACACCGCACTTGCCGACCGCGCGGTGCACCACGTCCTGGTTGCGGTTGAGCGCGACCGCCGGTGTGATGACGAACCCGCGCTTGATGTTCTCCAGCACCGCGGCGGCGGCGCCCGGCTGGCCCTCCATCTGGCCGTAGGCCGCGCGCTCGGCACGCCGGCCGAAGATGATCGCGGTCGCCAGCAGCGCCACCAGGAAGCCGAGGAAGCCCAGGTAGATCGGGTGGCCGATCAGGAAGCCGATGCCGAGGACCACACCGAACGTGCCCAGACCCACACCGGAGATGATCCAGCCGATCCAGCGGTCGGACCGCCGGGTCATCTTGTAGGTGAGACCGATCTGCCGCAGTCTGCCCGGGTTCTCGGGGTCGGCTTTCTTCTTCTTCCTCGCCATGGATCCTCTTCTTCGTCCCAAAGCCCGGTCCACCGCCCCGCCGCGCGTGGGCGTCGGGCAGTGCCGGGACGAGCGCGGTGCGGGCGGCGTCGAGCCGAACAGTCACTCGCAAGTTTACGTTGCCGGGACGGTGGTGACCCGCCCGGGACGGCGCCGTGCCCTTCAGGCACGGACGACGCGGGTGGCCCGGCCGTACGGCCGGGCCACCCGCGTGGCGTCGGGGGTGCCGTCGTCAGGGCTCAGGCGGCGGAGGAAGCGGCCTCGCGCCGGTCCATCGCCTGACGGTAGAGCCGCCCGGCACGGTAGGAGGAACGCACCAGCGGGCCGGACATGACGCCGGCGTAGCCGATCTCCTCGGCCTCCTGCTGGAGCTCCACGAACTCGTCGGGCTTCACCCAGCGCTCCACCGGGTGGTGGCGCGGCGTGGGCCGCAGGTACTGGGTGATGGTGATCAGCTCGCAGCCCGCCGCGTGCATGTCGCGCAGCGCCTTGCTGACCTCCTCGCGGGTCTCGCCCAGGCCGAGGATCAGGTTGGACTTGGTGACCAGGCCCGCCTCGCGCGAGGCGGTCAGCACCTCCAGCGACCGCTCGTAGCGGAACGCCGGGCGGATGCGCTTGAAGATCCGGGGCACGGTCTCGACGTTGTGCGCCAGCACCTCGGGCCGGGTCGAGAAGACCTCGGCCAGCTGCTCGGGCACCGCGTTGAAGTCGGGGATGAGCAGTTCGACGCCGGTACCGGGCATCATCGCGTGGATCTGCCGCACGGTCTCCGCGTAGAGCCAGCTGCCGCCGTCCTCCAGGTCGTCCCGGGCGACGCCGGTGATGGTGGCGTACTTCAGCTCCATCTGCTTGACCGACTCGGCGACCCGGCGGGGCTCGTCGCGGTCCAGCTCGGCGGGCTTGCCGGTGTCGATCTGGCAGAAGTCGCAGCGGCGGGTGCACTGCTCGCCACCGATGAGGAAGGTCGCCTCGCGATCCTCCCAGCACTCGAAGATGTTGGGACAGCCCGCCTCCTGGCAGACCGTGTGCAGCCCCTCGCGTTTCACCAGGCCCTGCAGGGCGGTGTACTCGGGGCCCATCTTCGCCCGGGTCTTGATCCACTCGGGCTTGCGCTCGATCGGGGTCTGGCTGTTCCGGACCTCCAGACGGAGCATCTTGCGACCGTCGGGTGCGACAGCGGACACGTCCGGCTCCCTACACTTTCGATTCTTCGGCGAACACCAGGGTACGCCTTTGCTTGTCCGGGCGGAGGCCCGGTGTGACCCGGTCGACGCCGGGCGCTGCGCCCACGCGTGGCGGGCGCCCCGCGCCCGCCACGGGCTCGCGTGAGCCCAGCGGGCGCCTGTTCCACGGTTACACGGCCCGTGGCACCGGGGCGGCCGCGTCCAGCACCGCGCGCAGCTCCCGCTCGACCATCGGCAGCACCTCGGCGACGGACACCTCCCGGCCCAGCTCGTGTGCGAGCGAGGTCACACCGGCGTCGCGGATGCCACAGGGCACGATCCGGTCGAAAGAGGTGTTGTCGGGCGCGACGTTCAACGCGAACCCGTGCATGGTGACGCCCTTGGCCACCCGGATCCCGATGGCCGCCAGCTTGCGGTCCTCGCCCCGCTGACCCGCGTTGGACGGCGCGTACTCCGGGCCGCTCAGCCGCGGGTCGAACTCCTCGTCGTGGAGCCGGGGGTCGAAGTCCAGCGACAGGCCGCCCAGCCCCGGCGCGGGCGCTGTGCGGGCCTCGCCCAGCACCCAGACCCCGCTGCGCCCCTCGATCCGGGTGGTCTCCAGCCCGAGCGCCGAGCAGACGCGGATCAGCGCCTCCTCCAGCCGCCGGACGTGGGCCACCACGTCGACGGGCCGGGGCAGCTTGAGGATGGGATAGCCCACCAGCTGGCCGGGGCCGTGCCAGGTGATCTTGCCGCCCCGGTCCACATCGATGACGGGGGTGCCGTCCAGGGGGCGTTCGCTCTCCTCGGTGCGGCGCCCGGCGGTGTAGACCGGCCGGTGCTCCAGCAGGAGGCAGGTGTCGGGGATCTCGTCGGCGAACCGGGCCGTGTGCACCCGGCGCTGCTCGTCCCAGGCGGCCTGGTAGTCCACCGCCTCCGCGCCGAAGCCCAGATGGACAAAGCGCAGCTCGCTCACTGCCGCTCCTTCGCTGTGCGCTGCGGTTTCCCGCCTTGCGGGCCGCCGCGTCGCCCCTGGGGGCGGGTCGCGTGCCGGGCCGACCTCCACTGTACGGCCGGACGCTTCCGTGACCTCCGTGGGCCCTTACTCACACGTATGGATGAATCCCCGCCAAAGCCACGAATACGGGCCTCGGATGCGGCTACATTCACGCCCGTCCTCCCGTCCGCGGTAAAGGCCCGGCCGGGGTTCCACGAGAGAGATCTGCTGATGTCCACGGAACGGCCCGGAGGCACGACCTCCTCCCCCTCCACCCGGCGGAGCCCCAACCGCCAGCTCGCGACCCTGATCGCCGAGGCAGGGTTCTCCCATGCCGGGCTCGCCAGACGCGTCGACCAGCTCGGGCTGGAACACGGACTCGATCTCCGCTACGACAAGACATCGGTGACCAGATGGCTGCGGGGTCAACGTCCGCGCGGCACCACCCCCGCGCTGATCGCCGAGGTCTTCACCCGTCGTCTCGGCCGTCGGCTCACCGCCCAGGACCTCGGGCTGGAGGCGTGCGCCCCGGTCTACGCCGGGCTGGAGTTCGCCGCCGGCCCGACGGAGGCGGTCGACATCGTCGCCGGGCTCTGGCGCAAGGACTCCGGCACCTACGCCGAGTTGCGGAAGATCGCCTTCACCCCGGCAGGGCTGGTCGTCCCCAGCCGTGACTGGCTGATCGGGCGTCCCGACGAACGGGTCGCGCGCGGCGAACCCGATCCCGTCCCCGGCGGGGTCCCCGCCCAGGCGCCCGGCCCCGCCGGCGGCTCCTCCGCCGCTCCCGGCGCGCAGCCGCTGCGCGGACTGCCGGGGCACCCGCCCGGGCCCACCGTCGGCCGTCCCGTCGGCCTGCCGTCGGCGGTGTCCGCGCTGTCCGGCCAGCACCGCTCGGGGGTGCGGGTGCCCGAGCAGGTGCGCGGGCCCCTGCGGGGTGTGCCCGAACCGGGCGTGGCGCCCGGCGGTCATCGCGACCGCACCGAGCGCGGCCCCGGCCAGCGGGTCACCGCCGGTGACATCGCGGCGCTGCACTCGGTCGCCGACCTGTTCCGCAAGCTCGACAACGCCTACGGCGGCGGCCACGCCCGGCAGGCGCTGATCCGCTACCTCGAACACGAGCTGGAGCCGCTCCTGCGCGGCAGCTACAGCGAGCAGACGGGCCGGCGGGTCTTCTCCGCCGCCGCGGACCTGACGCGGCTGGCCGGGTGGACGGCGTACGACATCGCAGCCCACGGCCTGGCGCAGCGCTACTTCGTACAGGCGCTGCGCCTGGCCCAGGCAGCCGGTGACCGGGGCTACGGCAGCTACGTCCTGGTCTCCATGAGCCGCCAGGCCGTCTACCTGGGCCATGGCCGGGAGGCGGTCCAGCTGGCCCGCGTCGCGCAGCAGGGCACCGCCAGTTCCGCTCCGCCCGCGGTGCAGGCGCTGCTGCACGCGGTCGAGGCGCGCGGGCACGGCCTGCTCGGCGAGGTCCGGGCCTGCACGGCGGCGCTGGCGCGCGCCGAGCGGGCGGTGGAGGCGTCCCGTCCGGGTGACGAGGTGCCCTACTGGGCGCGGTTCTTCGACGAGGCGCAGCTCGCCGACGAGTGCGGGCACTGTCATCGCGATCTCCAGCAGCACCGGGCCGCCGCCCGGCACGCCGAGCGGTCGCTCCAGCTGCGTGGCCCGGCCTACGCCCGCAGCCGGCTGTTCTGCCGGGTGGTGCTGGCCACCGCCCGCCTCGGGCTCGGTGAGCTGGAGCAGGCGTGCGCGCTGGCCTCGGAGGCGGCGCAGCAGGCTGCGGAGATGCGGTCGGTCCGCGCCCACGAGTACATCCAGGACTTCGAGCGGCGGCTGGAGCCCTACCGGGACGCGGCGGTGGTCCGGAGCTATCGGGAACGGCTGGCGGCGGCCCGCTGACCGTGACCGCGTCGGGAGGGTCCACCGGCCGGGTGGGTACCGGTGGCCGTCTCCCGGCCGGTCCGGTGGCATGCGCGGTCGTTGTGCCGGTGGCGGGCGGGCCCGCCGGGGGTTCTCGGAACGCGCGAGCCCGCCCGGCCCGTGCGCCGGAACCCCGCCCGCCCGGGCCGGGCGGGCTCTGTCTCTTATACACATCTCGAGCCCACGACCGTCGCCGGAAGCGAACGGGTCAGGCCACGGAGTACCAGCTCACAGCGACCGGCGGATCGCCCGCAGTTCCGCCAGCGCCTCCTCGGCCAGGGCGGCGGCCCGGTCCACCCGGCCGGTCAGGTCACCGGCGGCGGCACCGGAGCCGTTCCGGGGCCCGGCGGGGGGAGTGCCGGGCTGGAGCGTCAGGTCGAAGGCGATGCGGTCCGAACGGTGCCAGGTGGAGAACTCCTCCACCGGCCGGCCGTCCTGGTCCACGCTCATCCCCTCCAGCAGGAGCAGCGGAGCCCCGGCGGCCACGTCGAGCACCGTGTCGAGCGGCGGGGCGGCGGCCACGGCGCGGATCGTCCGCCGCCCGTCCGCGACCCGGCGCCCCGTGACCTCGGCCACCACCTGGTGCAGCGAGGTGTCGGTCAGGGCTTCCCGGCCGAGTGCCTCCCCGATGCCGACGGGGAGGTAGGTGCGGATGAAGGCGGCGGGCCGGCCGTCGACCCGGCGCAGCCGCTCCAGGAGCGTCACCGGGGCGCCGAGCGAGGTGACGTGCTGAGGTGGTTCGGCCTGCTCCAGCCGCAGCACCTCGGTGGTGGTCCGGGTGCCGCGCTGCTGGAGCTGGGCCATCAGGCCCGAGGAGAGGTCGACGTCACGGTGGAGTTCGCCGCGCGGCGCCACGACCGTGCCCCGCCCCTTGGCCCGCCGCACCAGGCCCTCCGCCTCCAGGGTGGAGAGGGCCTGGCGGACCACGGAGCGGGAGACGGCGAACTGTTCCTGCAGCGCGCTCTCCGAGGGCAGCAGGTCACCGGGGCTCAGCTCCCAGTCGTGGATGCGTCCGCGCAGGTCGTCGGAGATCCGTGCGTGCAACGGCGTCCTGGCCACGTGTTCTCCTCGTCGGTCCTCGGCGCCACGTCGCCCTCCGGGCGCCGTCAGCCGGCGTCGCGCGTGCCTTCGGCTTCCCGCGCCGCGCGCCACACATGATCCCATCCGGGTGCGAGTGCGGCGGCGCGCTCGGCCGCGAGCACCAGGCTGGCCTCCCGCGCGATGCCCTTGCCCGCGATGTCGAACGCGGTGCCGTGGTCGACGGAGACCCGCACCACCGGCAGGCCGACGGTGATGTTGACGCCGTCGTCGCCGTACACCGCCTTGAAGGGGGCGTGGCCCTGGTCGTGGTAGCAGACCACGACCAGGTTCCAGCGGCCCTTCACGGCCTGGGGGATCAGGGCGTCCGCCGGCAGCGGGCCGTGGACGTCGAGTCCGGCGGCGCGGGCACGCTCCACCGCGGGGGCCAGCACATCGGCGTCCTCGTCCCCGAAGATCCGGTTCTCGCCCGCGTGGGGGTTGAGCCCGGCCAGGCCGATGCGCTCCCCGGGCCGGCCCAGCGCCTTGGTGAACGCCCCGGCCAGCGTCAGGACGGCGTCGGTCCGCTCGGGCGTCACGCCGTCGATGGCGTCCCGCAGCGAGACGTGGGTGGTGAGGTGGAAGAAGTAGAGGTCGCCGGCGGACAGCACCAGTGAGAAGTTCCTGACCCCGAACTCGTGGGCGAGGAGCTCGGTGTGACCGGGGAACCGGTGGCCCGCGGCGTGCATGGCCGCCTTGTTCAGCGGCGCGGTCACGATGCCCTGGACCTCGCCGCGCTTGGCGAGTTCCACGGCGGTCACCACATAGCGGTGGGCGCCGTCGCCGGCGTCGGCGTGGATCTCGCCGAACGGCACGTGGGCCAGGGACGGGCCGGCCTGGACGACCTCGATCAGCCGCGGGTCGTTGGACGCGTCGCCGGGACGGTCCAGGACCCGTACCGCGGCCGGGTCCGCGCCGATCGTCTCGCAGCCGCGCCGCAGGGAGTCGGCGTCGCCGACCACCACGGGCACGCAGCGTTCGCGCAACTCGGGGTGGTGGAGGAGGGACCGGGCCGTGATCTCGGGGCCGATCCCGGCCACGTCGCCGACGGTGAGGGCGAGCAAGGGCCTGGTCATCGAGAGGTCTCCGTTCGGGTGGGGGTGCGCAGGGAGCGCAGAAGCAGGGTGAGGGTCGTCTCGTCGCCGAAGCCGCCGGCCTTGGTCACCACGGCGAGGCCGTCTCGCGAGCCGCCGGCGATCCGTCCGTCGGGCACGCCTTCGAGCAGCGTGCCCCGGACGGCGATGCCGTGGGAGCCGACGGCGGTGAGGAACGCCTCGGCGCCGTCGCCGCCGATCAGCACCGCGGCGTCGAAGGGGCGGGTGGCGCCGTCCAGCAGTGCCACCGCCCGCTCGGCGAGTGCCGTGGCGAGCGGCCCGGAGTGGCCCGGCCGGGCCCGCTCGTCCGGGGAGAGCAGGACGAGAGGACCGTCACCGGCGGGTGGCGCGGGGGTCTCGCCGCGCAGCAGCGCGTCGATCTCGGTGCGCACCACGGTGACCGAGCCGTCGGCCTCCGCGGCGGTCACCTGGGCGCGGGCGACCGCGTGGTGGGAGGTGACCAGGACCAGCGGCCGGTGCGCCGTGGGAGGTGGCACCGCCCGGTCCGGCCGCCCGCCGCCCGCGCGCCAGAGCGCGGCGAGTGGCGCGGCGAGCCCGGCGGAGCCGGCGGGGACCGCGCGGGGTCCGAGCAGGAGGATCGCCTCGGCCAGACGGGCCAGTTCCTCGTCGGTGCTCGCGTCGGCGGCGATCACCGCGCCGCGAGTGCTCGCCGCGTCGATCGCCCGGGCCCAGGCTCCGGCGGACGGTTCGACGGGCACGGTCACCGCGCCCGGCACCAGCTCGGTCAGCAGATCGCGGGTGACGGGGGTGACCGGGTCACGTCCGGCGGGGGATCGGGTGACGGGCTCCCCGTGGACCATGAGCCGTCCCTGGCGGACGGTGCGGCCCATCGCCGGGTAGGCGGGGCAGAGTACGACGATGGTGCGCTCCGGCGAGCCGGACCGCGCCGACAGGGCGCCCGCGATCTGGGCGGCCACGGAGCCGCGCAGCGTGGAGTCGGTCTTGAGGTAGAGATGGTCGCCGTCGTCGAGTCCCTCGGCCTCCACGGCGGCCCGGGTCGCGGCCGACGCCGCCTCGGAGAGGAGGGCGCGCGAGTCGGTGGAGAGCGCCGTGGCGTGGCCGGGGCCGACCGGCGCGGGGGCGTCCCCGCCGAGGCGGAGCGTGGTGCTCCACCCGGCGAGGGCGAACTGCACACCGGTGTCGTTGGCTCCGGTGAGGTCGTCCGCGACCACCAGGACGCGGCCGCTCACAGCCGCACGTCCCGGTCGTCGCCGTCGCCGTCGCCGTCGGAGTCCGGGGCCGCGGGCCCGTCCGCCGGGCTGCCCTCCTTGCCCTCGCCGATCTCGCGGCCCTCCTCGTCGACGACGGTCAGGCCGCCCTGGCGCTTGAGGACCCAGGAGGCGATCAGCGGGGCGAGGATGGCGGTGATGAGGGCGGAGGCGGCGACCTGGGCGGTGGCCGTCTCGACGTAGGGGGCGAACTGCGGGTCGGCGGCGCCGACGATCGCGGGGGTCGCGATGGCGTTGCCGGCGGTGGTGCCCGCGGCGAAGCCGATGCCGCTCTTGGCGCCGCGGCGCAGGACGTGGCGGTAGCCGAAGTAGACGAGCGCGCCGGTGAACGGGGCGACGATGGCGCCGACGAGCAGACCGGAGGCGCCGCCGCGGACCACGTTGCCCAGGTCGATGCCGGTGCCGAGCGCGAAGGCGAAGAACGGGATCACGATGCTGGGCGTGCTCCGCATGACGTCACGCCACTTGGGGTCGAGGTTGCCGACCAGCATGCCCAGGACGAACGGGACGATGGCGGCCAGCAGCAGCGTGCCGGGAATGGCCGCGAGGCCGGAGACACCGAGGAAGACCATCGAGAGGAACGGGCCGTCGTTCACCGCGGAGGACACGTACGCGCCGCGGTCCCGCTTGTCGCCGTAGCGTCCCGTGAAGGCGAGCCACAGGCCGCCGTTGGAGTTGTCGACGGCGACCAGCAGGGCCAGGATCGACACGCCCGCGATGCCGTCGAGCCCGACGGCGAGTCCCAGCAGCACGACGGCGGTGGCCGGGATCAGCGACTTCGCGGTCAGGATCACGGCGGCGTGGGCCAGGACGGGACCGCTGGTCCGCGCGGTGACATGGGTGCCGGTGGCGAAGATCAGGAGCGCGATGAGTGCCAGCGCGCCGTCCTTGAACAGTGCCGTGGTGAAACTGCCGATCTCCAGGGCGGGCATCGCGAACGTTCCGACGATGGAGCCGAGCACCAGGGGGATGAGCATGAGGCCGCCGGGGATGCGGTTCATGAAGTCGAAGATCGGGACGATCGTTCTGTCGGTCGCGTCGTTGCGGGTCATGGGTTCTCCGTCATCGTGCCAGGCATGTACGGACAGCGTGTCCGTACATGTTGTATGTACGGTGAGGTCGACCCCACCCTCGTGTCAACCCGCCGGAGGTCCCGGATCGGCAGCGCCGCGGACGCAGGCCCGCCCCGGGGCCCGACATCTCACCCTGTGTCCACCTGGCCTCGCGCGGGGCAGCCGTCCGTGGGGTTTCCCGCAGTCGGGTGCGTGTGGGCCGAGAGGTGACGCTCGGCAGAGCCGCGCCCCGGGGCCGGGCGCGCGCGAGCGCGGGCTCGGCGCGGCGGGGCGCCCGGGGTCCGCGCGGCCGTCGGCGCGCGCGGGCGCGAGCGCGGGCTCGGCGCGGCGGTGACGGCGGGCCCGGGACGGTGGCGCTCGCGGCGCCTGTCGCTGCCGGGGTACCGCGCGTCAACGGCGGTGCGTGCGCGTTGTTCTGACTGGCGCTCGGAGCGCGGCCGCGCCGGTCGGCGTGCCCCCGGCGCGCGTGCTCCGGGAGGGTGGCCGGTGCCCTCCGACGGGCGACCGCGCCGTGACGGTGCGGCTCGCCCGGCCGCGTGCCTCCGCTGGCGTGTGTCCCGTGTCCCCTGGGCGGTCACCCGCTGACCGGCGGGGCCCGCCGGGGTGCCGCACCGGCGCCGGGGGCGGTCGGATGACGGGACCCGGCGTGCTTCGCCGCGGCCCCCGGGGCGTCGGCGCGAGAGTGCCGGGCCGCCGGGGCGGGCCGGTGGGTGAGCGCGGCTGTCGGCCGCGCCCGACGCCGTACGCCCGGCACGCCGGACAACCGGTGCGCCGGACGCGGCGGTCAACCCGGGGCGCCGGGGCCCCGGCGCCCGTCGTCACCGTGGTTAGGCGGCGGCCTCCTCGGCGAGGTCGGCCGGACGCACGCCCGCGTCCCACAGCAGCGCCTCCGCGGCCCGCCGCGCGGAGGAGAGATCACCCGCCACGCCAGGTGTGGCGCGGTGGTCGCCGCACACGTACATCCCGTCGATCAGCCGCACTCGGCGGTGCGGGGCGTAGGGCGGCGGCAGCGCCGGTATCGCCTCCGCGTCGTGGTGGGTGGCCAGCAGCTCCCAGTCGTGCGCCGGGGCGCCGTAGAGCGTGCCGAGCTGGGCCCGGGCCGCCTTGTCGAGGACGTCCGGCGGCTGGGCCGCCTCGCCGCCCAGCACCACCGAGGTGACCAGGGTGTGACCGGCGGGCGCCCGGCAGGGGTCGGCCGCCGAGGCGGCCAGGGTGTGGGTGACCGGCCCGCGGCGGGCGGTGTCGACGATGAGTTCCGGACCGGCCTGGAGCTGTTCCGGCGCCGCGTGGTGCAGCACCGTGACCGGATGGAACTCCGGCACCCGGATGCCGGGCACCAGCCGTGCCGCCTCGCGCGCCCCGGTCGCCAGCAGGACGGCCCGGCAGCGGAAGGTGCCGGCCTCCTCGGTGGCGACCGCCGTGGTGGCGACGGAGGTGGCCCGCACCCCGGTGCGTACCGTTCCCGGCGGCAGCGCGTCGGCGAGCAGCCGGGGCAGGACGTCATTGCCGCCGGACGGCATGCCCAGGCCGGACCGTGCGAACGCCCGCAGGGTCAGGTCGCTCAGCCGGCGTGAGGCGATCAGCTCGGGGTCGCCGAGGAGCGCGGTCAGCAGCGGCCGCAGCGAACCTTCGGTGATCCGGGCGGGAATCGGCCGGGAGGCGAGGGCCGCGTGCGCGGGGAGTTCCGGGCGGGCCCGCAGCCGCGACTCCGAGAGGGAGCCGAGGTGGCCGAGGTTGGCCCGCAGCCAGGTCTGGTCGAAGGTGCTGGCCAGCGTGCGCTGGTGCCGGGGGCTCGGGTGACGCGGGGAGCCGCCGACCCGGTGCACCCGTTCGGCGCCGTGCAGCAGCACGCCGCCGGTGAGCCGCCGGATCGGCAGGGGGGCCGGCAGGCGGCGCAGTTCGGGGGTGCCGGGCACCGGGAGCCAGCTGGTGTGGTCCAGGTGGTAACCGTCCACTCTGCCGGTGGCGAGCCGTCCGCCGGGTCTCGTGGACGCTTCCAGCACGGTCACCGCGAGCCCGGCGCTGGTGAGGTGGTGTGCGGCGGCCAGTCCGGCCGGGCCGCCTCCGATGACGACGACATCGGTGTCCGTACGGTGCGTGCGGCTGCTGGGCACGTGCCCTCCCCTGGAGGTGTTCGGTGCGTCCGGCCGGTGGTGGGGGTCTTCCGGCCTGCTCGCCTCATGCCCGCTGTGGGAGCCGACCATACGCGAGCCAAAGACCGACAATAGGACGGATGTCCGGACGGGGCGCGCGCGCATGGACCGTGCACGGTCGCACGCGAACCGCGCACGTGTGAGGCGGCGCGCCCCCGTGCGACGGGGCCGCGGCCGACTACGCCGCCTCCTCGGTCAGCGCGGCGCGCACCGCGTCCTCCACACCCGGGTGGGTGAAGGTGAAGCCCGCGTCGAGCAGCCGCCGCGGCACGACCCGCTGGCTGCCCAGCACATCGGTCGCGAACTCGCCGAGCGCCACCCGCAGCACCGGCGCCGGCACCGGGAAGAGGGCGGGCCGGTTCAGCACACGGCTCATCACCTTCGTCACCTCGCGGTTGGTGACCGGTTCCGGCGCTGTGAGGTTCACCGGCCCGGTCAGACCGTCGGGGCCCTGCTCCAGCAGGAAGCGCAGCGCCGCCACGTGGTCGTGCAGTGAGATGTGGCTCCAGTACTGCCGGCCGTTGCCCATCCGGCCGCCGATACCGGCCCGGAAGACGGGGAACAGCCGGCCCCAGGCACCACCCTCGCGGGCCACCACCAGGCCGGTGCGCGGGAAGACCGTGCGGATGCCGGCGGAGACGGCCGGAAGCGCCGCCGCCTCCCACTCCTGGCAGACGTCGGCCAGGAAGCCCTCACCCGCCGGCGCCGACTCGTCCACGCGGCGGTCGCCGGTGTCGCCGTAGAAACCCACCGCGCTGCCGCACACCCACACCCGGGGCGGGGCGTCCATCGAGGCCAGCGCCTCCGCGATACCGGCGGTGCCGAAGACCCGGCTGTCGCGGATCTCGCGCTTGTAGGCGTCGGTCCAGCGATGGTCACCGACCCCGGCGCCCGCCAGGTGGACGACGGCGTCGCAGCCGAGCAGCGCGGTCGTGTTCTGGTCGACGTCCTCGCCGGAGGCGTCCCACTGGACCTCGTCGGGCGCGTCGGCCTCGCGGCGCACCAGCCGCATCACCCGGTGCCCGTCGGCGCGTAGCGACGCCACCAGCGCGGAGCCGATCAGGCCGGTGGAGCCGGTGACGGCGACGGTCATCGTCGCCGGGTCCTCCGGCTCGTCCTGTTCGAGGCCGGCGACGATCGGCGTGACGCCGGGGGCCGGCCCGGTCCCGGCGTCGGGAGCGCCGGTGCCGGTGCCGGGGGCGTCGGTGTCGGGGTGCGCGGCGTCGGGCCGCCGCGCGGCCTGCTGAGGCGTGGGGTCCTGCGGGGAGTCAGCCATGGCGTCAGGCTAGGCCCTGACCGGACACGCGCCGGGTAGCCCGGCCGGTACCCTCCCGGAACCGTTCCCACAGCCGCGGGTAGACCGCCGCCAGCGCCCGCTCGTCCTCGAAGTCCACGGGCACGCCCAGCGGTTCGGACGGTGCCTCCGGCAGGCTCAGCTCCGGCAGCTCGTCGCCGGTCAGCTGCTCGTAGGCGTCGAACGCCGCGTAGCCGATGTCCTCGGCCTCGCCGTCCGTCTCCTCGTCGAACCGCGTCAGCAGCTCCGCGAGGGCGTCCGGGTCGTGCAGCGTCCCCTCGAACACCTGGCGGCCCTGGGCGATGAGCCAGCACCGGAAGTTCTCGAAGCAGTCGTCGCTGGCGCCGTCCAGCAGCACCCATGCCGCGCCCCACACGTCCCAGCGGTAGGCGCGCACGAAACGCGACTCGAAGTGGCGGGCGAAGTCGGTGACCGCCACTGGATCGAGGGTGGAGAGCTGCTCGACGAGCAGGTCGGCGTGCTCGTCGGGGTCGCCCCCGGCTGCCTCCCGCGTGCGGTCGACGATCTCCCAGAACTCCGTCTCTTCCACGAGACCAGCATCGGTGCGGGCGTCCGCCTTCGCACGCCGAGCAGCCGGGATGCCGCTCCGGCTCCCGGGTGCGCTGTTCGCGTGATCGGACGGAAAGCCGGACAGAGGATGTCGGGTATCGCTGGCAGCGTGAGCCGCACGGGGAGAAGGAAAGCCACGGAGAGGACGTCAGACGTGAACCAGCAGGAGCCGCCACTGAGCGGCAGGGTCGCACTCGTCGCGGGAGCCACCAGGGGAGCCGGGCGCGCCATCGCGGTGGAGCTCGGCCGGGCCGGAGCCACCGTGTACGTCACGGGACGCACCACCCGCGAGCAGGTCAGCGAGGTGGGCCGGTCCACCGAGACCATCGAGGAGACCGCCGAACTGGTCACCGCCGCCGGCGGGGAGGGCATCGCCGTGCCCACCGACCACCTCGTGCCCGAACAGGTCCAGGCCCTGACGGAGCGGATCGACGCCGACCACGGGCGGCTCGACGTCCTGGTCAACGACGTCTGGGGCGGCGACCACCTGCTGGTCTTCCACCAGAAGGTCTGGGAGGCGAACCTCGCCGACGGCCTGCGGATGCTGCGCCTGGGCGTCGAGACCCACATCATCACCACCCACTACGCGGTGCCGCTGCTGATCCGCCGGCCGGGCGGACTGCTGATCGAGATGACCGACGGCACCAACGCGTACAACGGGCCCCGCTACCGCGAGCACTTCCACTACGACCTGGCCAAGTGCGCGCCGCTGCGGATGGCGTTCACGCTGGGGGAGGAGCTGAAGGAGAAGGGCTGCACGGCGGTGGCGCTCACCCCCGGGTTCCTGCGCTCCGAGGCGATGCTGGAGGCGTTCGGGGTGACCGAGGAGAACTGGCAGGAGGGTGCCAGGGTCGAGCCCTCCTTCGTCATCGCCGAGTCGCCGCTGCTGGTCGGGCGGTCCGCCGCGGCGCTGGCCGGGGACCCCGGGGTGGCCCGCTTCAACGGGCAGTCGCTCTCCAGCGGGCAGCTGGCCCGGGAGTACGGCTTCACCGACGCCGACGGCTCCCAGCCGGACGCCTGGCGGTACATCCCCGACTACCAGGACGACCCCACCGTGGACGTGGCGCGGTACCGCTGACCGGGTGACCGCCGCCGAGGCGCGGGGGGCGGGGCGCGGGGGCGTGGGCCGTCCGGCTGCCCGCGCGCCCGGCGTGCCCCCGCGCGCCGGGATCAGCCGTAGCGCTCGGCCATCCGGCGTGCGGCGGCGGCGAACCGCTCGCGCAGCTCCGGCGGTGCCAGCACCTCCGCCTCGGCGCCCAGGGAGAGGAGCTGTCCGAACGCCACGTCCTGGCTCTCCACCGCCAGTGACACGGTGACCTCGCCGTCACCGTCACCGCCGCCACCGCCACCGTCGCCCCCCTCACCATCGCCCTCGGCGGTGGCGGCGGCGAGGGCCTCGTGCGCGGCCGCCCGGTCCGTCACATGCGGCAGCCGCGCCCGGCCGGCGGCGGTCAGCCGCAGCGTCACGCGCTCCCGCAGCAGCGACCGGGCGAACGCGAGCGACTGCCGCTCCCAGAACTCCGGCAGCCCGAACTCCTCCCGCCGGACGAACGGCGTCCCGTCGCTCCTCGCCGCGGTGAACCGGTCCACCCGGTAGACCCGGTGGTCCCCGCCCTCGGGCCGCGCCGCCAGGTACCAGACACCCGCCTTGAGAACCAGGCCGTAGGGCTCCAGCAGACGGCTCACCTCCGCGCCGTCCCGCCGCCGGTAGCGCACCGACAGCCGCAGGTCGCCCCAGACGGCCTCGGCGACGGCCGGGAGCAGCGCGGGGGAGGCGGCCGGTTGCCACCACCCCGGGGCGTCGAGGTGGAACCGCTGGGCGGCGGTGTCGCCGGCGTCCGCCAGCGCGGGGGAGAGCGCGGCGCTCAGCTTGAGGCGGGCGGCGGAGGCGGCGTCGGCCAGGCCCATGGCGTGCAGGGCCGACGGCACGCCGGAGAGGAACAGCGCCTCGGCCTCGTCACGGCCGAGCCCCGTGAGCCGGGTGCGGTAGCCGCCGACCAGCCGGTAGCCGCCGGCCCGCCCCCGGTCGGCGTAGACGGGGATCCCGGCGCCGGACAACGCCAGCGCGTCCCGCGCCACCGTGCGCTCGGAGACCTCCAGCTCGGCGGCCAGCTCGCCCGCCGTCATCGCGCCGCGGTTCTGGAGCAGCAGCACCATCTGGATCAGCCGGGCAGCACGCATGCCCCCATGATGCCGCCCGGGCCCGGGCCTCCCAGCCACGGAGCCGGAACGCCGACGGCGCCGCGCCCCGCCCGGGAGTCCCGGTTGGGGCACGGCGCCGTCGCTGCCGTGCGGTGGCCCGCTGCGCGGGCCGGGCCGCTACAGGCCCAGCTCGCCCTCGAACTCCCCGGCCTCCAGGCGGGCCTTGATGGCCCCCAGGTAGCGGGCGGCGTCGGCGCCGTCCACCAGCTGGTGGTCGTAGGAGAGGGTGAGGTAGACCATGTCGCGGATGGCGATGGTCTCGCCCAGGTCCGGGTGGTTGATGACCACCGGGCGGCGCACGGTGGCGCCGATGCCCAGCTCAGCGACCTGCGGGTAGTTCACGATGATCGTGTCGAACAGCGCACCGCGCGAGCCGGTGTTGCTGATCGTGAACGTTCCGCCGGACATGTCGTCCGGGCTGAGCTTGCCGGTGCGGACCTTGCCGGCCAGCTCCGCGGTCTTCCGGGCGATCCCGGCGAGGCTGAGGTCACCGGCGTCCTTGATGACCGGGACCATCAGGCCCTTCTCGGAGTCCACCGCGATCCCGACGTTCTCCACGTCGTGGTACGTGACGGTGGAGTCGTCGTTGATCCGGGCGTTGATGACCGGGTGCGACTTCAGCGCCTCGGCGGCGGCCTTGACGAAGAACGGCATCGGCGAGAGCTTGACGCCCTCCCGGGCCAGGAAGGACTCCTTGGCCCGCGCCCGCAGCTTCATCAGCTTGGTGACGTCGACCTCGATCACCGTGGACAGCTGCGCCTGGTTGCGCATCGCCTTCATCATGTTCTCGGCGATGACCTTGCGGATGCGGGTCATCTTCACCGTCTGACCGCGCAGGGCGGCAGCGGCGGCCGGGATCTCCACCGGAGCGGACGCCGCGGGAGCGGCGGCGGCCGGCTGCTGGGCCTTGGCTGCCTCGGCGGCGGCGAGCACATCCTGCTTGCGGATGCGTCCGCCGACACCGCTGCCCTTGACCGTGGAGAGGTCCACGCCGGTCTCACCGGCCAGCTTGCGCACCAGCGGCGTGACGTAGGCGCCGTCCGACGCCGGGGCGGCGGCGGCCGGGGCCGCCGCCGCCC
>NZ_BHZI01000067.1 GCF_004305975.1 Streptomyces otsuchiensis
CCGCCCCGCCGGCGAGGCCCGCACCACCACCTCCGGCCCGGCCCTGGACCTCACGCCCCGCCCCGGCGCGGCACCGCTCGGCCGCATGATCGCGGCCCAGGCGGCGCTGGAGACCCGCATGCTGCTGCGCCACGGCGAGCAGCTGCTGCTGACGGTGATCATCCCGACACTGCTCCTGGTGCTCTTCAGCGCGGTGCGGATCATCGACACCGGGGACGGCGGTGACACCGTCGCCGGGCGGGTCGCGTTCCTCGCCCCCGGCGTGCTGGCGCTGGCCGTGCTCTCCACCGCCTTCACCGGACAGGCGATCTCCACCGGGTTCGAGCGCCGCTACGGCGTGCTGAAGCGTCTGGGCGCCTCCCCGCTCCCCCGCTGGGCCCTGCTGACCGCGAAGAGCGCATCGGTCGCGGTGACCCTGGTCCTGCAGATCACGCTGCTCTCCGCCGTGGCGCTGGCGCTCGGCTGGTCCCCGGCCGGTGGCGTCGCCGGCTGGGCCGCCGCGCTGGCGCTGCTGGCGCCGGGGGCGGCGGCGCTCTCCGCCCTGGGGCTGCTGATGGCCGGCACGCTGCGGGCCGAGGCCACCCTGGCCGCCGCCAACCTGATCTTCGTGCTGCTGATGTTCGGCGGCGGGGTGGTCGTCCCCCTGGAGAACTTCCCCGAAGCGGTACGGACGGTGCTGGAACTGCTGCCGGTGGCGGCGCTCGCCGAGGGGCTGCGGGAGGTGCTGCAGCACGGGGGGCCGCTGCCGTGGGACCGTCTGGCCGTCCTCGCCGCCTGGGCGGTGGCCGGCACCGCCGCTGCCGCCCGCTGGTTCCGCTGGGAGTGACAGCGGCAGTGACAGCGGCAGTGACAGCGGGAGTGACAGCGGCGGTGCTGCCGGTTCCGCCATCGGAGTGACGGCGGGGCCAGACGGTGCCGCCACGGGGGGGTGGGACCAACGCCACACCCACCCGCACGCCCCCTCGTGAATGAATGCACAAGCGGCCGCATACGATGGCCGGGTGCCGAAGAAGCCCTCCGCCCCACGCACCCCGCTCGCCCTTCTCGACGCGCGGTGGACACCGCGGCCGGAGACCGTACGCCGCGCCGCGCTCATCGCGTTGGTGATGAGCGTCGTCATCGTCGTCACCGGAGGCGCGGTCCGCCTCACCGGCTCCGGACTCGGCTGCGACACCTGGCCCAAGTGCACCGAGGACTCGCTGGTCACCACACCGGAGATGGGCCTCCACGGGGTCATCGAGTTCGGCAACCGGATGCTCACCTACGTGCTCTCCGCCGCCGTGGGCTTCTTCATCGCCGCCGCCCGCTGCGCGGCCCCGCGCCGCCGGTCCCTGACCCGGCTGGGCTGGGCACAGTTCTGGGTGGTCATGTGCAACGCCGTGCTCGGCGGCATCACCGTCCTCACCGGCCTCAACCCCTGGGTGGTGGCGGGCCACTTCCTGCTGGCCACCGCGCTGATCACGGTCGCCACCGTCTCCTGGGTGCGGGCCCGCGAGGGCGACGACGCACCCCGGCCGCTGGTCGGCACCCCGGTCCGCCGGGCCGTCGCCGGACTGACCGCGCTGACCGCCGCGCTGATCGTCGCCGGCACCGCCGTGACGGGCTCCGGCAAGCACGCCGGTGACAACAGCGAGGACATCATCCGGATGCCGTTCGACTGGGAGACGGTCACCGGGGTGCACGCCGTGCTCGCCTGGGCCGTGGTGCTCGGCGCGCTGGCGGTCCTCGTCGGCCTGCGCCTGGTCGACGCCCCGCCCGGACCGCGTGCCCGCGCCCGGGAGCTGATGGTGGTGCTGCTGGCGCAGGGCGTCATCGGCTACGTCCAGTACTTCCTGGAGGAGCCGCCGCTGCTGGTCGGCATCCACATGCTCGGCTCGACGCTCACCTGGATCGCCACCGTCCGGCTGCTGTTCTCGCTGCGGGAGCGCGGCCCGGCGCCCGAGGCCGCCCCGGAGGAGACCGCCCCGGAGGAGTCCGCACCCGCGACATCCGCGACCGGCACCGGCCAGGACCGGACGACGGAGACCGGCATCCCGGCGGCGCCCGGCCAGGACGCCCCGGCGGTGCCCGGTCAGGACGCCCCGGCGGTGCCCGGTCAGGACGCCCCGGCGGTGCCCGGTCAGGACGGTGGCCCCGCCCCGGCCGCTCAGCCCACCGGCACCTCCAGCCGGTAGACGGCCCGCGCCGTCCCTCCCCCGATCCGCGCGGCGATCCGCCGCGCGGTCGCGGCGGTGCACTCCCCCTCGGCCACCCACGCGCCCAGCGCGCGCTCCATGGCACGCCCGAACTGCCGGGCGCGCACCACGTGCAGCTCCGGCAGCAGCCGCGCCCGGGTGGAGAACATCAGCTTGCCGAACGGCGCGAGACCCAGCACCGGCGTCGGGTCGGGGCCGGTGTCGGCGTACACATGACCGTGCACGGCGGCGAGTTCGGCCGCCGTACGGCAGTGCCGGCGCCCGCCCTCCGGCAGCAGCACCACCGTGCCGTGCCCGGCTACCGCGCCCAGCAGCGGGGCCAGCGGCGCCGGATCGCCGCAGCGCAGCTGGACCGGCCGGCCGGTCTCCAGGGCCTGCCGGAACAGGTGGTGGCGCAGGGCGGCGGTCTGCGCGCCGCCCCGCCCGCGCAGCGTCGCGGAGGCGGCGCGGGCCACCTCGACCGGCCCCGGCGGCCCGGTCGCCGAGGGCTCGGCGGCCAGCGGAGCGCCCGCGCAGGTGAAGGCAGCGGCGGAGCGGGCGGTCGACTCCAGCGCCGCGTCCAGGTTGCGGAGGTGCGCGAGAACGCTGCCCGAGGTGGCCGCGACCTGCGCGGCGAGCTGGTCGAGGTCGACCAGCTCGTGCGCCCGTCCGGACGCGGCCGAGGCCAGTTCCGCGACGCTGGCCGGCTCCCCCGGCCCGGCCGGGGCCCCGGCGGCCACGTCGACGAGGAGATCACTGATGCCGCTGCCGCGCAGCAGCGCTCGGGTCGCCGCGTAGCCGCCCAGTTCCCGCCGCCGGGCGAGGTAGCGGGCCGGGGAGGCGTGTGGCTCCAGTCCCAGCAGCGGCGGGCACCAGCGCAGCAGGGCCAGCCCCGTCACGCTGTCGAAGAAGCTGCCGGCCCGGCTGGTTCCGGCGTCGCTGCCGGTGACGGCGGTCGCGAGCCGGCGCTCGAAGGTGCCGAGGCCGAGCTCACCGTGCACGACGGGATGGCTGTAGTGGTCCACCAGACCCGCCGGCGGGGGAAGCTCCATGTCCTGGTTAACGCGCGGGGCCGCGTCCGGTGTTGGCCACAGCCGTACGACGGGCGCCGGGCGGTCAGTGGCAGCCGTGGCGGCCCCTCCCCCGTACCATCCGGGCGGCGGTCGCCGACGCGCCCGCGCGCCTCGCGGCCACCGGGGACGACGCGGCCGCTGTCATGCCCCCGCGCTCCCTTCCGTGCCCCCGTGGGGCCCGCTGGTCCGGGCCCGATGTGCCCGATACCCCTCGGCGGTCACCGAAACACTGGCAGGAGTGTTCGGAGTGTGGTGAGCGGGGGCGCGCCGGTGTCCGGTGGGGGCGCTCAGGCGTCGTCGCGGGCGGTGGTGGTGCGCGCGTCGTCGGCCGCCGGCGCCGGGCCGGGAGCGCCCTCGCCCGCGCCGGTCCTCGCCGTGCCGGCGGTCTCGTCGGACGGGCCGCCCAGCTGGCTGCCCGCCATCCGGCTCCACTCGTAGGGGCCGGTGCGCACCCGGGCGGCCAGCTCCCCGTCGAAGCTCTCCTGGAGGGTGACGCCCGCCTCCGCCGCGGCGGCGACGGCGTGTTCCCGGTCGGCCGTCACCAGGTCGCCCCAGCCGCCGTCGGCGCCGACCAGCACCAGGCGGTAGCCGCGGGCGCCGAGATAGGCGATCTGCCCCTCGGCGGAGCCGCCGTGCGCGGCGGCGAAGGAGCGGGCGGCGCGTGCCAGGCGCGTCTGCTCGCGGGAGGCGCGGCGATCGGTGGCCGCGCCCGCCTGCGTGGCGGTGGCGGTGCCGGTGGCGGTGCCGTCGGTGTCCGGGGTCTCAGCGGTGTCAGCCATGCCGCCATGCTACCGACGGGTAGCCCCCGGCTGCCAGGGCGGCCGGGGCCGGGCGCCTCCCGCGCGGACCCCGGGAACGGCGCGCCCCGCGACCGCGGGCCCGGAGACGGCGACGGCGACGGCCGGCCGCGTGGTGCGGCCGGCCGGAGGCACGGAGCGGGCTGGGCGCCGAAGCGGCGGCTGGTCAGCCGATGAACGGGTCGATGGCGACAGCCAGGAAGACCAGCGAGACATAGGTGATCGACCAGTGGAAGAGCCGCATCTCCTTGAGCTTCGCCCCGCTGTGCCCGGCGCGGGCACGGGCCTGGAGGGCGTGTGCCTCCCACAGCCACCAGACGCCGGCGAGCGCCGCGACCGTGGTGTAGAACCAGCCCGCGTACCCCAGCGGCCACAGAGTCAGCGAGACACCGACCATCACCCAGCTGTAGACCACGATCTGCCGGGCCACCACCGTGTTCGCGGCTACCACCGGAAGCATCGGGACCCCGACGCGGGCGTAGTCCTCCTTGACCTTCATCGACAGCGGCCAGTAGTGCGGCGGCGTCCAGAAGAAGATCACCAGGAACAGGACGACGGCGGCCCACGAGAGCGAGTTGGTCACCGAGGACCAGCCGATCAGCACCGGCATGCAGCCGGCGATGCCGCCCCAGACGATGTTCTGCGAGGTGCGCCGCTTGAGCAGCATCGTGTAGACGACGACGTAGAACAGCAGCGCGCCCAGCGCGAGTCCGGCGGAGAGCCAGTTGACCAGCAGGCCGAACCACAGCGTGGAGCCGACCGCGAGCGAGATGCCGAAGACCAGGCACTCGGCCGGGGAGACGATCCCCGTCACCAGCGGCCGGTTCGACGTCCGGTGCATCAGGGCGTCGATGTCGCGGTCGAGGTACATGTTCAGCGCGTTGGCGCCGCCCGCCGAGAGATACCCGCCGAAACAGGTGGCGAACACCAGCCACAGGCTGGGCACCCCTTGCGCCGCGAGGAACATCACGGGGATGGTGGTCATCAGCAGCAGCTCGATGATCCGCGGCTTGGTCAGGGCGATGAACCCCATGACCCGGGCACCCAGCGGCCGGTGGCCGGCACCCGCGCTGTGCGTGTCCACGGGACGGGAATCGACGGCCGTCACGAATACCCCTGGTTCTGCGCGTATCAGCGACATGCGCTGCGGACGGGCGCGAGAGTCGGCCGGGCCGGACGGCGGGCGGATCTCGCACGTACCAGGCCACTCTAAACGCCCGGCTCGCCCGCCCTGTCCCCGGGGGTCGGACGTGTCCGCCCCCGGCGGTGACCTCATGGCGCGGCGCCGCGTATCGCCCCGGCTCCTCACGCGAGGCCGGTCCGGCGCCGGACCGGGACACGCCCGGCACACACATCCGCACGGCCCCGGCGAGCGGCCGGCGGCCACTGCCCGCACGCTGGGAAGCCGGGAGGCCGCCGGTCCGCACGACCACCCGTCGAGCGGGGAAAGTCCGGGCGACGGCGCGGGGGTAGGCTCGACACCGCCTCGGCGGGAACAGTCCGACGCCCGTCATCCGGGTCCGTGTGCCGGGCCCGTCACAACCGCGGAGAGGAGCCCTGACGCAGGGTGAGCAGCACGCCTTCCACCTCAGAGTTCGACTGGACCGAGCAGGACGGGCGGGCCGTCGACACGGTCCGCGTCCTGGCGATGGACGCCGTTCAGAAGGTCGGCAACGGCCACCCGGGTACCGCGATGAGTCTGGCGCCCGCCGCCTACCTGGTCTTCCAGAAGCTGATGCGGCACGACCCGACCGACCCGGACTGGACCGGCCGCGACCGGTTCGTGCTGTCCGTGGGGCACACCAGCCTCACGCTCTACATCCAGCTCTACCTGTCCGGCTACGGCCTGGAGCTGGAGGACCTCAAGTCCTTCCGCACCTGGGACAGCAAGACCCCCGGCCACCCCGAGGTCAAGCACACGGTCGGGGTGGAGACCACCACCGGCCCGCTGGGCCAGGGCATCGGCAACGCGGTCGGCATGGCGATGTCCGCCCGCTACGAGCGCGGCCTCTTCGACCCGGACGCCGCCCCGGGCACCTCCCCCTTCGACCACACCATCTGGGTCTTCGCCGGTGACGGCTGCCTCCAGGAGGGCGTGTCCGCCGAGGCGGCGTCCCTCGCGGGCCACCAGAAGCTGGGCAACCTGGTGCTGCTGTGGGACGACAACCACATCTCCATCGAGGGCGACACCGAGACGGCCGTCTCCGAGGACGTCCTCAAGCGCTACGAGGCTTACGGCTGGCACGTGCAGCGCGTCCCGCAGGCCGCCGACGGCGACCTCGACCCGGCCGCGCTCCAGCAGGCGCTGCTCGCCGCTCAGGCCGAGACCTCGCGCCCCTCGATCGTCGCCGCGCGCTCGATCATCGCCTGGCCCGCCCCCAACGCCCAGAACACCGAGGCCGCGCACGGCTCGGCGCTGGGCGCCGACGAGGTGGCCGCCACCAAGCGCATCCTGGGCTTCGACCCGGAGCAGGACTTCGCGGTGGCCCCCGAGGTGCTGGAGCACGCCCGCAAGGTGATCGACCGCGGCCGCGCCGCCCACGCCGCCTGGGACGAGCGGCTGGCCGTCTGGCGCGAGGCCAACCCGGAGCGGGCGGCGGAGTTCGACCGCATCCGGGCCGAGAAGCTGCCCGACGGCTGGGAGGACGCGCTGCCGGCCTTCGAGCCGGGCAAGGACGTCGCCACCCGCAAGGCGTCCGGCGAGGTGCTGAAGAAGCTCGGTCCGGTGATCCCGGAGCTGTGGGGCGGCTCGGCCGACCTCGCCGGCTCCAACAACACCACCATCGACGCCTCCTCGTCGTTCCTGCCGGCCGGCAACCCGCTGCCCAGCGCCGACCCGTACGGCCGCACCGTGCACTTCGGCATCCGCGAGCACGCCATGGGCTCGGCGATGAACGGCATCGCGCTGCACGGGAACACCCGGATCTACGGCGGCACCTTCCTGGTGTTCTCCGACTACATGCGCCCCGCCGTGCGACTGGCCGCACTGATGCGGATCCCGGTCACCTACGTCTGGACCCACGACTCGATCGGCCTCGGCGAGGACGGCCCCACCCACCAGCCGGTGGAGCAGCTGTCCGCGCTGCGGGCGATCCCGGGGCTGAACGTGGTCCGCCCGGCCGACGCCAACGAGACGGTGATCGCCTGGCGCGAGATCCTGCGCCGCCACCGCGACCAGCAGGCCCCGCACGGCCTGGCGCTGACCCGGCAGAACGTGCCGACCTACGCGCCGAACGAGGACACCGTCCGCGGTGGCTACGTCCACACCGAGGCCGAGGGCGGGGAGCCGCAGGTGGTGCTGATCGGCACCGGTTCCGAGCTCCAGCTGGCGGTCGCGGCGCGGGAGACCCTCCAGGCCGAGGGCGTTCCCACGCGCGTCGTGTCGATGCCGTGCGTCGAGTGGTTCGAGGAGCAGGATCAGGGCTACCGCGACAGCGTGCTGCCGCCGGCCGTGCGCGCCCGCGTCGCCGTCGAGGCGGGCATCGCGATGTCCTGGCACCGCTGGGTCGGCGACGCCGGCCGGATCGTGTCGCTGGAGCACTTCGGTGCCTCCGCCGACTACCAGACCCTCTACCGGGAGTTCGGCATCACCGACGGGGCCGTGGCCGACGCCGCCCGCGAGTCCCTCGCCGCCACCCGGGGCTGACCGCTACAAGACCGAGCAGGAGTTGCGATTCTCATGACCGACGCACTCAAGCGGCTCTCCGAGGAGGGTGTCGCCATCTGGCTGGACGACCTCTCCCGCCGCCGCATCACCTCCGGCAACCTCAGCGAGCTGCTGGACCAGCAGTACGTGGTCGGGGTCACCACCAACCCGGCGATCTTCCAGAAGGCGATCTCCGGCGGCGACGGCTACGAGCGGCAGGTCCAGGAGCTGGCCGTCCGCGGGGTCACTGTCGAGGAGGCGGTGCGCATGATCACCACCGCCGACGTGCGGGACGCCTGTGACGTGCTGCACCCGCTGTTCGACACCACCGGCGGCCGTGACGGGCGGGTCTCCATCGAGGTCGACCCGCGCGTCGCGCACGACACCGAGGCCACGGTGGCCGAGGCCAAGCAGCTGGCCTGGCTGGTCGACCGGCCGAACACCCTGATCAAGATCCCGGCCACCCGCGCCGGCCTCCCGGCCATCACCGAGACCATCGCCCAGGGCATCAGTGTCAACGTCACGCTGATCTTCTCCCTGGAGCGGTACCGCGAGGTGATGGACGCCTACCTCACCGGCCTGGAGCAGGCCGACGCCAAGGGCCTGGACATCTCCCGCATCCACTCCGTGGCCTCGTTCTTCGTCTCCCGCGTGGACACCGAGATCGACAAGCGGCTGGACGCGCTGGGCACCGAGGAGGCCACCGCCCTGCGCGGCAAGGCCGCCCTCGCCAACGCCCGCCTGGCCTACCAGGCGTTCGAGCAGGTGACCTCCTCCGACCGCTGGCAGAGCCTGGCGACCAAGGGCGCCAACCCGCAGCGTCCGCTGTGGGCCTCCACCGGCGTGAAGGACCCGGCCTACCCGGACACCCTGTACGTCACCGAGCTGGTCGCCCCCGGCACCGTCAACACCATGCCGGAGGCCACCCTGGAGGCCACCGCCGACCACGGTGAGATCCGCGGCAACACCGTGAGCGCCGACGGCGCCGAGGGCTACGCCCGCGCACGGGCCGACCTGGACGCCCTGGCCCGGGTGGACATCTCCTACGACGAGGTCGTCCAGCTGCTGGAGGACGAGGGCCTGGAGAAGTTCGCCTCGGCCTGGAACGACCTGCTCACCTCCACCAAGGCCGAGCTGGACCGCCTCGCGCCGAAGAAGGGCTGAACCACACGTGAGCAGCGATCCCACGGGAGGACAGGGCGGCGATCCCGCCCTGTCCAACCCGCTGCGTGACGCCCAGGACCGGCGGCTGCCGCGGATCGCGGGGCCGTCCGGCCTGGTGATCTTCGGCGTCACCGGTGACCTGTCCCGCAAGAAGCTGATGCCGGCCGTCTACGACCTGGCCAACCGGGGGCTGCTGCCGCCGGGCTTCTCGCTGGTCGGGTTCGCGCGCCGCGACTGGGCGCACGAGGACTTCGCCGAGGTCGTGCACGACGCGGTGAAGGAACACGCCCGCACCCCGTTCCGGGAGGAGGTGTGGCAGCAGCTCGCCGAGGGCATGCGGTTCGTCCCCGGCGTCTTCGACGACGACGAGGCGTTCGAGCGGCTGCGGTCCACCATCAACGACCTGGACCAGCAGCGGGGCACCAGCGGCAACTTCGCCTTCTATCTCTCGGTGCCCCCGAAGTTCTTCCCCACCGTCGTCAAGCAGCTGAAGAAGCACCAGCTGTCGGAGGCGGGCGAGGGCAGCTGGCGCCGGGCGGTCATCGAGAAGCCGTTCGGGCACGACCTCGCCTCCGCCCAGGAGCTCAACCGCACCGTGCACGGGGTCTTCCCCAACCACGAGGTCTTCCGGATCGACCACTACCTGGGCAAGGAGACCGTCCAGAACATCCTGGCCCTGCGGTTCGCCAACACCATGTTCGAGCCGCTGTGGAACCGCGGCTACGTCGACCATGTGCAGATCACCATGGCCGAGGACATCGGGATCGGCGGCCGGGCCGGGTACTACGACGGCATCGGCTCGGCGCGCGACGTCATCCAGAACCACCTGCTCCAGCTGCTGGCGCTGACCGCGATGGAGGAGCCCGCCTCCTTCGACGCCAAGGCACTGGTCACCGAGAAGCTCAAGGTGCTGCGCGCGGTCCGGCTGCCCGCAGACCTCGGACGGCACACGGTGCGCGGGCAGTACAGCGCGGGCTGGCAGGGCGGGCAGCGAGTGGCCGGTTACCTGGAGGAGGAGGGCATCGACCCCGGGTCGGTGACCGACACCTACGCCGCGCTGAAGCTGGAGATCGACAACCGCCGCTGGGCGGGTGTGCCGTTCTACCTGCGCACCGGCAAGCGGCTCGGCCGGCGGGTCACGGAGATCGCGGTGGTCTTCCAGCGCGCCCCGTACTCCCCGTTCGACGCGACGGACACCCGCGAGCTGAACAGCAACGCGCTGGTGATCCGGGTGCAGCCGGACGAGGGGGTGACGCTCCGGTTCGGCTCCAAGGTGCCCGGCACCCAGATGGAGATCCGCGACGTCACCATGGACTTCGCCTACGGCGAGTCCTTCACCGAGTCCAGCCCCGAGGCGTACGAGCGGCTGCTGCTGGACGTGCTGCTCGGCGACGCCAACCTCTTCCCGAGGCACCAGGAGGTCGAACGCTCCTGGGAGATCCTCGACCCGGTGGAGGAGTTCTGGGCCGAGCAGGGCCGCCCGGAGCCGTACACCGCCGGGACCTGGGGCCCGGAGGCGGCTGACGACATGCTCGCTCGTGACGGACGGAGTTGGCGGCGGCCATGAACATCGATCTCACGGACACCACGTCCGGCCAGATCAACGCGGCACTGATGCAGGCGCGCCGGGCCACCGGCTCGCCCGCGGTCGGCATGGTGCTGACGCTGGTCCTCGTCACCGACGAGGGCAACCACTACGACGCGCTGCGCGCCGCCAGCGAGGCGTCGAAGGAACACCCCTCGCGCATCCTGGTGGTCGTCCGGCGGCCGGGCCGCTCCCCGCGTGACCGTGCGCGGGCGCGGCTGGACGCCGAGGTGCGGGTCGGCGGCGAGACCGGCGCCGGCGAGACGGTGCTGCTGCGGCTGCACGGCGAACTGGCCGGGCACGCCCACAGCGCGGTGCTGCCGCTGCTGCTGCCGGACGCCCCCGTGGTGGTCTGGTGGCCCGAGGACGCCCCGGACCGGCCCGCGGCCGACCCGCTGGGCTCCCTCGCCCAGCGGCGGATCACCGACACCGCCTCCGCGGAGGACCCGGTGTCGGCGATCGGTGTGCGCGCGGCGGGCTACTCCCCCGGCGACACCGACCTGGTGTGGACCCGGGTCACCCCGTGGCGCAGCGTGCTGGCCTCGGCGCTCGACCAGCGGCACGCGCCGATCACCGCCGCCGTCGTCGAGGGCGAGGAGTACAACCCGAGCACGGAGCTGCTGGCGCTGTGGCTCGCGGCCCGGCTGGACGTCCCGGTGCGCCGGGTGCTCTCGGCAGGTCCCGGCATCACGGCCGTGCGGCTGCACACCGAGGAGGGCCAGATCTGTCTGGACCGGCCCGACGGTGCGCTGGCGGAACTGGCCGTGCCTGGCCAGCCGGTGCGGCATGTGGCACTCCAGCGCCGCAACACCGCCGAGCTGATCGCGGAGGAGCTGCGGCGGCTGGACCCGGACGAGGCGTACGCGCAGGCGGTCCGGTTCGGTGTCGACCGGCTGGACCACACCCTGCCGGACGCCGACGACGCGGCGCCGGAGACGGGGCACGGCACGGCCGCCGAGGCGGAGGCCGTGGCGGAGGCGGCCGAGGCCGTCGTGCCCGAGGAGGACGCGCCCACCAAGGGGAGCAAAGGCCGCGCACGCGGCTCCCGGGCGGCGAAGAGCACCAAGGCGTCCGGGGAGCCCGGCGGGTCCGGGGAGGCGGCAGGATGAGCGCCGTACCCGAGGTGGTGGTGCACGCAGACACCACCGTGATGGCCCACGCCACCGCCGCCCGGCTGCTGACGGCTGTCGCCGACGCGCAGGCCTCGCGCGGCACGGCGTCGGTGGTGCTCACCGGCGGCCGCAACGGCAACGCCCTGCTGGCGGCGCTGGCGGAGGCGCCCGCCCGGGACGCGGTCGACTGGTCCGCCCTCGACCTCTGGTGGGGCGACGAGCGGTTCCTGCCGGACGGTGACGCGGACCGCAACGCCACCCAGGCCCACGAGGCGCTGCTCGACGGCGTCGGCGTGGACCCGGCGCGGGTCCACCCGATGCCCGCGTCCGACGGCGCGTTCGGCGCGGACGTGACGGCCGCGGCCGCCTGGTACGCGCGGGAGCTGGCGGGCGCCGCGGGACCGGAGGACCCCTCCGGTGTGCCGGCGTTCGACGTGCTGCTGCTGGGCGTGGGCCCGGACACCCACGTCGCCTCCCTCTTCCCCGGCCATGCCGCCTTCGCCGAACGGTCGGCGGCGGCGGTCGCGGTCACCGAGGCGCCCAAGCCGCCGCCCACCCGCGTCTCCCTGACGGTGCCGGCCATCCGGTCCGCCCGGCAGGTGTGGCTGCTGGCGGCCGGCGCGGACAAGGCCGACGCGGTGGCCGCGGCGCTGGCGGCGCCGGCGGACGGCGACGTCCCGGCGGCCGCCGCACGCGGCCGCGAGCGGACCCTGTGGCTCCTGGACCGGTCGGCGGCCCCACCCGCCCGCTGACCCAACCGCACCGACGGGGGCCCGCGACACCTCTACGGGTGGTTCGGGGCCCCCCGGGTCCGGCCTCTTCGCCCCGTCGCGATGCGACGGGGCGAAGTGCTGTCCGGGTCCGGCGCGGCTACGTGCCGAAGGGGCCTCGGCCCGTCGGGGGCGGCGGCACGTGAGGTTCGGCACCGGGCGCGGAGCGTTCCACGATGGGGACAGGGGAGCCGGGACTATCGGTGGCTCGTGTCCAGGCGTAGGCCGTGACGAGGAAGACGAAGAGGACGTAGCCGGAGAGGCTGGTCCACCAGGCGGCCCAGGCAGCTCCCTGGCCTCCATCGATGATGGAACCTCCCACGACGGTGATGAGAAACGCGAGGGTGGCGAACCCCCCTGCGCCCAGCCACCACGTGTCGCGTCGTGCCAGTCCGTAATGGCGCAGGGCACCACTCAGCAGCGTGAAGCAAAGAAGCACGGCCAACGGCTGCGCGAGCATCGGCCCGGACAGAAGGTCGTGCGCCCATAGGCCGGCCGTGTCACCGTCGGCGGTCAGCCATGAGACCGCCGCCGTGATGCCCACCGCCAGCACCCAGGGGACCAGTGCGGCAACCGCCGACAACAGGATCAGTCGACTCTTTCCCATGAGCTGATCATAGCCGTGCAACTTTCCGACACCGCACGATAAAGTCACGGAAGGATATTTACACCATAACTATACAAACGGAGCATCACCTAAGAGGGCACATCAGTAAACGCCTTGCGTGACGAACACGGCGCTTCATACATTGACGAGGAGTCCAGATCGCATATGGGGGGCCATAATGGGGCAAATTTCGCGAATAGCAAAAATCTGCACTATCTGGGCGGTGTTCTTGCCGATGGGGGCGTCTCCCGCCGCAGCAGCGCCCGCCACCGAAGGCCTACGGGAGTCACCGGCCTTCACGCTCAGCGGGTTCCGCGACGGCGCTCTCGACGACCTCACCCGCTCACAGAGACATGCCCGGCAGGACGAAGCTCTCGGCGACCACGGTCTCTCTGTCATGCGCGCCGACACCGGGGAAACGGCCGTCGTCGACGCCTCGCTCGCGGACACCGGCATAACGACGGCCGCCGGCGCGGGCTTCATCGACCTGTCCTGGGAGAGCCACGGGGACACCACCCGCTACGCCGTGGTCCGCGACGACCAGCTACTGCACACCACCCAGCCGGACAACGCCGGGTACCGCGACAACGCCGTGGTCCCGGGCGCCGACCACCGCTACGAGATCGCACCCATCCTGGAGGAGGACGACCTCAGCGAGGCACGAAGCTGGCACATGCAGGTCACCGCCACCGGCGAAGACGGCACCACCACCGCACTCCACGAGCAGGCACACTCCCAGGCGGTCACCGCCGCGGCATCGCGAACCACCACGGTCAGCTACATCACGTTCATCCCACAGAAGCGGATCAACGCCCCCGTCCAGGGGTGTGGCAGCTACGGCTCGAAGCACCAGTTCGGCGGTGACAACCGCACCAGTTTCGACTGGAAGTCCTCCCGTTACCGCACCGCCGTCCACGGAACGGTCAACTGGAATGCCAAGACGGTGACGAGCAATGTGAGCATCGCGCCCACAAAGGTGTACCGAAAGTCCGACGGCAAGCTCGTCGCGACGAAGACGGCCTCGGGCAAGAGCAGCTACGCCAAGAAGATGAGCGTCGGCACGACAACCCGGCAGGACGTTCGCGTCGTCACCCACGCCTCCAACCCCTTCTGCGGGCACGGAGCCATCTCCGGGGCGTTCTCCATGAACGTAACCCGGAGCGGCAACTACTCCATCTTCTCCGGCAAGCATCGCCAGATGCCCAACACGCACGTGTACATCTTCAACGGCACCACCAACAAGGCCACCACCGTCTACAGTCGCAAGTACGCAAGCGTCGCCTGCCTCGTCGGCCCGGTCCTGTGCCGAGAGGCCAATTTCACGGGGTCCGGACGCTACTGAACCGGGTCGGGCGAACTCTCACCGACCCCGGCACTGTCCCGCCAGCACGAGGACGTGTCCGGCCGATCATGTGACTGCTTCCGGTCGGGGTCATGGGTGTGGACATGGAACGCGGTGATCCGACGGATGCCGAGTGGGAACGGCCACGGCCGTTCTTGCCGGTCAGCAACAGGCGTTGCAGCAGGTGGAGGGATCACCGGCCGGTGATCGACGGGAGTCTGCACCGGCTGCGGACCGGCGTTCAGTGGCATGACCTGCCCGAACGGTTCGGCCCGTGGAAAACCTTCTACGTACGCCACCCCGTGGGGGCGGCCGCCACCGCCCGCTGTCCCTGATCGTCACACCAGGGCAGCGGGCGGACCGCACTCGGTTCGAATCCGTGGCGGGGAAGATCCGCGTCCGCGGATCGTGCCGGGCAGGCCGTGTGAGAAGCCCGCCGGGCACAAGGGATCACGCGGCGGACGACCAACCGGCTTCGGCGAAGAGCGCTACGAGAAACGCCACACCGTCGAGTCAACCGACTCAAACACGCCAGAGCAGTAGCCACCCGCCACGGCGAACACGGATACGTCTTCCTCGGCACCGCGACCGCAGCAGCCCACGCCATCTGGCTCCGGGCATGCTCGGCACGACAAGTCCCGTCGAGCCGTGACCGTACGGCGCCGATGTCCTGACCACTCCGCTGGGCCCGGGCCTGAGTGGCGGCCGGGCCCAGTCGGCCGCCGCCGCTCAGCGCCCGCGCAGCGTCCGGTAGCGGGCGACCAGCGCGGTGGTGGACGGGTCGAGGCCGGGAACCTCGGCCCCCTCGGTCAGTGCCGGCTCCACGCGCTTGGCGAGGACCTTGCCCAGCTCCACGCCCCACTGGTCGAAGGAGTCGATGTCCCAGACCGCGCCCTGGACGAAGACCTTGTGCTCGTAGAGCGCGACCAGCTGGCCCAGGACCGACGGGGTCAGCTCCGGCGCCAGGACGGTGGTGGTGGGCCGGTTGCCGGGGAAGGTGCGGTGCGGCACCAGCTCCTCGGCCACTCCCTCGGCCCGCACCTCCTCGGCGGTCTTACCGAAGGCCAGCGCCTGGCCCTGGGCGAAGAGGTTGGCCATCAGCAGGTCGTGGTGGCCGGCCGGGCCCTCGGGAAGGCCGGCGACCGGCCGTGCGAAGCCGATCAGGTCGGCGGGGATCAGCTGGGTGCCCTGGTGCAGCAGCTGGTAGTAGGCGTGCTGCCCGTTGGTGCCGGGGGTCCCCCACACCACCGGTCCGGTCTGCCAGCTCACCGGCCGTCCCTGGCGGTCGACGGACTTGCCGTTGGACTCCATGTCCAGCTGCTGGAGGTAGGCGGTGAACCGGGAGAGGTAGTGGGAGTACGGCAGTACCGCGTGTGAGCGGGCGCCGTGGAAGCCGCCGTACCAGACGCCGAGGAGTCCGAGGAGCAGCGGCGCGTTCTCCTCGGGGGCGGCGGTGCGGAAGTGCTCGTCGATCAGGTGGAAGCCGGCCAGCATGTCCCGGAAGTTGTCCGGGCCGACGGCCGTCATCAGGGCCAGGCCGATGGCGGAGTCGTAAGAGTAGCGGCCGCCGACCCAGTCCCAGAACTCGAACATGTTGTCGGTGTCGATGCCGAACTCGGCGACCTTGGCCGCGTTGGTGGAGACCGCGACGAAGTGCCGGGCGACCGCCGATTCGTCGCCGTCGGCCGCGTCGAGGCCGGCGAGGAGCCACCGCTTCGCCGTGGTGGCGTTGGTGATGGTCTCGATGGTGGTGAAGGTCTTGGACGCGACGATGAACAGCGTCTCGGCGGGGTCGAGGCCGACCAGCGCCTCGTGGAGGTCGGCGCCGTCCACGTTGGAGACGAACCGGACCGTCAGCTCGCGGTCGCTGAAGGCCCGCAGCGCCTCGTACGCCATCGCCGGCCCGAGGTCGCTGCCGCCGATGCCGATGTTGACGACGTTGCTGATGCGCCGGCCGGTGTGGCCCTTCCAGTCGCCGGAGCGCACCCGGTCGGCGAAGACCTGCATCTTGGTGAGGACCGAGTGGACGGCGGGCACCACGTTGCGGCCCTCCCCCGCCACCTCCACCACGGCGTCCGAGGGGGTGCGCAACGCGGTGTGCAGGACGGCGCGGTCCTCGGTGACGTTGATGCGCTCGCCGGAGAACATCGCGTCCCGCAGACCGGCGACGTCGGTCGCGGCGGCCAGGTCGCGCAGCAGCCGCAGGGTCTCGTCGGTGACGAGGTTGCGGGAGTAGTCGAGGTAGAGGTCGCCGGCCTGGACGCCGTAGCGCTCGGCGCGCCCGGGGTCCTCGGCGAACAGCTCCCGCAGGTGTGTGCCGGCCAGCTGCTCGTGGTGGCGGGCCAGCGCACCCCACTCCGGCATCCGGTCCAGCCTGTCCCGTCCCGCTGCGTTCATCGTGCGTATCGCCCATCCGTGTCGAGAGTCACCGATGGGCTGAACGCTAGTCGATCACGCGGCGCGGCCGGGTCTCCGCGCGCTCAGATCTCGCCACGGAGCTTCGCCAGGGCCTCGGCGAGGATCGCCTCGCCGTCGGCCTCGCTGCGGCGTTCCCGCACGTAGGCGAGGTGGGTCTTGTACGGCTCGGTGCGTGGTGGGTCCGGTGGGTCCTCGCGGTCGGTACCGGCCGGGAACCCGCAGCGGGGGCAGTCCCAGTGGACGGGAACCTGCGCGTCGCTGGCGAAACTCGGTTGCGTCTCGTGCCCGTTGGCGCACCAGAAGGAGACCCGGAGACGCGGGGCGGAGTCACCGCGCTCGGCCTCGCCCATGGGCCCCGCGCCGACCCGGCTGCCCCGGATCGCGTTGCCACCTGCCACGGTCGTAACTCCCTGCCTCACGTGCTGCGAAGTCGCCTCAGTCTATGTGACGTTCATCGTGAGTACAGGGGGCGTCACGCACGGACCGGCCCGGCCCCCGCTGGGGCCGGGCCGGTCCGTGGGGCCGGGCGGGTCACTACTTCATCAACAGGCCGAGGGCCACGACGATCCCGAACCAGATCAGCGCGACGACAACGGTCATCCGGTCCAGGTTGCGCTCGGCGACCGAGGAACCACCGACCGAGGACTGCATACCGCCACCGAACATGTCGGACAGACCGCCGCCCTTGCCCTTGTGCATCAGCACCAGCAGCCCCAGCAGAAAGCTGAACAGAACAAGGGCGATCTGGAACCCGATTTCCACGGCAGGACCTACTCTCTGGGACAGACGGACGGCGCCCAATCTACAGGCTGAACTCACGGTCATGGGCAGGGCGGGCGGCTCCCGGCCCCGGACAGCGTACCGCTCCGGGGCCGCGCGTGGCGGCCCGGAGCTCCCCGCGCGTGACCGGCCGGTGACCGGCCGCGCGCGGGGAGGCGGTCACTGGTCGCGGAAGCGGACGATCCGCACGAACTCGTCGGCGTCCAGCGACGCCCCGCCGACCAGCGCACCGTCGACGTCGGGCTGCGACATGATCGCGGCGACGTTGGCGCCCTTGACCGAACCGCCGTACTGGATACGGACCTGGTCGGCGACCTCCTGGCTGTACAGCTCGGCCAGCCGGTTACGGATGGCGCCGCACACCTCCTGTGCGTCCTCGGGGGTGGCGACCTCGCCGGTGCCGATCGCCCAGACCGGCTCGTAGGCGATGACGACGGTGGCGGCCTGCTCGGCCGGGACACCGTCGAGACCGCCGTCGAGCTGGGTCAGGGTGTAGGGGACGTGCTCACCCGCCTTGCGGATGTCCAGCCCCTCACCGATGCAGAGGATCGGGGTGAGGCCGTGGGCGAAGGCGGCCTTCACCTTGGCGTTGCAGACCAGCTCGTTCTCGCCGTGGTACTGGCGGCGCTCGGAGTGGCCGACGGCCACGTAGTGGCAGCCGAGCTTGGCGAGCATCGCGCCGGAGACCTCGCCGGTGTAGGCGCCCGACTCGTGCGCGGAGAGGTCCTGGGCGCCGTACTTGATGTTCAGCTTGTCGCCGGCGATCAGGGTCTGCACCGAGCGGAGGTCGGTGAACGGGACGAGGACGGCGACCTCGACCGCGTCGAAGTCCTTGTCCTCCAGGGCGAAGGCGAGCTTCTGGGTGTGGGCGATGGCCTCGAGGTGGTTGAGGTTCATCTTCCAGTTGCCCGCCATCAGCGGCGTGCGTGCGGTCATGACCGGTCTCCCTCACGGAGGTGGTGGCGGGCGGTGGGCCGGGCGGCCGGCGCGGGGCGCGGCGCCCGGTGGCGTCGGATGGCGGAGGACACGGGCTCAGTCCTCCAGGGCCACCAGGCCGGGGAGGGTCTTGCCCTCCAGGTACTCCAGGCTGGCGCCGCCTCCGGTGGAGATGTGGCCGAAGGCGTTCTCGTCGAAGCCGAGGAGGCGGACCGCGGCGGCCGAGTCGCCACCGCCGACCACGCTGAACGCCGGGCTGTCGAGCAGCCCCTGGGCGACGGCGCGGGTACCGGCGGCGAAGTCCGGGTGCTCGAAGACGCCCATCGGGCCGTTCCAGAACACGGTCGCGGCGTCCGCGAGCTTGGCGGCGTAGAGCGCGCCGGACTCGGGGCCGATGTCCAGCCCCATCAGGCCGGCGGGCATGGCGTCGGCGGGCACCACCGAGGGGTCGGCAGGTGCCTTGGTCTCCAGGACCGGGAAGGACGCGGCGGCGACCACGTCGACCGGCAGCACGAACTCCACTCCCAGCTTCTCCGCGCGGCGCAGGTACTCCTGCACCACCGGGATCTGGTCCTCCTGCAGCAGCGAGGAACCGACCTCGTGGCCCTGGGCCTTGAGGAAGGTGAAGACCATGCCGCCGCCGATGAGGATGCGGTCGGCGCGCTCCAGAAGGTGGTCGATGACGCCGAGCTTGTCGGAGACCTTGGCGCCGCCGAGGACCACGGCGTACGGCCGGGCCACGTCGTCGGTGAGCTTGCGCAGCACGCCGACCTCGGTGGCGATCAGCTCGCCGGCCGCGTGCGGCAGCCGGGCGGGCAGGTCGTAGACGGAGGCGTGCTTGCGGTGCACCGCGCCGAAGCCGTCACCGACGTAGAGGTCGGCGAGGGTGGCGAGCCGGTCGGCGAAGGCGCCGCGCTCGGCGTCGTCCTTGGAGGTCTCGCCGGGGCTGAACCGGAGGTTCTCCAGCAGCGCGAGCTGACCGTCGCCGAGTCCGTCGACGGCGGCGCGGGCGCCCTCGCCGTCGGTGTCGGCGGCGAAGGCCACGTCCTGGCCGAGCAGCTCGCCGAGGCGCACGGCGACCGGCGCCAGCGAGAACTGCTGGTCGGGCGCGCCCTTGGGCCGGCCGAGGTGGGAGGCCACGACGAGCCGGGCACCGGCGGCCAGCAGCTTGCGCAGCGTCGGCACGACGGCGCGGATCCGGCCGTCGTCGGTGATGGTGCGGCCGGCCCCCGGGGCCCCGGCCAGCGGGACGTTGAGGTCGGCGCGGACGAAGACGCGGCGACCGGCCACGCCCTCCGCGATCAGGGTGTCGATCGTCTTCATGAGCTGACTCCTGTCATGGCGCAGGGCCCGTGCGCAGCACGGACCCTGCCCAAAGATGTTTCGCCGGCCTGCGTCAGAGCTTGCCGCCGACGTAGACGGTGAGGTCGACGAGGCGGTTGGAGTAGCCCCACTCGTTGTCGTACCAGCCGACGATCTTGACCTGCTTGCCCTGCGCCATGGTGAGGAGCGAGTCCAGGGTGCAGGAGGCGGGCCAGTTGACGATGTCCGAGGAGACGATCGGGTCCTCGGTGTACTCCAGCACACCCTTGAGCGAACCCTCGGCGGCCTTCTGGAAGGCGGCGTTGACCTCGTCGCGGGTCACCTCGCGGTTCAGCTCGACCACCAGGTCGGTCACGGAGCCGGTGGGCACCGGGACGCGCATGGCGATGCCGTCGAGCTTGCCCTTGAGCTGCGGGAGCACCAGGGCGGTGGCCTTGGCGGCGCCGGTGGAGGTCGGGATGATGTTCTCGGCGGCGGCGCGGGCGCGGCGGAGGTCCTTGTGCGGGAAGTCCAGGATGCGCTGGTCGTTGGTGTAGGCGTGGACCGTGGTCATCATGCCCTTGACCAGGCCGAAGTTCTCGTCCAGGACCTTCGCCATCGGCGCCACACAGTTGGTGGTGCAGGAGGCGTTGGAGATGACGTGGTGCTTCGCCGGGTCGTAGTCGCCCTCGTTGACGCCCATCACCACGGTGATGTCCTCGTCAGTGGCGGGGGCGGAGATCAGGACCTTCTTGGCGCCGCCGGTGAGGTGCTTGGCGGCGGCTTCGCGCTTGGTGAAGATGCCGGTGGACTCGATCACGATGTCGACGCCCAGCTCACCCCAGGGGATGTCGGCCGGGTCGCGCTCCGAGAGCACCTTGACGGTCTTGCCGTCGACGGTGATGGAGTCGGCGGTGTGGGTGACCTCGGCCTTCAGGCGGCCGAGGATCGAGTCGTACTTCAGCAGGTGCGCGGTGGTCGCGGTGTCACCCAGGTCGTTGACAGCCACGATCTCGACGTCCGCGCCCTGCTCCAGGAGGGCACGGAAGTAGTTGCGGCCGATGCGGCCGAAGCCGTTGATTCCTACGCGGATCGTCACGAACCGATCTCCTCGTTGGTACGCCGGTGGCGACACCGGCGAAAGCTGTTTGGGATGTCCCCGACCGTGTTCGACCCTACCGCGCCGGGGTGTCGGTGGTGACACCGGCCGCACGGTCCCGGACACGCGGCCGGGGGCGGCGCCGGGCACCGGCCGCGCGGCGCTGCGCGGCCGGTGGAGAGCCGCACCGGGAGGGTGCCCGGTGCGGCGGGACAAACGACTGTGGGCGGGAGCGGTCCACGGACGGGGCGCGGGACCGGTGGCGGTCCCGCGCGGGCGTCAGCCGACCATCTCCTCGGTGAGGCAGGACTCGGTACCGGGGATGCCGATGTCCTGGGCTCGCTTGTCGGCCATGGCGAGCAGGCGCCGGATCCGGCCGGCGACCGCGTCCTTGGTCAGCGGCGGGTCCGCGAGCGCTCCGAGTTCCTCCAGCGACGCCTGCTTGTGCTCCATGCGCAGCTTGCCGGCGGCGGCGAGGTGGTCGGGGACCTCCTCGCCGAGGATCTCCAGGGCGCGCTGCACCCGGGCGCCGGCCGCGACGGCGGCCCGCGCGGAGCGGCGCAGGTTGGCGTCGTCGAAGTTGGCGAGGCGGTTGGCGGTGGCCCGCACCTCGCGCCGCATGCGGCGCTCCTCCCAGGCGAGCACGGACTCGTGCGCGCCGAGGCGGGTCAGCAGCGCGCCGATGGCGTCGCCGTCCCGCACGACCACCCGGTCCACGTTGCGCACCTCGCGGGCCTTGGCCGCGATCTGGAGGCGGCGGGCGGCGCCGACCAGCGCGAGGGCCGCCTCGGGGCCGGGGCAGGTGACCTCCAGCGAGGAGGAGCGGCCGGGTTCGGTCAGCGAGCCGTGGGCGAGGAACGCGCCGCGCCAGGCGGACTCGGCGTCGCAGGTCGCCCCCGAGACGACCTGCGGCGGGAGACCGCGGATCGGACGGCCGCGGCCGTCGACCAGGCCGGTCTGCCGGGCCAGCTGCTCACCGCCCGCGACCACCCGCACCACGTAGCGGCTGCCGCGCCGCAGCCCGCCGGGGGCCATCACCACCAGGTCGGAGGAGTGTCCGAAGATCTCCAGAATGTCGCGGCGCAGTCGCCGCGCGGCGATCCCGGTGTCCAGCTCCGCCTCGATCACGATCCGCCCGCTCACCAGGTGCAGTCCGCCCGCGAAACGCAGTGTCGAGGAGACCTCGGACTTGCGGCAGCAGGTGCGGGTCACCGGGAGCCGGGAGATCTCATCCTTCACGGCAGCCGTCATCGCCATGGGCCGATCCTTCCATGCATCCTGAAAATACGGTCGTACGCGGCCGCCAGCAGCTCCGGGTCGTGCCGGGGCGTGCCGTCCACGGCGGCGACCGGCGCCAACTCCACGGCGGCACCGATCCGTCCGGCGGCTTCCTCCAGGCTGCCGAAGTCCGGCACGGCGGCCTGGTCGGCCAGCACCACGTCAAAGGTGAGTTTAGGGGCGTGTTGTACCAAAACCTCCACATGACGTTGCGGAGAGAACCCCTCAGTTTCTCCGGGCTGCGGTGCGAGGTTGAGCGAGAGCACCCGCCGGGCCTTGGTCTCGGTGAGCGCCTGGAGCAGTTCGGGCACCAGCAGATGCGGGATCACGGAGGTGAACCACGAGCCGGGGCCCAGCACCACCCAGTCCGCCTCACGCACCGCGGCGACGGCCTCCGGGACGGCG
>NZ_BHZI01000068.1 GCF_004305975.1 Streptomyces otsuchiensis
CCACCCCCGCCCCGGACACCACCGACACCGGTGTCTTCCTGGTGCCGCCGAACCCCGCCATGCACGACGAGCGGGCCGCCGACACCGAACGCCACGCCCTGCGCCGCCGCGCGGGAGAACGCGACGAGTCGATCCGCGTGCTCGCGGCGCGCCTGGCCGCCGACCGCGCGCTGGGAGCCCGCGTCGCCTCGTGGCGCGCGGGCTGCCCGCCCGGCCGTCTCGGGGAACTCGCCTCGACCGCCGGCTCCGCGCGGGAGGCCGCCACCGCCGCCGAGCAGGAACTCGCGGCGGCTGCCGCGCTCCACGCCGAGGCGGAAGAGGCCTCCACCGAGGCCACATCCGTCCGCGAGGAGCGGCAGGAAGTGCTCCAGCGTGCCCGACGGCGGGCCGACGCCCTCGCCGGCCTCGCCTTCCGGCTCCGGGAACGCCCACGCTGGCAGGCGGCGCTGCGCGAGCTGGCCGAGGACGCCGCCGAGGCCGGCGCCCGGGCCGAGGTTCTGCTGGACCGGGCCCGCGCCGCCGACGAGGACCGCCGCACCGCCCAGCGCACCGCCGACGACGCCCGCCGCACCGCCCGCGTGCTGCGCGCGGAGCGCGCCGAGATCGGGGGCCCCACCGCCTCGGAGGAGGAGGCACGGGACGCCGCCGCCTCGCCCGAGACCGCGCTGCCGGCGCTGCGCGAGCAGTACCGCACCGCCGCCCAGCTCTACGACAAGGTCGGTGTCGGCGCCGACCTGCGCGCCGAACAGGCCCGTGCCGAGGGCGACGCCAGCGCCGCGCAGGCCGCCCTCGACCGGATCGGCGCCAAGGTCCGGGCCCGGGCCGCCAAACTGCTGGAGACCACCGACGGCGCCGACAGCCCCTCCCGCCAGGCGGCCGCCTCCCGGGCCGAGGCCCAGGTGCAACTGGTGGAGTCCCGCGCCTCGGCCGCCAGCGAGCAGCTCGGCCGGCTGCGGGGAGAGACCGAGCGCCACGCGCCGTCCGACGGCGGCCACCACACCGAACTGCCCGACTCCCTGCTGCCGCGCGACGCCGACCACGCCCGGGAACTGCTGCGCACCGCCGGAGCCGAGGAGGAGGCCTGCCGCCAGGCACTGCAGACCGCCCGCGAGGTGCAGGCGGCCCTGCAGGACGACCACCGGGCCGCCTCGAACGCCACCGGCGACTTCGAGGAACTCACCGCGCAGCTGCGGGACCTGCTCCGCGACCCGGCCGCCGAGGAGACGGAGGAGCCCGCCGTGGCGTACCCGGGAGGGCCCGAGGAGGCCCGCCGTGCCGCCTCGGAGACCCGCCGCTCGCTGCGGGGCTGCGCCGCCGACCTCTCCGCCGCCGAGGGCGCTGTGCGGGAGGCCTCGGACCAGCTGGTCCGGCACGCCAACGCCACCCGCTACGAGCAGGTGCGCACGCCCGCACGCCAGCAGATCCGCGAACTCCCCGCAGCGGCACTGCCCGAGCACGCCGCGGCGTGGGCCGAGGCGTTCGCGCCCCGGCTGCGGGTCCTCACCGACGAACTGGCCCAGCTGGAGCGCAACCGGGGCTCGATCGTGGCGCGGCTGCGCGGCCTCGTGGAGTCCTCCCTGGCGACCCTGCGCTCCGCGCAGCGGCTCTCGCGTCTCCCCGAGGGACTGGGCGAGTGGTCGGGGCAGGAGTTCGTCCGGATCCGCTTCGACGACCCGGACCCGGCGACGCTCACCGAGCGGCTCGGCGAGGTGATCGACGAGACGACCAGCGCGGCGGTCCGCAAGAACAGCGATCTGCGCCGGGACGGCATGTCGCTGCTGCTGCGCGGCGTCGAGGCCGGGCTGCGGCCGCGCGGGATCTCCGTGGAGATCCTCAAGCCCGACGCGGTGCTGAGGGCCGAGCGGGTCCCCGTCGGGCAGATGGGCGACGTCTTCTCCGGTGGCCAGCTGCTGACCGCCGCCATCGCGCTGTACTGCACGATGGCGGCACTGCGCAGCAACGACCGGGGACGGGACGAGGACCGGCACGCCGGGACGCTCTTCCTGGACAACCCGATCGGCAGGGCCAACGCCACCTACCTGCTGGAGCTGCAACGGGCGGTCGCCGACGCGCTCGGTGTCCAGCTGCTCTACACGACCGGGTTGTTCGACACCACGGCGCTGGCGGAGTTTCCGCTGGTGATCCGGTTGCGCAACGACGCCGACCTGCGGGCGGGGCTGAAGTACATCCGGGTCGAGGAGCACCTGCGTCCGGGGCTTCCCAAGAGCCGGGAGGGCGCGGACGGCACCCACAGCGAGATCACGGCCACCCGGATGTTCCGCCGGCCGGCTGTGGCGACGGCCTCCGTGCCGGCGCAGGGCGGGCCGTCGGCCCTCGACAGCGGCGGCGACTCCGGCACGGGCGCCGGCACGGATTCCGGCTCCGGTGACGCGGAGGCGGACGCGGGGGGCGCGGCTCCCGCGTCGCGGGCGCGGGAGGAGTCACCCCCGGGCCGGTAGCCGGCCGCGCGGGGGCGGGTCGTGTCGCCGGGCCGGGCCGCGTCACCGGCGGCGCAGCGCCCGCCGCCGGGCGGCGCTGCTGGGCAGCGACTCCACGCCGTGCCGTTGCCGCCACATCTGACGGGTCACCCAGATGTCGAGCACGCCCCAGGTGGAGAGCACGGCGCTGAGCAGCGTGCTGATCAGCATGGGGTAGGTCAGCCATGATCCGGCCAGGGCGCACAGCAGCACCACGACGAGCTGAACCAGCGTCAGGGCGATGAGCAGCACCGCCCGCACGGCCGAGTCGCGTACCGGGTCCGGCATCCGGGGTCTGGAGTCCATCCTCCTGCGCTCCCTGCACGGTGAGATGAACGGAAATGTCGCGCGCGACCATGTTAGAACGCCTTGCGTGGCAGGGTGCGACCGGCAAGGATGAGCGCGCCCCGGAACAACTCGGAGCGTCTCACCGGTTTCACTCAGAGGTGTGATGGGGAGAGGATGTGGCTTCGTGAACAAGCGGCCATGACAAGGAACTTGGGGGAGGGCATGCGTTTCCGGGGGAGGTCCGTGCGCCGGAAGATCACGGCGCTGCTGCTGGTACCCCTGATGTCGCTCGTGGCCATCTGGGCCTTCGCGGTCGCCATCACCGCCCAGGAGGCGCGTGAGCTGCTGGCCGTCTCGGCGGTCTCCGACAGCCTCGGCAAGCCGGCGGAGGCCACGGTCCACGCGCTGCAGCAGGAGCGGCGCCAGACCCTCGTCCATCTCGCCGACCCCCGGGACCGCGCCGATCTGGAGCGGGCCCGCGAGGCCACCGACACCGCGGTCGCGCAGGTCCGGGAGAGCGTCGCCGCCGGCGCCCGGGACGACCTGAACTCCGGGGCCGAGGAGCGGCTCGACGGCCTGCTGGAGGGGCTGGACCGGCTGGAGCTCATCCGGGACCGCGTCGACACCAACACCGTCACCCGCGACGGCGCCCTGGAGGCGTACAACGCACTCACCGAGCCGGGGCTGCGGTTCCAGTCGGCACTGCACCTGCTGGAGAACGTCGCGCTCGACCGCCACGGCCGGGCGGTCGCCGGCCTGGGGCACGCCGGGGAGTACCTCTCCCGCTCGGACGCCCTGGTCGCCGGCGCGCTGACGGCCGGCCGGCTCACCGACAACGAGGTGCGGCTGCTGACGGAGGGCACCGCGGAACGCCGCCTGGCCTACGGCATGCACCTGCCGGACCTGCCCGCGGACGACCGCAGGGCGCACCAGAACTTCTGGCAGGCCGGCCACGGCCAGACGCTCGTCTCCGCCGAGGAGTCGCTGCTCGCCCACGGCGCGGCGGGTGTGCAGCCCGGACGCTGGGACGACATCAACGCGACCGGCGCCGCGGAACTGCGCGCCCTCGCCGACGCCGCGGGCGACCGCTACCAGGACGAGGTCGGGCCCGCCGCCACCGCGGTACTGACGCGCGCCGCCGGCGCCGGCCTCTTCGGGCTGGCCGCCGTGCTGGTGACCGTCGTGGTCTCCGTCCGGGTCGGACGCGGCCTCATCCGCGATCTGCGCACCCTGTGGCGGGAGGCCCACGACTCGGCCGAGGTGCGGCTGCCGAGCGTCATGCGGCGTCTGGGCGACGGGGAGAAGGTCGATGTCGAGACCGAGGTGCCCCGCCTGGAGTACGGCAAGGACGAGGTCGGTCAGGTCGGCAGGGCACTCAACACACTGCAGCGCTCCGCCGTGGAGGCCGCCGTCCAGCAGGCCGAGATGCGGCGGGGCGTCTCCGACGTCTTCGTCAACCTCGCCCGGCGCAACCAGGTGCTGCTGCACCGTCAGCTGAGCCTGCTGGACAGCATGGAGCGGCGCACCGACGACGCCGACGAGCTGTCCGACCTGTTCCGGCTCGACCACCTCACCACCCGGATGCGGCGCCACGCCGAGGGCCTGGTGATCCTCTCCGGCGCGGCCCCCGCCCGCCAGTGGCGCAAGCCGGTTCAGCTGATGGACGTGGTGCGCGGCGCGGTGGCCGAGGTCGAGCAGTACGAACGGATCGAGGTCCGGCGCCTGCCGCGCCTGGCCGTGGCGGGCAACGCGGTCGCCGACCTCAGCCATCTGATCGCCGAACTCATGGAGAACGCCACGGTCTTCTCCCCGCCGCACACGGCCGTCCAGGTGCAGGGCGAGCGGGTGCCGCAGGGCTTCTCGCTGGAGATCCACGACCGCGGTCTGGGGATGACCACCGAGGCGATGGAGTCCGCCAACGAGACCCTGGCCACCACGCCCGACTTCGAGCTCTCCGACACCGACCGGCTCGGGCTGTTCGTGGTCTCCCGCCTCGCCCGCCGGCACCAGGTGCGCGTCTCGCTGTGCTCCTCGCCCTACGGGGGCACCACCGCCGTGGTGCTGCTCCCCGGCGAACTGCTGACCGACGCGGTCGAGGACGACTCCGACCACCGCGCGCCGCTGCCCGACCGCCCCTCCCCGCCGGCGTTGCTCAACGGCCCGGTCGACGGCCCGGTCGAGCTGGACGCGCCGGTCAACGTTCCCGGGCCGGAACCGGTGCCGCACGGGGACGGGCCGCCGGCCCCCGCGCGCGACGGCGGCGACCGCTCGGAACACACCGCGGCCCCGGCCGACGACCCGATGCTGCCGCTGCCCCAGCGCCGCCGCACCCCGGTGCTCGTCGCCGAGAACGGCCGCCAGGTCCGGCAGGTGCCGCCGCTGGTGGAGGAGCCGGAGGAGCCGCGGGAGCGCGCCCGGGCCACCGGGCCGGTCCACCGCCCCGAGCCGCATCCGGCCGACGGCGCGGTGGACACCGCCTCCGGGCTGCCCCGCCGGGTGCGGCAGGCCCGGCTGGCACCGCAGTTGCGCGACGGCGGCCCGAACGGGCCGGCCGGCGGGTGGGACCCGGCGCCGGAGACCGACGCCGAGGAAGTACGGACCCGGATGTCCTCGCTGCAACGAGGCTGGGAGCGCGGACGGGAGCAGAACGACAGCCGGTCACGGGAGAACCCGCCCGGCACCGACGGACGTGAGGGGCGCGAGCCATGACCGCACCGCAGACGGCATTCAACGGGGGACCCCGGCGCAGCGCGGAGCTGGACTGGCTCCTGGACGACCTGGTCTCCAGAGTCGGCAGCATCGAGCACGCGTTGGTCCTCTCCGGCGACGGCCTGGCCCGGGGCTCCTCCCGCGGTCTGGACCGGGAGGCCGGCGAGCATCTGGCCGCGGTCGCCTCCGGTTTCCACAGCCTCGCCAAGGGCGTCGGGCGGCACTTCGAGGTGGGCTCGGTGCGCCAGACCCTGGTGGAGCTCGACGAGGCGTTCCTCTTCGTCGCGGCCTCGGGCTCCGGCAGCTGTCTGGCCGTGCTCACGGTCGCGGACGCCGACGTCGGGCAGGTCGCCTACGAGATGACGCTGCTGGTCCGCCGGGTCGGGGACCATCTGGGCACCCCACCCCGGCACATCGCCCCGGACCTGGCGTAGGCCGGGTGGTGCGATGACCCCGGGGTGGTTCGACGAGGACGCGGGGCCGGTGGTGCGCCCGTACGCGATGACGCGCGGCCGGACCCGTGCCTCCGGCGAGGAACGCCTCGATCTGATCGCCCTGGTCACCGCGCTGATCGGCGGGGCCGAGGAACTGCCCGCGGACGTCGCCCTTCCCGGTGGGCAGGGTCTGGCTCCCGAGCACGCCGAGATCCTGTACCGCTGCCGGCGCGCGTCGGAGTCGGTGGCCGAGCTGGCCACCGGGCTCGACCTGCCGGTCGGGGTGGTACGGGTCCTGATCAGCGACCTGCTGGAGACCGGACTGGTGCGGATCAGCCGCCCCATCCCGGCCGCCCAGCTACCGGACGAGAACATTCTGCGTGAGGTGATCGATGGTCTCCGGGCCCTCTGACATAGCACCGGCGGTCGCGGACCCGCTGGCTCTGAAGATCCTGGTCGCGGGCGGGTTCGGTGTCGGCAAGACGACGCTGGTCGGCGCCGTGAGCGAGATCCGGTCGCTGCAGACCGAGGAACGCCTCACCGAGGCCGGCCGCCCCGTCGACGACACCAGCGGGGTGGCCGCCAAGCGCACCACCACCGTGGCGATGGACTTCGGCCGGATCACCATCAGCGACGCGCTGGTGCTGTATCTGTTCGGCACGCCCGGACAGGAGCGGTTCTGGTTCCTGTGGGACGAGCTGGCCCAGGGCGCCATCGGCGCGGTGGTCTTGGCCGACACCCGACGGCTGGCCGACAGCTTCGCCGCCATCGACTTCTTCGAGAGCAGGGGCCTGCCGTTCGCGGTGGGCGTCAACTGCTTCGACGGAGCGACGCGTTACCCGCCGGACGCGGTGCGCGCCGCGCTCGACCTCGATCCCGACATCCCGGTGGTGCTCTGCGACGCACGGGTGCGGGAGTCGGCGCGGGAGGCGCTGGTCGCGGTCGTGGAGCACGCCCTGCGCCGCTCCGCCGAGGCCCGGACCGCGGTGACCTGAGGGCGGGCCGGCGACCGCGTGGTGCGTCCACCACACCGCGGCCCGCGACCGCCCGCCCGGGCGGACGCCGGCCGCGGGCGGCTGTGTGGCGGCCACACGTGTGGTGGCCCCGCGATGTGGTGTCCCGCCCTGGTGCCCGGCCCGGCGACATGGCAGGGTCTCGCTGAACCGCGTCACGCGCACACCCCCGCACGTGCGCGGGGCGACGCACACGACGCGTACTCACCGGGAGCCGCCCATGACCTCGCACCACGTCGATCCGGCCATCGAACCGCAGCCCCTGTGGCGGCCGGGCCCGGAGCGGGTCGAAGCGGCCGGGCTGACCCGCTTCCACCGCTGGGCCGCCGAACGGCACGGCGCGCCACGCCCACTGGGGGAGGGCCCGGAACGCGACTACGCGTCGCTGCACCGCTGGTCGGTCGACGAGCCGGAGAGCTTCTGGCAGGCGGTGGCCGACTGGTTCGAGGTCTCCTTCACCTCGCCCCCCGAGCGGGTGCTCGGTGAGCGCGCGATGCCGGGCGCGGTGTGGTTCCCCGGCGCGCGGGTGAACTACGCGGCCCACGCCCTGCGCTTCGCCGACGATCCCGCCCTCGCCGACGAGCCGGCGCTCATCGGCGTCGACGAGGAGCAGGACCCCCGGCCCGTGAGCTGGCGAGAGCTGCGCGACCGCGTCGCCGCGCTCGCCGCGTCGATGCGTGAGCTGGGGGTCCGCCCGGGCGACCGGGTCAGCGGCTACCTCCCTAACATCCCCGAGGCCGTGATCGCGCTGCTGGCGACCGCCGCGGTGGGCGCGGTGTGGACCTCCTGCGCCCCCGACTTCGGGGCGCGCAGCGTGCTGGACCGCTTCCAGCAGGTCGACCCGGTGCTGCTGTTCACCGTGGACGGCTACCGCTACGCGGGCAGGACCCACGACCGCGCGGAGACCGTCGCCGAACTCCGGCGGGAGCTGCCGGGGCTGCGCGCGGTGGTGCACATCCCGCTGCTGGGCACTCCCGCACCCGAGGGCGCCCTGGAGTGGGCCGCGCTCACCGTGGCCCGGCCGGGGCGGGAGTCCGCCCCGGTCTACGAGCAGGTCCCCTTCGGCCATCCGCTGTGGGTGCTGTACTCCTCGGGCACCACCGGGCTGCCCAAGGCCATCGTGCAGTCCCAGGGCGGCATCCTGGTCGAGCACCTCAAGCAGCTGGGCCTGCACTGCGACCTCGGCCCCGGCGACCGGCTGTTCTGGTACACCTCCACCGGCTGGATGATGTGGAACTTCCTCGCCTCCGGCCTGCTGGTCGGCGCGACGGTCGTGCTCTACGACGGCAGCCCGGCGTACCCCGGCACCGGGGCCCAGTGGCGGATCGCCGAACTCACCCGGGCCACCCTGTTCGGCACCTCCGCCGCCTATGTCACCGCCTGCGCCAAGAAGGGCGTGCGTCCCGGACGTGACCACGACCTCTCCGCGACCCGGTGCGTGGCCACCACCGGGTCCCCGCTGCCGCCCGACGGGTTCCGCTGGCTCCACGAGGAGGTGGCCGCCGACCTGTGGATCGCCTCCGTCAGCGGCGGCACCGACGTCTGCAGCTGCTTCGCCGGCGCCGTGCCCACCCTGCCCGTCCACGTCGGGGAACTCCAGGCCGCGTGTCTGGGCACCGACCTGCAGGCGTGGGACCCGGAGGGCCGGGCCGTCACCGACGAGGTCGGCGAACTGGTCGTCACCAACCCCATGCCCTCGATGCCGGTCCGTTTCTGGAACGATCCCGGTGGCGAGCGGTACCGGGAGAGCTACTTCGAGACCTATCCCGGGGTGTGGCGGCACGGGGACTGGATCACCCTCACCGGCCACGGCGGCGTCGTCATCCACGGCCGTTCCGACTCCACTCTCAACCGGCAGGGGGTGCGGATGGGATCTGCCGACATCTACGAGGTCGTCGAGCGGCTGCCCGAGATCCAGGAGTCCCTGGTCATCGGCGTCGAACTGCCAGACGGCGGCTACTGGATGCCGCTCTTCGTCCACCTCGCACCCGGAGCCGAACTGGACGAGGCGCTGCGCGGGAGGATCGCCGGCGCCCTGCGTGAGGAACTGTCGCCACGTCATGTGCCGGACGAGGTGATCGCGGTGCGGGCGGTGCCGCACACCCTCACCGGCAAACGGATCGAGGTCCCCGTCAAGAGGCTCCTGCAGGGCACCCCGATGGAGAAGGCGGTCAACCCCGGTTCGGTGGACGATGTGACGCTGCTGGAGTTCTACGCCCGGCTGGGCCGCGAACGCGCCGCCTGAGCATCCCCCCTCGTCGCCCGGGAGGGCCGGAGGCCCCCGGACCGTCGTCACTGTCAGTGGTCGATACTACTGTGCGTGATGACCGTCAGTCGAGGGCTCCGGCCCGCTCCCGAGGGGGATCGCCATGGCACCCACCCACCGCACACCACCACACGCGCGCCACGCGGTACGTCCGCTGCACGCCGAGACCGTCAGCACCGTCGCCGTCGTGGCCGACGCGGACGCCTTCGCGACCCTCCACCGCTGCGGCGGCCTGGGCTTCGACGACCGCGACGGCTACCTGCGCGGGCTGGAGGGCCACCTACGACGGCTGGCCCGACGCGGTGGCCAGGTGCGGGTCGCGCTGCTCGACCCGCACGAGTACCGGGACTACTGCGCCCGCGCGTCACTGGCGCCGGGGGAGGCGGCGGCCCGCGCCCGCTACGCCGGAGAAGTGGCCGCCCGCGGCTGCTCGGTCCGCTACCACGGCCAGGGCGTCCAGCGGCTGCTCGCGGAGCTCCGCACGGCTCACGACGCCCGGCAGACATGGGAGCGCTGCTCGGACCAGCTGGCAGCGGCCGGCCGCTGCCCACGCTGCCGCGGACCACTGGCCGAATGCGCCTTCCAGCGCGCCGCCGACACCGTCGAGGAACTGTTGCTGCGGGCGGGGCCGGGCACCCACCGGCTCGTCTGCTCCCTGGTCGCCTCCGACGGCCCGCTCTCCGCGGTGCTGCACCGCGGAGAGGCCGCCGGGACACCGCACGAGGGGGAACCGCGGCCGGACGGGGGCGGCGACACCCAGCCGCCCGACGCGTCCCGCGCGTCCGAGGGCGCCGTCCTCACCGGCCGGGTGACTCCGGCCGGCACCTCGGTCCTGGCCGATCCCGACGGGCTGCTGCTCTGCATGGTCCTCGCCGTCGCCCTCGCCGAGGGGGAGGGCGCGGGACTGCTGCTGCGCACCGTCCCCCACCTGGGCGCCCCGGCCGAAGAGGCCGAACCGGCCCGCCCGGCCCCGCGGCCCGGTGAGGACTCCGCCGGTGCCCCACCACCGCAGGAGGTGCGCGGCTGGGCCGTGACCGGCGGCAGGCTGCGGGCGCTGAGCGAGGCGGAGGTCTTCATGGCCTGCTGCACCGAACCCGGTACCGGTGAACCGGTGCCTCCCGAGGCGGGTGTCGCGCACCGCGCGGCGACCGAACTCCCGGCCTTCCACTGCTGGGAGTTCTGACTGCGGCGGGGCGGCCGGGCCGCTCACGTCGGCCCGGCCGCCCCGGATTCCCGCAGACGGGTGATCAGCCCGGGCGTCAGCCGGCGGCCAGTACCGCCGTGGCGGCCGCACGCGCGTCCTCGGCGCTGTCCGCGGCCCGCGCCGCCGACGCCGCGCGCTCGCACTGCGCCAGCGTGTGCGAGGCCAGCATCCCTCGCACATAGGGAATGGAGGCAGCCCCCATCGAAAGGCTGGTGACGCCCAGTCCGGTCAGCACACAGGCCAGCAGCGGGTCCGACGCGGCCTCGCCGCACACCCCGCAGCTCTTGCCCTCCGCCTTGGCGGCGTCCGCCGCCATCGCCACCAGGTCCAGCAGCGCCGGCTGCCACGGGTCCTGCAGCCCCGACAGCGCGCCCACCTGCCGGTCGGCCGCGAACGTGTACTGCGCCAGGTCGTTGGTACCCAGGGAGAGGAACTCCACCTCCTGGAGCAGCGAACGCGCGCGCAGCGCCGCGGAGGGGACCTCCACCATCACACCCGACTTGGCCCGCAGTCCCGCCGCCCGGCAGGCCTCGGCGAACGCCCGTGCCTCACCGGGGCCGGCCACCATGGGGGCCATCACCTCCAGGTAGGCGGAGAGCCCTTCCGAGGCGGCTGCCAACGCCGTCAACTGCCCGTGGAGGACATCGGGATGGTCCAGCAGCGCCCGCAGCCCACGCACCCCGAGCGCCGGGTTCGGCTCCTGGACGGGGTTGAGGTACGACAGCGGCTTGTCCGCGCCCGCGTCCAGCACCCGCACCACCACGCGGCCGTCCGGGAACGCCTGGAGGACCTCCCGGTAGGCGGCCGCCTGCTCCTCGACCGACGGGGCCCGGCCGCCGTCCGAACCGTCACCGAGGAAGAGGAACTCGGTACGGAACAGCCCCACACCCTCCGCTCCCGCCTCCAGCGCGGCCGGGACGTCGCCGGGCCCGCCGATGTTCGCCAGCAGCGGCACCTTGTGTCCGTCCGAGGTCGCCCCCGGCCCCCGCACCCCGGTGAGCGCCGCGCGCCGCTCACCCGCGCGCTGCTCCAGCCGGGACCACTCCTCCTCGTCGGGGTTGACCATGATCTCCCCGGTCTCGCCGTCCACCGCTACGACGGTGCCCTCGGCCAGCTCTCCGGCGCCCGGCAGCGCCACGACGGCCGGGACTCCCAGCGCCCGAGCCAGGATCGCGCTGTGACTGGTCGGTCCGCCCTCCTCCGTGACGAACCCCAGCACCAGCGCCGGATCCAGCAACGCCGTGTCAGCCGGGGCCAGATCGCGGGCGATGAGCACGAACGGCCCGTCGCTGTCAGGCACCCCGGGCATCGGCACGCCCAGCAGCCGCGCGATGATCCGGTTCCGCACGTCGTCCAGGTCCGCGACCCGGCCGGCGAGGTACTCCCCGGCGCCCGCGAGCAGTTCGCGGTAGGCGCCGAACGCGTCGTGGACCGCGCGTTCGGCGGTCGACCCGGCGTCGACGCGGCGTTCCACGTCCGCCTTGAGCTCCGGGTCCCGGGCCATCAGGGCCTGGGCCTCCAGCACCGCCTGTGCCTCGCCGCCGGCGAGCGTGCCGCGCGCCTCCAGATCCGCCGCGACCGCCTCCACCGCGCGCTCGGCGCGGCCCCGTTCACGGGGCGCCTCCCCGTCCGCCAGTTCCCTGGCGGGTGGCTCCAGCACTGCGGTGCCCATGTGGCGCACCTCGCCCCTGGCCACCCCGTGGCTCACCCCGACACCCTGCAGACTCGCGTCCATCTGACCCTTCTCCGGTCTCAGTTCCAGCCGAACAGCACATCGCCTGCCCGTACGTCGCGCCCGGTACGCAACCCTGCCAGGTCGCCCGGCGCCGCCTGCAGGGCCACCACCGGGCAGACCGGGGAGTGCCCCGCCTCCGCCACAGCGGCCGGGTCCCAGCGGATCAGGGGCTGGCCCCGGTGCACGCTGTCACCCTTGCCGACCAGGGGCTCGAACCCCTCGCCCGCCAGCCGCACCGTGTCGATGCCCAGATGCGTGAGCACCGCGTGTCCCGAGGCGTCGACCACCACGAAGGTGTGCGCCTGGAGCGAGACGACGATGCCGTCCAGCGGCGCCAGCGCCTCCAAGGGCACCCGTACCGGGTCGACGGCCGCGCCGGGGCCCACCAGTGAGTCCGCGAAGACCGGGTCCGGCACCTCCTCCAGGGGGATCACGCGCCCGGCCAGCGGGGACGAGACGGTGGTCATGAAGGCAGCCTCCTCGGTGGGGAGCCCGGACCGGGCGGTAACGCTTTTCGGACGTTTGTGCCGCTACACGAGCGTAAGTCATGTAACCGCTCCGCTCAGGTCCACTCCCCGTCACCCGCCCGGGGAGCCCCTCCGGTGGGGCCGGGCACCCGGCCGGTAGGGTCGGCACAGCGCCGTAACACCGTGACGGCCGGCACGACACAACGGGAGGGCTCGGCCGGTGGAGGTCCAACAGACGGGGGTTCAGACCGAGCGGGTCTTCACCATCCCCAACCTGCTGAGCATGGCGCGGCTGGCCGGAGTACCGCTCTTCCTGTGGCTGGTGCTCTCACCGGTCTTCGGCGGGCCGAACCTCGACGGATGGGCCCTGCTCGTCCTGGCCCTCAGCGGCGTCAGCGACTACCTCGACGGCAAGCTGGCCCGGCGCTGGAACCAGGTCAGCAGGCTCGGCGCCCTGCTCGACCCCGCCGCCGACCGGCTGTACATCCTCGCCACCCTCGTCGGCCTCACCTGGCGTGACATCCTCCCGTGGTGGATCACCGCGCTGCTGGTCCTGCGCGAGCTGGTGCTGCTGGTCGCCGTGATCCTGCTCGACCGCCGCGGCTACGCTCCGCCCGAGGTCAACTTCCTCGGCAAGGCCGCCACCTTCAACCTCATGTACGCCTTCCCGCTGCTGCTCCTCAGCGACGGAAGCGGAACCGTGTCGTCACTGGCTGCTGTTTTCGGATGGGCGTTCGCAGTCTGGGGTACAGCGCTGTACTGGTGGGCAGGGATCCTCTACGTGGTCCAGGTCCGCCGACTTCTCACGGCGGACGCCGCGGCCGACTGATCCCGCCTCCGGCAGCGTGGCTGAGGCCCGGCACCGTCCGCGCGGGGACGACCCGCGTCACGTCTCCCCCGGGTGGATTCGTCCGGACGGCCCAGTCGGCATGACTGTCCGCTCTGCGAGGAGGACACTTCCACTATGAAGGCCGTCGTAATGGCAGGGGGCTCGGGCACCAGGCTCCGGCCGATGACCGCGAGCATGCCCAAGCCACTGCTGCCCGTGGTCAACCGCCCGATCATGGAGCACGTGCTCCGGCTGCTGAAGCGCCACGGGCTCACCGAGACCGTGGTCACCGTCCAGTTCCTGGCGTCACTGGTGAAGAACTACTTCGGTGACGGCGAGGAGCTGGGCATGGAGCTCACCTACGCCAACGAGGAAAAGCCGCTCGGCACCGCCGGCAGCGTCAAGAACGCGGAGGCGGCGCTCAAGGACGACTCCTTCCTCGTCATCTCCGGCGACGCCCTCACCGACTTCGACCTCACCGAGCTGATCCGCTTCCACCGCGAACGCGGCGCCCTGGTGACCGTCTGCCTGACCCGGGTGCCCAACCCGCTGGAGTTCGGCATCACCATCGTCGACGAGGAGGGCCGGGTCGAACGGTTCCTGGAGAAACCGACCTGGGGCCAGGTCTTCTCCGACACCGTGAACACCGGCATCTACATCATGGAGCCCGAGGTCTTCGACTACGTCGAGCCCGACGTGCCCGTGGACTGGTCCGGTGACGTCTTCCCCCGCCTGATGAAGGAGGGCAAGCCCGTCTACGGCTACATCGCCGAGGGCTACTGGGAGGACGTGGGCACCCACGAGAGCTACGTCAAGGCCCAGGCCGACGTCCTGGAGGGCAAGGTCGACGTCGAGATCGACGGCTTCGAGATCTCCCCGGGCGTCTGGGTCGCCGAAGGCGCCGAGGTCCACCCCGACGCGGTGCTGCGCGGCCCCCTCTACATCGGCGACTACGCCAAGGTCGAGGCCGGCGCCGAGATCCGCGAACACACCGTCATCGGATCGAACGTCGTCGTCAAGTCCGACGCCTTCCTGCACCGCGCCGTCATCCACGACAACGTCTACGTCGGACCCCAGACCAACCTGCGCGGCTGTGTGGTCGGCAAGAACACCGACGTCATGCGAGCCGCCCGGATCGAGGACGGCGCCGTCGTCGGCGACGAGTGCCTGATCGGCGAGGAGTCGATCATCCAGGACACCGTCCGTGTCTACCCCTTCAAGACGATCGAGGCCGGCGCCTTCGTCAACACCTCCGTCATCTGGGAGTCCCGGGGACAGGCCAGCCTCTTCGGCGCCCGCGGCGTGTCCGGCATCCTCAACGTCGAGATCACGCCCGAGGTCGCCGTCCGCCTCGCCAGCGCCTACGCCACCACCCTCAAGAAGGGCGCCACCGTCACCACCGCGCGCGACCACTCCCGCGGTGCCCGCGCCCTCAAGCGAGCCGTCATCTCCGCCCTCCAGGCGTCCGCGATCGACGTCCGCGACCTGGAGAACGTGCCCCTGCCCGTCGCCCGCCAGCAGACCGCCCGCGGCAGCGCCGGCGGCATCATGATCCGCACCACGCCCGGCGTGCCCGAGTCGGTCGACGTGATGTTCCTCGACGAGCACGGCGCCGACCTCTCCCAGGGCGGCCAGCGCAAGCTCGACCGCGTCTACGCGCGGCAGGAGTACCGGCGCGCGTTCCCCGGGGAGATCGGCGACCTGCGCTTCCCCGCCAGTGTCTTCGACGCCTACAGCGGGTCGCTGCTGCGCGCCATCGACACCGAGGGCGTCGCCGAGGCCGGACTGAAGATCGTCGTCGACGCGGCGCACGGCAGCGCCGGCCTGGTGCTGCCCAGCCTGCTCGGCAAGCTCGGCGTGGAGGCCCTCACCATCAACCCGGGCCTGGACGAGTCCCACCCCACGGAGACCGCCGAGGAACGCGCGGCGGCCCTGGTGCGGCTGGGTGAGATGGTCGCGTCCTCGCGCGCCGCGTTCGGCGTCCGGTTCGACCCCGTCGGCGAACAGCTCTCCCTCGTCGACGAGCGGGGACGCGTCATCGACGACCACCGGGCACTGCTGGTCATGCTCGACCTCGTCGCCGCCGAGCGGCGCAGCGGCCGGGTCGTCCTGCCGGTGACCACCACCCGCATCGCCGAACAGGTCGCCGCCTACCACGGCACCCAGGTGGAGTGGACGACCACCTCACCCGACGACCTCACCCGCGCCGCGGCGAAGGAGGCCACCGCCTTCGGCGGCGACGGGCAGGGCGGCTTCATCATTCCGGAGTTCGGCAACGTCTTCGACGCCTCGGCAGCCTTCGTACGGCTGACCGGACTCGTCGCCCGGACCCAGCTCTCCCTCAGCCAGATCGACGCCCGCATCCCGCGCGCGCACGTGCTGCGCCGGGACATCGTCACCCCCTGGGCCGTCAAGGGCATGGTGATGCGCCGCGTCGTGGAGTCGGCGGAGGGGCGGCGCGTGGACACCACCGACGGCGTGCGCGTCGTCGAGTCCGACGGCCGCTGGGTCCTCGTGCTGCCCGATCCTGCCGAGGCCGTCACCCACCTGTGGGCCGAGGGACCGGACGACAGCGCCGCCCGGGAACTGCTGGACCGCTGGAGCGCCGTGGTCGACAGCGCCGGCGACTGATCCGCTCCGCCGGACGGGAGGGGCCCTGCTGCTTCACCCGTCCGGCGGCGTGCGACGATGTCCGCCATGCCCCAGCAGCCCGGCCCCGAGCGCGCGGCCAACACACCGCGCCCCGACGCGTCCATGTGGCTGCTCAACGAGGTCATGGACCACCCGCTGGACGCCGGCTACGAGGAGGCCGCCGCGCGCCGTGCCGCGTCCGGGGAGGCGGCACCGGGCGGCCGCCGGCTGTGGCTGGTGGCCGGTGTGCTGCTCACCGCGATGGTCATCACCCTGGGGGCGGTGCAGGCCCGCGCCTCCGCCCCGGCCGTCGCCGAGGAGCGGCGTGAGCTGGTCGACCGGGTCGGGCGCGGCACCCAGGAGACCGAGCGCCTCCAGGAGGAGGTCGACGAACTCCGGGACTTCGTGGCCGAGCTGCGCCGCGCCGCCCTGACCGGCGGGGGCGGCGGTGAGGCCGAGCTGACCGCGCTGCTGGCCGGGGCCATCGCCGTGAGCGGGCCCGGTCTGGAGCTGGTGCTGGACGACGCGGAGGGCGCGGGCGACGGCCTGGGCGGCGGCCCCCGGGACGGCGGCGGCTTCGCCGACACCGGCCGTATCCGCGACCGGGACCTGCAACGGGTGGTCAACGGGCTCTGGTCCGCCGGGGCCGAGGCGGTCGCCGTCAACGGCCAGCGCCTCACCGCCGTCTCCGCGATCCGCGCGGCCGGGGACGCCGTCCTGGTCGACAACCGGCCACTCGCGCCGCCCTACACGGTCCACGCCGTGGGCGACGGCGAGGAGCTGCGGACCGCCTTCGAACGCAGCGCGGGCGGGGCGACCCTCGAGTCACTGCGTGAGCACTACGGCATCCGGGCCTCGGTCACCGTCCGTGACGAGCTGCGGCTGCCCGCCGCCTCCAGCCTGACGCTGCGCAGTGCCACGCCGCACGATCCCGGAGGCGGAGGCGACGAGAGCCGGGCGCCCACCGGCTCCGCCGAACCGGAGACGTCCGCCGAGCCGGGAGCGTCGGCCGAACCGGAGACGCCGGGCGGGCCGGAGACGCCGGGCGGGCCGGGCCCGTCGGCAGGGGAGCAGACACAGCCAGGGGGAGCACCGGGGCAGCAGGCACCGGAGCAGCCCGGGAATCCAGGAGAGGAACAGACACCGTGATCGCCGTTCTGGGGCTGGTACTGGGGATCGTGGTGGGGGTCATCACCAGTCCGGTCGTGCCCACCGGCATGGAGCCGTATCTGCCGATCGCCGTGGTGGCCGCCCTGGACGCCGTCTTCGGCGGACTGCGGGCCAGACTCGACGGGAAGTTCGACGACAAGGTCTTCGTCGTCTCCTTCCTCTCCAACGTCGTGGTGGCGGCGCTCATCGTCTTCCTCGGCGACCAGCTCGGGGTCGGTGCGCAGCTGTCCACCGGTGTCGTCGTGGTGTTCGGCATCAGGATCTTCTCCAACGCGGCGTCTATCCGCCGCCACATCTTCCGGGCGTGAGGCCGCATGACTGAGCAGCGACGGCCCGGTGACCACCGCGACGACCGGTGGCGCGCCGAGGGGCCGCACCAGGGCCCTGACGGCGCGCCACGCCCCGAGCGCGGCGACCCCGACGGCAGGCCGTCCGGCCCACCGCCCGCGGCACCCGGTGACGGACGGCGCCCCGCCCCGCCCACCGGCGGGCGCCCCGCGCTGCCGCCGCCCGGGATGGGACGCCCGATCGCCAGGACCCCCGGCCCCCGCCCGGCGGCGGGCGCCCCGGGACCCGGACGGCCCGGTTCCGCTTCGGCGGACCCGGGCGAGGTGCCCGGCGCCCCCGCGCCCCGGCCCGCCGAACCGCCGCCGAACCCGTCCGCCGGCCCGCCACACCGGGCACCCGGCGGTGACGGCACCGGTGACCGCGACGGAGCCGGCGGCGAGGCCCGCCCCGGGGCGGACGGCGAGTCCAAGCCGCCGACCGGCCGGGACGCGCTGCTGTCCGGGCTGTGGCCGCCGCGGTTCTCCCGGGCCCAGCTGATCGTCGCCGCGCTGCTGTTCGTCCTGGGCCTCGGCCTGGCGGTGCAGATCCGCGCGGCCGGGGAGGACGGCGCCCTGCGCGGCGCCCGCCCCGAGGACCTGGTGCGCATCCTCAGCGACCTCGACGAGCGCACCAAGCGACTCGACGACGAGCGGGGCACGTTGGAGCGCCAGCGCACGGAACTGGAGACCAGCTCCGACCAGGAGGAGGAGGTCCGCAAGCAGAACCGGGAACGGGAGCTGCAGCTCGGCGTCCTTGCGGGTACGGTTGCGGCCACCGGGCCGGGTATCGACGTGCGGATCTCCGACCCGGGAGGCGCCGTCGGCGCCGACCGGTTGCTGGACGCCGTCCAGGAACTGCGGGCCGCCGGGGCCGAGGCCATGCAGATCAACGACGTCCGGGTGGTCGCCAGCACGTCCTTCGTGGACGGCGACGACCAGGTGCTGATCGACGGTGAGCCGGTGGACCGTCCGTTCCGCATCGAGGTGATCGGCCGGCCGCACGACCTGGAGCCCGCGCTGAACATCCCCGGAGGTGTCGTGCAGTCGCTGGAGAAGGAGGGCGCGACCGTGACCGTCAACCGGCCCGACGAGGTCACGGTGGACGCCTTGCGGTCCGCGGAGCAGCCTGACTACGCTCAGTCGTCATCGTGATCTGGCCGGATCCGTCGGCGGGGGCGGACGGCTGCGACGCGCCAGGTGAGGGAAACTGAACGAGGGAAGCGGGCGTTGCCAGGACGTCGTAAGCGACCCGTGAGAGACAATGGACTGCCCGCCCCGACAGGCGGGTGGACTGGTGCGAGGGGAATCGTCGGTGAGTTTTTTCGCTAAGTTGTTCGGCAGGCGGCAGGGTGGCACGGAGAGTGCCGCACGGCATCGCGCCGGTCGGCCGGGCGATACCCCTGTTCCACCTCCGTCCGGGGAGCGGGAACGCCCGCTCTTCCGTGACGAGGTGGCGGGTGCGGCAACGGAGTCGGGTCACACCCAGGGGGCCGGCGGTATAGGCGCCCGGGGACCGGCGAACGCCGGTGCGGGGTCCGAGACCGCCGCCTGTCCGCGGTGCGGCAACCAGAACGCGGCCGGAAGCCGGTTCTGCTCGCAGTGCGGCAACCCGCTGCGCGGCGGCGGCATCCCGGCCGAGGCGTCGTCCGAGACGACGTCCACGCTCTCCATCAGCGGTATCGAGGCCTACGAGGCCGAGATGACCGGCCAGCAGGCCACCCCGTCGCTCTCCGCGGAGGCCCAGGCCGCCGTGGACGCCCTCCCGCCGGGCTCGGCGCTGCTCGTCGTGCGACGCGGCCCGAACTCCGGGAGCCGCTTCCTGCTGGACAGCGACGTCACCACCGCCGGCCGCCATCCGCAGAGCGACATCTTCCTGGACGACGTCACGGTCTCGCGCCGGCACGTCGAGTTCCAGCGTCGCGCCGAGGGCGGCTTCGTGGCGACCGACAAGGGCAGCCTCAACGGCACCTACGTCAACCGTGAGCCGATCGACGAGGCCGTCGTGCTCTCCACCGGTGACGAGGTGCAGATCGGGAAGTACCGCCTCGTCTTCTACGCCGGAGGCTGAGGCGCGCGGGCACGTCCACGGGGTTGCTCGGCCCCTGTGGACGTGCCCGACTATCCAAACCGGCCGGGCACGGCCTAGGGTTGCTGTGTGAACCAGCTCGACGTCGTGGGTGTCCGGGTGGAAATGCCCAACAACCAGCCCATCGTTCTCCTCCGGGAGGTCGGGGGCGACCGCTACCTGCCCATTTGGATCGGACCGGGTGAGGCGACCGCGATCGCCTTCGCGCAGCAGGGCATGACTCCGCCCCGCCCGCTGACGCACGACCTGTTCAAGGACGTCCTGGAGGCGGTCGGCGAGGAACTCGACGCGGTGCGCATCACGGACCTCCGGGACGGCGTCTTCTACGCGGAGCTGGTCTTCGCCAGCGGCGCCGAGGTCAGCGCCCGCCCGTCGGACGCCATAGCTCTCGCCCTGCGCACCGGAACGCCCATCTACGGCAGCGACGGTGTCCTCGACGACGCCGGGATCATCATCCCGGACGAGCAGGAGGACGAGGTCGAGCGGTTCCGTGAGTTCCTGGACCAGATCTCTCCGGAGGACTTCGGTACCAGTAACCAGTGACGCGGCGTGGCGATCGTTGACGCGCGGAAGGTGCGTGCCTAGCGTCTGTGGGGCATGTCTGGGGAGAGCGCGGTACCCACCGCGCCGCCGGACGGCAGCCGGACGGCCGCGAGAGCGCACGATCGGACAGGCGGAACGGAGGCCGGCGTGACAGGTAACGGCGACAGGGGAGCGGCGAGCGGGGTGCCCGCACTGCCCGCCGAGGCGCCGCGTCCTGCTTCCCACCGGCCCCTCACGACCGACAACGCCGGCGAGCGCGCCCCCCTCCTCGGATACCGCGGTCCCAGCGCCTGCGCCGCCGCGGGCATCACCTACCGCCAGCTCGACTACTGGGCCCGGACCGGCCTGGTCGAGCCCAGCATCCGCCCCGGGCACGGCTCCGGCACCCAGCGGCTCTACGGATTCCGCGACATCCTGGTGCTGAAGATCGTGAAGCGACTGCTGGACGCGGGCGTATCGCTCCAGTCGATCCGGGCCGCCGTGCGGGCGCTGCGCACCGAGGAACTCGCCTCCCTCTCGGGAGCCACCCTCCTCAGCGACGGCGCCGCCGTCTACCGCTGTTCCTCCGCCGAAGAGGTCGCCGCCCTGCTGCGGAACGGCCGTGGCCTGTTCGGGATCGCCGTCGGCGCCGTGTGGACCGACGTGGAGGAGGCGCTCGCCCAGCTGCAGGCCGAGACGGTCAGCAGCGGCGAGACCGTGATCCCGGACCACCCCGGGGACGAGCTGGCGCGGCGCCGCAAGCGCGGCTGACGGGCGCGGCGGGGCGACCCGCGCGGTCGATCCGCGCGGGTTCCGCTGTGTCCGGGCGGGCGAGTGTCAGTGCCTTACGGCACCATCGGAGCCATGCGGGCCGAGCCCACCCTCCTCCACCTCGACATGGACGCGTTCTACGCGTCGGCCGAGCAGGCAGCCAAACCCAGCCTCCGCGGCAAGGCCGTCGTGGTCGGCGGTGTGGGTGCCAGGGGCGTCGTGGCCACCGCCTCCTACGAGGCAAGGCGGTTCGGTATCCGCTCCGCGATGCCGGTCGCACAGGCCCGGCGGCTGTGTCCCAACGCCGCCTACCTCCATCCGCGTTTCTCGCTCTACCGGGACGTCAGCGGCGTCGTGATGGGCCTGCTGGGGGCGCTCTCCCCCCTGGTGGAGCCGCTCAGCCTCGACGAGGCGTTCGTCGACCTCGCCGCCGGCGCGGCAGCCGACGGCCGGCCACCGCCTGCCGCCGCCGAGTGCCGTGCGATCGGCACGGAGATCCGCGCGGCCATCCTGCGGGCCACCGGCCTGAGCGCCTCGGTGGGGCTCGCCGGGTCCAAGATGCTCGCCAAGATCGCTTCGGAGCAGGCCAAGCCGGACGGTCTGCTGCTGCTGGAGCCGGGCTCCGAACGCGAGTACCTGGCCCCGCTCCCGGTCCGCACCCTGCCCGGCGTGGGTCCGGCCACCGACGCGACGCTGCGCCGCGCGGGCATCGTCACCGTCGGGGACGCGGTCACGGCCGGCCGTGCCGAACTGGTGAGGCTGCTCGGCCAGGCCCACGGCACCGCGGTCCACGATCTCTCGCGCGGTCTGGACGACCGGCCGGTGGTCGCCGAGCGCGACGCCAAGTCCGTCTCCGTCGAGGACACCTTCGCCGAGGACCTGACCGACCGGACCAGGGTGCGCGCAGAGGTGGACCGCCTGGCGGACCGCTGCGTCCGGCGCCTGCGGGCCGCGGGCCGCTCCGGCCGGACGGTGGTGCTCAAGGTGCGCGGCTACGACTTCACGACGGTGACCCGCTCCGAGACACTGCGCGGCCCGACCGACGACCCCTCGGTGGTGCGCGAGGCCGCCGCGCGGCTCCTGGGCGGGCTCGACACCACGGCCGGCGTGCGGCTGCTCGGAGTGGGGGTGAGCGGCCTGGCCGACTTCACCCAGGAGGACCTGTTCGCCCAGGCCTCCCGCGACCGGGCGCCCGTGCCCGACGCGGCACCGGAGAAGGGCGCACCGTCGGGCGGGGAGGCGGAGGCCGGCGCTGTCGCCACCGGAGCGGCCGCCGTGGCGCGGCGCTGGCTCCCGGGCGAGGACGTCGTCCACGACGCGCACGGTCGCGGCTGGGTGCAGGGGAGCGGCGTCGGGCGGGTGACCGTGCGGTTCGAGACGCCCACCTCCCCGCCGGGCCGTGTCCGCACCTTCGCGACCGACGAGCCGGGGCTGAGTCCGGCGGAGCCGCTGCCGTTGCCGTCGTGCCCGCCGGTGCCGTCCGTGCCGGGCGCCTCAGCTGTGAGAGGCGGTCGGCCGCCCGCT
>NZ_BHZI01000069.1 GCF_004305975.1 Streptomyces otsuchiensis
GCAGGGAGGTCGGGGCGTCGGCGAGGGCGGGGGCGGCAGATCGGACGGTGCGGCCGTCGCGCCCCGGGCCTCACCGGTGACGGCCGCCTCGCCCCCGCGCGTCCCCAGGTGGACGGTGAGCGGCACGCCGAAGCCCTCGAACGAGCCCCGGCTGCCGGACGGGTACGCGGCGCCGGGACCGGGACCGGTCCCGACGACGATCAGCCGGTCCGGCCGCGCCGCCGCCAGTGCCTCCACAGCCGCGCGGCAGGAGGCACGCAGCGTGTCCAGCTCGGGTGCGGCGCCGGAGGCGACGGCGGGCACCAGCAGCGGCGGGCAGGGGCAGACGGCGGCGGCTACGAGCATGAGCGGCACCCTACCCGCGCGTGGCGGACGTTCCGGCAGGTGGCACCGGTCGGCGGTGTGCGCAGTGCGCGCCTGGTGGGCCGCTGTCGCGGCGGACTGGGCCGGGCGACGGCCGGCCCCTCCCCCGCTAGTTGACGGCGCAGCCGCCGGAGACCTCGGGAAGCGGCGGCGGGACGCCGACTCCGGGCAGACCGAGCGAGACCGTCGGCCCTCCGGAGGCGCCGGCGGGTGCCGCCTGGCGGCGCTCCCAGGCGTCGCCGGACCGGGTGCGGCGGACCGCCGTCACGGTGTCCTCGGCGAGGAGGTGGTGGGGTGCGGCGTAGGTGACGGTGGCGGTGACCACGTCACCGGGACGGACCGGCTCGTCGGGGCGGGTGAAGTGGACCAGCCGGTTGTCGGGGGCCCGGCCGGACAGCCGCCGCGTCGCGTCGTCCTTGCGGCCCTCGCCCTCGGCGACCATGACGTCGAGGGTCCGCCCGACCTGCCGGCGGTTCTCGGCCCAGGAGATCTCCTCCTGGAGTGCGACCAGCCGCTCGTAGCGCTCCTGGACGACCTCCTTCGGGATCTGGCCGTCCATGGTCGCGGCGGGCGTCCCGGGCCGCTTGGAGTACTGGAAGGTGAAGGCCTGGGCGAACCGCGCCTCGCGGACGACGTGCAGCGTCTGCTGGAAGTCCTCCTCGGTCTCGCCCGGGAAGCCGACGATGATGTCGGTGGAGATCGCGGCGTCGGGCATCGCGGCGCGGACCTGCTCGATGATGCCGAGAAAGCGCTCCTGCCGGTAGGAACGACGCATCGCCTTCAGCACGGCGGAGGAGCCGGACTGCAGTGGCATGTGCAGCTGCGGCATGACGTTGGGGGTCTCCGCCATCGCCTCGATGACGTCGCCGGTGAAGTCACGCGGGTGCGGGGAGGTGAACCGGACGCGCTCCAGCCCCTCGATGCGCCCGCAGGCGCGCAGCAGCTTGGAGAACGCCTGACGGTCGCCGATGTCGGAGCCGTAGGCGTTGACGTTCTGGCCGAGCAGCGTGATCTCGCTGACCCCGTCGGCGACCAGGGCCTCCACCTCGGCCAGGATGTCGCCGGGGCGGCGGTCCTTCTCCTTGCCGCGCAGCGCGGGCACGATGCAGAAGGTGCAGGTGTTGTTGCAGCCGACGGAGACCGACACCCACGCGGCGTAGGCGCTCTCCCGCCGGGTCGGCAGGGTGGACGGGAACGCCTCCAGCGACTCCGCGATCTCGACCTGCGCCTCCTGCTCCACGCGGGCGCGCTCCAGCAGGACGGGGAGCTTGCCGACGTTGTGCGTGCCGAAGACGACGTCGACCCAGGGCGCCCTGCGGACGATGGTGTCGCGGTCCTTCTGGGCCAGGCAGCCGCCGACCGCGATCTGCATGCCCGGGCGGGCGGCCTTCTTGGGCGCGAGCTGCCCGAGGTTGCCGTAGAGGCGGTTGTCGGCGTTCTCCCGGACGGCGCAGGTGTTGAAGACGACGACGTCGGCGCTCTCGGCGTCCTTGGGCGCCCGGGTGTAACCGGCCGACTCCAGCAGGCCGGACATCCGCTCGCTGTCGTGGACGTTCATCTGGCAGCCGAAGGTCTTCACCTGGTAGGTACGCGCGCCGTCCGACATGTGACTGAACTCTTTCCAACCGGTCCGGGGAACGGCCACCGGCCCTATCCGTGCGGCCCCGCGGACCAGTCTAAGGGCCCGGCCGCGCGCTCCCCGCCGCCCGGCTGGCACCGCTCCCTCCGGGCGGCGGCAGCGGCGGCCGGCTGGGCGTGGGGCGGCCGCCGCGGCACGGAGCGGCCACCGGCGGGGGCCCGGGGCACCCCCGCGGGGCACACTGTTCCCATGGTCTCCCGCAGCCTGCCGCCGATCCCGCGCCGCCGGATGCTCGGCATGGGCGCGGCCGCCGCACTGGCCGGCGGCGGCCTGTGGTGGCGCGCCTCCGCCGAGGGCGACCCCCCGCCCAGTGGCGAGGTGGTGCTGAGCACCGGGGTTCCCAGCGGGGTGTACGCGCAGTACGGGCAGCTGCTCCGGGCCCAGTTGGCCCGCGACCTGCCGCAGGTGCGGGTGACGCTCCTGCCCAGCGCTGGTTCGGTCGAGAACATCGAGCGGCTGCTCGCCGGTGAGGCCGACTTCGCCATCGCGACGGCCGACTCGCTGGCGGCGCACCGTTCCCACGGCCCCGCGGGGCCGAAGCTGCTGGCGTGCGCGCGGATCTACGACGACTACATGCAGCTGGTCGTACCGGCCCGTTCGCCGGTGCGCTCGGCCGCGGACCTGGCAGGACTGCGGGTCGGTGTGGGCCAGGACCAGTCGGGGGTGCAGCTGGTGACGCGGGAGCTGCTGGCCGCCGCCGGCCTGGACTTCGAGCGCGACCTCACCGCCGTCCCGGAGGGCATTCACACCATGCCCCGGATGCTGGAGCAGGGCCGGCTGGACGCCTTCTTCTGGTCCGGCGGGCTCCCCACCCGGGCGCTGGAACAGCTCTCCCAGCGGGTAGCGATCCGGCTGGTTCCGCTGGGCGACCTCATGCCCGGGCTGCGGGACCACGGATCGCAGGCCGCCTACTACCGGGCGGCCGTGGTGCCGCCGGACGCCTACCCCGACTTCTCCGGGAGCAAGGCCACCGACACCGTGGCGGTCGCCAACCTGGTGGTGACCACCGAGCGCGCGGACATCCCGCTGACCGAGCGGTTCACGGCGTCGGTGATCCGGGGCCGGGACCGGATCGCGACGGTGGTCCACGCCGCGCAGCGGGTCGACCTGCGCACCGCCATCTACACGCAGCCGCTGCCGCTGCATCCGGGCGCCGAGCGGTACTACCGCTCCGTCAAGTCCTGACCCCGGGGCGGGGTTCACCGACCCGGCTCCCACGTGCGCCGCCGCCGGCACCAGGCGGGGCCCATGGGGCGGGCGTGACCGGTGTGACCTCGCTCGCTCCCCCTGCCGTTCCGCGCGCCCAGCGGGCACCCTGGTGGGTGGCCCCGACGACCGCACGCCGCGACCGTGACACGCGACCGGTGCGCGGGGCTGCGCGACCGCACCGTGAACAAGAACATCGGAGTCCAGATGCATGACGACCGCAGCATCGTCGAACACCGCCTGCGCCGCGTTCTGAACGAACGTGTCCGACCCGCCGTGTACGGCGACGCGGTCCCGCTCACCGTGGAACGGTGGGAGGCGCCCGGTGAACCGGTGCCGGTCGCCGAGGGGCTCGCCGCCCCGTACGGCCCGGCCGCCGTCGGTGAGTCCTGGGGTCCGGCCTGGGGCACCACCTGGTTCCGTGTCAGCGGCATGGTGCCGTCGGCGTGGGCGGGGCGGACCGTCGAGGCCGTGCTGGACCTGGGATTCGAGAAGCAGATGCCCGGCTTCCAGTGCGAGGGGCTCGTCTACCGGGCGAACGGCGAGGCGGTCAAGGGTCTCAATCCGCGCAACGACTGGGTGCGGATCGCCGACACCGCCGCCGGCGGCGAGGAGGTGGAGCTGTACGTCGAGGCGGCCTCCAACCCGATCCTCATCGACCAGACGCCGACCCCCCAGGGTGACCGGCTCACCTCGGCGGACGAGCCGCTGTACCGGCTGAACCGGATGGAACTGGCGCTCTTCCACGCCGAGGTGTGGGAGCTGGTCCAGGACCTGGAGGTGCTGGGCGGCCTGATGGCGGAGCTGCCGCTGGAGGACGCCCGCCGCTGGGAGGTGCTGCGCGCGGTCGAGGACGCGCTGGACGCGCTGGACCTCGCCGACGTGCCCGGCACCGCGGCCGCCGCCCGGGTGCCGCTCGCCGCCGCGCTCGCCGCGCCGGCACGCGCGTCGGCGCACCGGGTCAGCGCGATCGGCCACGCGCACATCGACTCCGCGTGGCTGTGGCCGCTGCGGGAGACGGTGCGCAAGGTCGCCCGGACCTCCGCCAACATGGTGGCGCTGATGGACGACCACCCCGACTTCCGGTTCGCGATGTCCCAGGCGCAGCAGCTGGTCTGGATCAAGGAGCACCGGCCGGAGGTGTACGCCCGGGTCAGGGAGAAGATCGCCTCCGGGGAGTTCGTGCCGGTCGGCGGGATGTGGGTGGAGTCGGACACCAACATGGTCGGCGGCGAGGCGATGGCCCGCCAGTTCCTCTACGGCAAGAAGTTCTTCCTCGACGAGTTCGGCATCGAGACCAACGAGATCTGGCTGCCGGACACCTTCGGGTACACGGCGGCGCTGCCGCAGCTGGTGAAGCTGTCGGGCACGGAGTTCTTCCTGACCCAGAAGATCTCCTGGAGCCAGACCAACCCGTTCCCCCACCACACGTTCTGGTGGGAGGGCATCGACGGCACCCGGGTCTTCACCCACTTCCCGCCGGTCGACACCTACACCGCCGAGATGACCGGCAAGGAGCTGGCGCACGCGGCACGCACCTACCGGGAGAAGGGCCGGGCCAGCCGGTCGCTGGTGCCGTTCGGCCACGGCGACGGGGGTGGCGGCGCCACCCGCGAGATGCTCGCCCGCGCCCGCCGGCTGCGCGACCTCGACGGGTCGCCGCGCGTGGAGATCGAGGAGCCGCAGGCGTTCTTCCGCAAGGCGCTGGAGGAGTACCCCGACGCCCCGGTCTGGGCCGGCGAACTGTATCTGGAGCTGCACCGCGGCACCTACACCTCGCAGGCGAAGACCAAGCAGGGCAACCGGCACAGCGAGTCGCTGCTGCGGGAGGCCGAGCTGTGGGCCGCGACGGCGGCGGTCCGCTGCCCGGACTACGTCTACCCCTACGAGGAGCTGGAGCGCGTCTGGAAGGTCGTGCTGCTCCACCAGTTCCACGACATCCTGCCCGGCTCCTCCATCGCGTGGGTGCACCGCGAGGCGCGCGAGACCTACGCGCGGCTGCGCGAGGAGCTGCTGGAGATCGTCGGCGGCGCGCAGCGGGCGCTGGCGGGCGCGCCGGGGGATGAGGGAGTCGTGGTGTTCAACGCCGCCCCGCACACCCGCGGCGGTGTCCCGGGCGGTGGCGCCGCGCCCCGCGCGCAGGCGGGCGGGGCGGGCGCGCCCGTGACGGTGACGGCGCGCGCCGGGGACGCGGCCGGTCCGGACGGCGGCTGGGAGCTGGACAACGGCGAGCTGCGGATCGCGGTGGACGGGCGCGGCCTGGTCGTCTCCGCGTACGACCTGCGCGCCCGGCGGGAGGCCCTCGCCCCGGGCTCGGCGGCGAACCTGCTGCAGATCCACCCGGACTTCCCGAACATGTGGGACGCCTGGGACATCGACGAGTTCTACCGGCACAACGTCACCGACCTCACCGACGCCGACGAGGTGACCCTCACCGCGGACGACGGCGCCGCCGCGACGGTGCGGGTGAAGCGGTCCTTCGGTGACTCCAGCGTGGTCCAGCACCTGACGCTGCGCGCGGGCTCCCGGGTCCTGGACATCGACACCGAGGTCGACTGGTACGAGACGGAGAAGCTGCTGAAGGCGGCGTTCCCGATCGACGTCAAAGCCGACCGCTCGGCCGCCGAGACCCAGTTCGGTCACGTCCACCGCGACACGCACACCAACACCTCCTGGGAGGCGGCGAAGTTCGAGATCTGCGCCCACCGCTGGATCCACGTCCAGGAGCCCGGCTGGGGCGCGGCCGTCGTCAACGACTCCACCTACGGCCACGACGTGACCCGCGACATCCGCGACGACGGCGGGCAGACCACCACCGTGCGGCTGTCGCTGCTGCGCGCCCCGCGCTACCCGGACCCGCAGACGGACCAGGGCGGTCACCGGCTGCGCTACGCGCTGGCGCCCGGGGCGACCGTGAACGACGCGGTGCGTGAGGGCCACTTCATCAACCTGCCGGAGCGGAGCGTGGCGGGCTCCGCGACGGTCGAGCCGCTGGTGACGGTGGACACCGACACCATCGTGGTGGAGACGGTGAAGCTGGCGGAGGACCGCGGCGGTGACGTGGTGGTCCGGTTGTACGAGTCCTCCGGCGGCCGGTCGGCGGGCACCCTGACGGCCGGGTTCCCGGTCGGCGCGGTGACGGCGACAGATCTGCTGGAGCGGCCGCTGGACGACGGGGACGGCCTCGCCGTCGCCGACGGTGCCGTGGAACTGGCGCTGCGGCCGTTCGAGATCCTGACCCTGCGCCTGGCGCGGGACTGAACGGCCCACACCACGGCCCCCGGCTCTGAACCCCGCGCTGTCCGGCGGGGCGGGCCGGGGGCCATGTCGTGATGGGAACGGCCCCACCGCTCCCGGCGGCTCGCCGCGCTGCGCTCCTCAGTGGTCGTCGTGGGGCCGTTCACGGGGCAGGGCGAGGGTGGCGAGCAGTCCGGTAGGGCTGTTCCGGGCATAGCCGATGTCGGCACCGCCGGAGGTCAGCAGCGCCTTGACGATGGAGAGCCCGAGGCCGGAACCGGAGACGTTCTGGTGCCGGCCGCTGCGCCAGAAGCGGTCCCCGATCCGGCCCAGCTCCTCGTCGGTGAGGCCACCGCCGGTGTCGGCGACCTCGATCCGGACGGTGTCCCCGTCTGGCCGCGTCGAGAGGGTGACGGCCCCGTCGGCGGGGGTGAACTTGAGCGCGTTGTCGATCAGCGCGTCCAGCGCGCTGGAGAGGGCGACCGGGTCGGCCCAGGCGGTCAGGGCAGGGGGGCCCGTCACCTCCAGGGCGACGCCCTCCCGGTCGGCGACCGGGCGCCAGGACGCGGCCCGCTCGGCGACCAGCTCGGCCACGTCGGTGGTCCGCAGATGCGCGGTGGAGTGCTCCGCGACGGCGAGGTCCAGCAGATCGTCGAGGACCCTGGCCAGCCGTCGGCCCTCGGCCCGTACGGATGCGAACTCCTCACTGCCCGGGGGAAGTTCGAGGCCCAGAAGGTCGATGCGCAGCAGCAGCGCCGACAGCGGGTTGCGCAGCTGGTGGGAGGCGTCCGCGACGAAGGCCCGCTGCTGTTCCAGGACCTCCTCGACATGGTCGGCCATCTCGTTGAACGAGGCGGCCAGGCGGCGAAGCTCCGGCGGGCCGCCGGCCGCGGCGACCCGGGAGTACATCCGGCCGGTGGCGATACCGTGCGCCGCCCGGTCCAGGTCACGCACCGGCCGCAGGACCCACCCCGTCAGCAGGAACGCCGCGCCGACCGCGAGGGCCATCGCCGCACCCTCCCCCACGGCGATCGGCACCCAGCCGCGCAGGATCCGCGAGCGCAGCGGCCCGGTGGGCGAGTCGGTGAGCACGACGGCGACGACATCGCCGTCACGGATCACCGGCGAGGCGACCACCAGCCGGCGGCTCGTCTCCCAGGGCCAGATCTGGGCGGGCCCGTGGCTGCGACGCCCGGCCAGCGCCTCGTCGAAGGCGGCGCGTCCCGACTCGGTCTCGGCACCCGGCCACTGGCCGGGGGCGACCGCGAGGGGGCGACCGTCGCGCCGGAAGACCCCGGCCCGGATGCCGTAGAGATCGTGGTACCGGCTGAGCTCCTCCTCCAGCTGGTCCAGGGCGCCGGCCGGGGCGTCGCCCGACCCGATGGTGGCGAACTGCGCCAGCGAGGCGAAACGGGTGGTGTCGTCGATCCGGTCGACCACGAGCCGCTGCTGTTCGGTGGCGGCCTGGCTGGCGGCCAGCGGCACGCCGAGGGCGAGCAGAACCCCGGCCTGGAGCAGGATCAGCAGCAGGAGCAGCCTGGTGCGCACGGTGGCGGTTCCCGCTCAGAGCGCGGGCGGGACGGCGAGCCGGTAGCCCACCCCCCGCACCGTCTCGACCAGCTCGGGGCGGCGCAGCTTGGAGCGCAGCGAGGCGACGTGGACCTCCAGGGTGCGCCCGGTCCCCTCCCAGCTGGTGCGCCAGACGTCGCTGATGATCTGCTCCCGGCGGAAGACGACACCGGGGCGCTGCGCCAGCAGGGCGAGCAGGTCGAACTCCTTGCGGGTCAGTTCCACCCGCGCGCCGTCGACCAGCACCCGGCGCGTCGACAGCTCCACGGTCACCGGCCCGGCGGTGAGGACCTGGCCGCCGGGTGCCGGGGCGCCGCCGGTCCCGCCGGAGGCCGGTCCGTCGGAGGAGGCCGGGTCGAGGGCGGCGCGGCGGCTGACCGCGTGGATGCGGGCGAGGAGCTCACCGGTGTCGTAGGGCTTGACCACGTAGTCGTCGGCGCCGAGGTTGAGGCCGTGGATCCTGGACCGGACGTCGGCACGGGCGGTGACCATGATCACGGGGATGCGGGAGAGGCGACGGATCTGCCCGTACACCTCGAAGCCGTCGGCGTCGGGCAGGCCGAGGTCGAGCAGCACCACGTCGAAACCGCCGGCCTGGGTCTTCTCGATCGCCTCGGCGCCGTTGCGCGCGAGTCCGGCGGTGAAGCCGTGCCGCTTGAGGACGGCCAGCAGCGCCGCGGCCACATGTTCGTCGTCCTCCACGAGCAGCAGTCTCATCCGGCCTCCTTACCGTCGCGTCGGGTGTTCTCGTCGTGTCCGGGTCGCGTCGCGGGTGCCCGCGCGGCGGCTGCCGGGAGCGGGATGGTGCGACCGGGCACGGTACGCCCGGGTGCGGATGGGGTGGCGCCGCGGGTGGCGCGCGTGGTCCGGCCTGGGGTGGGCCCCCGCGGGAGGGCTCCGGTGGCCGGGGGTGGTGACCGCGACGGGCGGCCCGGAGAGCCGCGTCGGCGTCGGCCCTGCCGAAAGTGAACTCCGGACACGCCCGGAAGTCCACTCCTCTCGTCACGGCGCGCCCGCGAAATCGTGCGCCCCCCATCCGGTCCCGCACGCTCTGCCCCACCTGTCCGTTGCCCCCGCGACACTGCGTTGACCACCGGCGACGTGCGGTCATACAGAGACATCAGATCGTTATCCTCAATTTCAGCTCAGATCGGCTGACGTCCATTCGGCCGCTGGCTAGGGTCCCTGCAACCGACGAGGACGGAGCAAGACCACGATGAGCGATGTGCCGCTGACCAAGGCTGCCGAGGACGCCGCGCCGCTGGCGGAGGACCTGGTCGTCCTGGACAGCGTGAACAAGCACTTCGGTGCGCTCCATGTGCTCCAGGACATCAACCTCACGATCAAACGCGGCGAGGTCGTCGTGGTGATCGGACCCTCCGGCTCCGGCAAGTCCACGCTGTGCCGGGCCATCAACCGCCTGGAGACCATCGACGACGGCACCATCACCATCGACGGTGAGGCGCTGCCCGAGGAAGGCCGTCAGCTGGCGCGGCTCCGGGCGGACGTCGGGATGGTCTTCCAGTCCTTCAACCTGTTCGCGCACAAGACCGTGCTGCAGAACGTCATGCTCGGCCCCATGAAGGTGCGGCGCCGCGGCAAGGAGGAGGCGGAGGAGCGGGCACGCAAGCTGCTGGACCGCGTGGGCGTCGCCAACCAGGCCGACAAGTACCCCGCGCAGCTCTCCGGTGGTCAGCAGCAGCGCGTCGCGATCGCCCGCGCACTGGCCATGGAGCCGAAGGTGATGCTCTTCGACGAGCCCACCTCCGCACTGGACCCCGAGATGATCAACGAGGTCCTGGAGGTCATGAAGCAGCTGGCCCGCGAGGGCATGACGATGGTCGTCGTGACCCACGAGATGGGCTTCGCCCGCTCCGCGGCAAACCGCGTGGTGTTCATGGCCGACGGGCGCGTCGTCGAGGAGGCCGAGCCCCACCAGTTCTTCGACAACCCCAAGAGCGACCGTGCCAAGGACTTCCTGTCGAAGATCCTGCACCACTGACCGGGCGCACCCCGCCTGACCCGCCCGCACACCGAACTCCGCAGCACCCTTCTCTCACGACTACCGACGCAAGGACATGATCATGAGACTCCGCAAGTCGACCGCCGCTGTCGCCTCCGTCTTCGCCCTCGCCCTGACCGCCACCGCCTGTGGTTCCGACGACGGCGGCAGCGACGGCGGTGACGGCGGCAGCGAGGGTCTGACCATCGGCATCAAGTACGACCAGCCGGGTCTGGGCCTCCAGAACGCCGACAACGAGTTCACCGGCTTCGATGTGGACATCGCCACCTACGTCGCGGGCGAGCTCGGCGTGGAGCCGGAGGACATCACCTGGAAGCAGGCTCAGTCCCCCGAGCGCGAGAACATGCTCAAGAACGGTGACGTCGACTTCATCGTCGCCACCTACTCGATCACGGACGAGCGCAAGCAGGAGGTCAGCTTCGCCGGTCCGTACTTCGTCGCGCAGCAGGACCTGCTGATCCGTGCCGGTGAGAGCGTCGAGAACACCGACGCCATCAACGACCTGAACCTCTGCTCGGTCGCCGGCTCGACCTCGGCCCAGAAGATCCAGGACAACTTCGCCGAGGACGTCAACCTCCAGGAGTTCGGCGGCTACTCCGAGTGCCTCACCGGCCTGGAGAACGGCGCCGTGGACGCTCTGACCACCGACAACACCATCCTCGCCGGCTACGCCGCGCAGGCGGAGCACCAGGGCAAGTTCGAGCTCGCCGGTCTGGACCTCGGCCTGGAGAACTACGGCATCGGCCTGCCGAAGGACGACACCGAGCTGCAGGAGAAGATCAACGCCGCTCTGGAGAAGATGTTCGAGGACGGCGCCTGGGCCGAGGCCGTCGAGAAGAACCTGGGCCCGGCCGGCTTCGAGACCCCGGACGCCCCGGAGATCACCGAGGGCAGCTGATCAACTGCTGGCGCGCGGCCCTGACGGGCCGCGCGCCTCACTCTTTGTCCGCCACGGCGAGAATTCGAGACCTAAGTGTTCGACTTCCTTGATCTCCAGCGGTATGACCTGTTCGGGGCCTTCTGGGTCACGGCACAGCTCGCGGTCTTCTCCGCCATCGGTTCCCTCGTCTGGGGAACCATCCTGGCGGGGATGCGGGTCAGCCCTGTGCCGCTGATGCGTGTCTTCGGCACCGCCTACGTCAACATCGTCCGGAACACCCCCCTGACCGTCATCATCCTCTTCACCTCCCTGGGTCTCTTCCAGACGCTCGGCATCGCCATGGGCGGCGAGAGCTTCAAGGAGACGAACTTCCGGCTGGCGGTGCTGGGACTGACCGCCTACACCGCGGCGTTCGTCTGCGAGGCGCTGCGCTCCGGCATCAACACCGTCCCGGTCGGCCAGGCCGAGGCGGCACGCGCCCTGGGACTGAGCTTCACCCAGGTGCTGCGCCTGGTGGTACTGCCCCAGGCGTTCCGGTCCGTGATCGCGCCACTGGCCAACGTGCTGATCGCACTCACCAAGAACACCACCGTGGCAGCGGCGATCGGCGTGGCCGAAGCGGCCCTGCTGATGAAGAGAATGATCGAGAACGAGGCGCAAGTGTTCCTGATCGGCGGCATCTTCGCCCTGGGATTCATCCTCCTCACACTGCCGACCGGGCTGCTGCTCGGCTGGGTGAGCAAGCGCGTGGCGGTGAAGCGATGAGCAACCTGTCCGTTCTGTACGACGCGCCCGGCCCCAAGGCCAAGGCACGCAACATCCTCTACACCGTCCTCTTCCTCGTCGTCTTCGTGGCGGTCCTGTGGTGGGCGCTCGCGGCGATGGCGGACAAGGGCCAGCTCGACGCGAACAAGTGGAGCCCCTTCGTCACCGACTCCCGGGTGTGGACGACGTTCCTGCTGCCCGCCCTGGGCAACACCCTCAAGGCGGCGGCGCTCTCCATCGTCATCGCGCTGCCGCTGGGCGCGATCCTGGGCATCGGACGGCTCTCCGACCACCGCTGGGTGCGGATTCCGTGCGGTGCGGTCGTGGAGTTCTTCCGCGCCATCCCGGTGCTGCTGCTCATGCTGTTCGCCAGTGCTCTCTACGTGCAGTTCACCGACATCAGCTCCGAGCTGCGGCCGCTGTACGCCGTGGTGACCGGTCTGGTGCTGTACAACGCGTCGGTCATCGCCGAGGTGGTCCGCTCCGGCATCCTGTCGCTGCCGCGCGGCCAGACGGACGCCGCTCAGGCGATCGGCATGCGCAAGGGCCAGGCCATGACCCACGTGCTGCTGCCGCAGTCGGTGACGGCCATGCTGCCGGCGCTGGTCAGCCAGCTCGTCGTGGTGGTCAAGGACACCGCGCTCGGTGGCGTCATGCTCAACTTCGAGGAACTGCTGCGGTCGGTGCGGACCATCAGCGCCAACTACGGTGCCAACACGATCGCCGCGTTCACCGTGGTCGCGCTGATCTTCATCGTGCTGAACTTCCTGCTCACCTCCGCCGCCACCTGGCTGGAGCGCCGGATCCGGCGCGGCAAGCGCACGACCGGCGCGGTCGTCACCATCGACCCGACCGACGCGATGGAGGCCGACCAGCTCGGCCGGCCCGCCATCAAGACCAAGCAGCCCTCAACGCCGGATGAGCAGGGCCGACTTGACGGGTGATCACCCGATGGGTTGCATGTTCCTGTGCAGCCCGTGATCATCGTCGGCGCGGGCCCGACCGGGCTCGCGCTGGCGCTTGCCCTGGCCCGCCAGGGGGTCCCCTCCCAGGTACTCGACTCCGGTGACGGCAGCGTCGAACGACGCCCCGCCCGCAGCTGTGTGCTGCCCCCGGACATCGCTCACTGGGGCGAACTGCCGGGCGCCCTCGCGCAGGGCGCCCGGTGGGCCGGGTGGCGCACCACGCTCCGTGGGCGGGTGCGCGAGCACGTCCCCTTCACCTCGCGAAACGCACCACTGCAACTGCCGTTGCACGCGCTGGAGCGGGCGCTGCGCGAGGAGACCGCCGGGCAGCGGCTGATCCGGATCACCCCGCACAGTCGGCTCAGCGGCGTCGAGCAGACGGAGCGGGGGGTGACGGCCTATGTCTGCAGCACACGCGACGGGGCCGATCCCACCCGCGAGGAACCGAAGCCGGGCAGCCACCTGGTGGGGTGCGACGGCGCCCGCTCCACGGTCCGCAAGCTGATGCGCATTCCCTTCACGGGCCGCACCTCGGTGGAACGGCACGCGGTGGCCGCGCTACGGGTGGATCTCCCGCACCGTGGCGAAGCCGCGCTGCACCGCGCCCTCCCGGGCGTGGGCTCGCCCGCGATCGACGAGGTCACGGTCCGGCCGCTGGCGGACGGCCGCTGGCGTCTGGACTGGCCGCTCCTCGCCGGGGAGGAACTGGTCACCCCCGACGCCCTGCTGGATCTCATCCACCAGACGCTCGCCGCATGGCACGAGGGCACCGTCCCGCCCTACGAACTGCTGGACACCGGCGTCTACCTGTGTCACCAGCGGCTCGCCCGCCACTGGCGGGCCGGGCGCGTCTTCCTCGCCGGCGACGCCGCGCACCTGCTCGGCGCGCTCGGGACCCAGCAGACGGCCGAGGGCCTGCGGGACGTGGACAACCTCTCCTGGAAACTCGCTCTGGACTGGCACCACGGCGACGCGGGCGCACTGCTGGACAGCTACGAGGACGAGCGCCGCACCGCCGTAGGAGCCCGACTGCGCGCCGTCGACCAGGCACTCCCTCTGGTGCGAGGGCGCGGCGGCATCGGCGCGCTGTTGACGGGACGGGAGCAGAACCGCCTGACCCTGCTCACCGACGCACCGCTGAACCGGGGCGCACTCGGCGGCGACACACCCTATCCACAGCCGCGGCCCGTCCGTTCACTCACGGTCTCGACGCCCCCGGGCGCGGTGGCCGAGGATGTCGCCGTCACGGCGCTCGACGGTACCCGCGGCCGACTGCACCAGCGTTTCGGCGGACCGCAGTTGCTGGTCCTGACCGCTCCGGGGGCCGGGGTGTGGGACTCCCGGCACTGGCTCTCCGCCGGCCTCATGCCGGACCTCGCCGCGACGGCCCGGACGCTGCCGGTGGAGGCCGAACTCCTCGTCACGGACGAGTACCCGGGCGCCCCCGCCCACACCCTGCTGGTGATCCGTCCGGACGGACGGCTGGCGGCGGCTCTGCCCGGCTCAGCCACCGACGAACTGGTGCGCTACGCCGGGAGCCTGCGCGGACCGGCCACCGACGAGACCGCCACGCCGGCCGGCCGGCACTGACGCCCCGCACCGACGCCCGGCGCTGACATCCGGGGCTGACGTCCGGGGCTGACGTCCGGCGCGCGAGGCGACCCGACCGCCGGGCGACCGCCACCGCGCGGCGACAGCGAACAGCACACGGCGACCACGGCCGCTCAACCGCCCGGCAGATGCCGGTCCAGCATTTCCTGGTCCTCGCCCTCGGCCTCCAGCGCCTCCCGGACGACCCGCACCGCGAGCCCTTCCGAGTACCCACGGCGCGCCAGCATGCCGGCGAGCCGCCGGATCCGACGCTGGCGGTCCAGCCCTCTGGTGGCGTGGAGCTTGCGCGCCACCAGACTCCTGGCGGTCTCCTCCTCCTGCTCGGGATCGAGACGGGAGACCGCCTCCTCGATCACCGCCGACTCCACTCCCTTCGTCCGCAACTCACGTGCCAGTGCCCGGCGGGCCAGCCCCCGCCCGTGATGGCGGGAGTCCACCCAGGCGTCCGCGAAAGCGGCGTCGTCGATGAGGCCGACCTCCTCGAAACGGGCCAGCACCGTCTCGATCGCCTCCTCGGGAATCTCGCGACGCTGGAGGGCGTCCGCGAGCTGGCTGCGCGTCCGCGGAGTGCCGGTGAGCAGGCGCAGGCAGATACCGCGCGCCCGCTCCACCGGGTCTCTCGTGGTGTCCTCGGGCGGCGGCCCGTCGGGCCGCTCCGGGCCGCCGCGCCTTCTGCCACGCCCGGGCCCGGCTCCGACCGGCACCGGGTCAGCTCTTGGCCGCTGCGGACTTGGCCGTCTTGGCGGCCTTCACCGGTGCGGCGGCGGGGGCGGGAACGGATGCGGCGGTGGCCTCCGTGTCGGGCTCGGCCTCGGCCGGGGGTGCGTCGGTCTTCGGACCGATGCCGAGCTTGTCCTTGATCTTCTTCTCGATCTCGTTGGCGAGGTCAGGGTTGTCCCGCAGGAAGTTCCGGGAGTTCTCCTTGCCCTGACCGAGCTGGTCCCCCTCGTAGGTGTACCAGGCGCCCGACTTGCGGATGAAGCCGTGCTCGACGCCCATGTCGATCAGGCCGCCCTCGCGGCTGATGCCCACGCCGTAGAGGATGTCGAACTCCGCCTGCTTGAAGGGCGGGGCCACCTTGTTCTTGACGACCTTGACCCGGGTGCGGTTGCCGACCGCGTCGGTGCCGTCCTTGAGGGTCTCGATGCGGCGGATGTCCAGCCGCACCGAGGCGTAGAACTTCAGCGCCCGCCCACCGGTGGTGGTCTCCGGGGAGCCGAACATCACGCCGACCTTCTCGCGGAGCTGGTTGATGAAGATGGCCGTCGTCTTGGAATGGTGCAGAGCACCGGTGATCTTGCGCAGCGCCTGGCTCATCAGCCGGGCCTGCAGACCGACGTGGGAGTCGCCCATCTCGCCCTCGATCTCCGCGCGCGGCACCAGCGCGGCGACGGAGTCGATCACGATGAGATCCAGAGCGCCGGAGCGGATCAGCATGTCCACGATCTCCAGCGCCTGCTCGCCGTTGTCCGGCTGGGAGAGGATCAGCTGGTCGATGTCCACGCCGAGGTTGCGGGCGTACTCGGGGTCGAGCGCGTGCTCGGCGTCGACGAAGGCCACGGTGCCGCCGGCACGCTGGGCGTTGGCCACCGCGTGCAGGGTGAGGGTGGTCTTGCCGGAGGACTCGGGGCCGTAGACCTCCACCACACGGCCGCGCGGCAGTCCGCCCACACCCAGCGCCACGTCCAGGGCTGTGGAGCCGGTGGGAATGACCTCGATCGGCTCGTTGCTGCGGTCCCCCATCCGCATCACCGCGCCCTTGCCGAACTGTCGTTCAATCTGAGCGAGGGCGGTGTCCAGCGCCTTCTCGCGGTCCGTACCTGCCATGGGTGCCACCGGTTTCTGATTCGATCGCTTCACGTTCACCGACGCTAGCTGCTGCCACTGACAATCGACGCCGGCCACCACCCGCGCGGTGACCGCCTTCTTCATGAGAATGGGTGTTCGAATTGCGTGTCAAGTGTCCACCCTGGCTGTGGAAAACCACGTCACCGCAGGTCAGAAAGCGTGTCACGGCCCCTGTGGAGAACTTCGTCACCCGAAGGGATGTCGCCCGGTCCGGGTCAGCGGCGCTCCGGCGGCACATCCATCGCGACACACACCGCGCGCCACACCTCCTTGGCGCCCCAGCCGGCCTCCAGGGCCTCGTACACCGTGCGTCCCCCCAGCTCCGACATCACGTGGTCCCGGGCGAACGAGTCCGCGTACCCGCTCCCGAAGTGCTCCGCCATCCGCCGCCAGAAGTCCGTCAACCGCATGCCCCCAGTATCCCGCGCCTCCCGCCACCGCAGCGCCACCTCCACGCGGACCGCCCGTGCGCCACCGGCGCCCCGGCCGTCCTGTCCGCCCTGTCCGCCCCAGACCGCCCGTCCCACCCGCGCCGTCAGCCGCCCAGCCAGCGAACGCCCGCCGTCACGAGCACCGCGACCGCGATCACCAGCAGGAACGGGGCGCGCAGCAGCAGTGCGACCGCCGCCGCCCCCAGGCCGACGGCCCGCGCGTCCAGGGTGAGTTCGCCCGGCCCCGCGCCGAAGGTCTGCAGGGCCGTGAGCGCCGCCAGCAGCGCGACCGGGAGCAGCACCGCGAGCCGGCGCACCAGCGGGCGCTCCAGTACCGCCGCCGGGATCGACAGGCCCGTGAGCTTGACCAGGTAGCAGCCCAGGGCGGTGAGCGCGATGGCGATCCAGACCGTCATCGGTCCCCCTCCGCCGCCCGGTGGCGGGCTCCGTCCACGCCACGGCGGTCCGCGCCGTCCCCGCCCGCCTCGGCATCGGACCCGCGGCGGCCCGCGACGGCGAGTACGACCGGTGCGGCGAGAGCGGCCACCAGTACCGGCACCCCGGCGGGCAGCAGCGGTACACAGACCAGGGCGAGCAGCACCGCGAGGGCGGCGGTCGCGCGCTCCCGGGTCCCCTTGAGCATGGGAGCCAGCAGGGCGAGGAAGACGGCCGGGCCGGCGGCGTCCAGACCCCAGTCGGCGGGGTCGCCGAGCGCGGCGGCGCCCAGCACACCGAGCAGGGTGGTCACGTTCCACAGCACGTACAGCGTCGCGCCGGTGACCGTGAACCCCACCCGGGCGGAGCGGCGGTCGGGCTGTGCCAGGGCGACGGCGGAGGTCTCGTCGATCACCCAGTGCGCGGCGAACGGGCGACGCCAGCCCGAGATCCGCAGCAGCCCCGCCAGCCGCAGGCCGTAGAAGGCGTTGCGGACCCCGAGGAAGAAGGCCCCCGCGGCCGCGGTGTACGGGTTACCACCCGCGGCCAGGGCGCCGACCAGCGCGAACTGGGAGGCGCCGGTGAAGACCAGCAGGCTGAGCGCGCACGCCTGGAGTGCCGTCAGGCCGGCCCCGGCGGCGGTCACCCCGAAGGCGAAGCCGGAGAGCCCCACCGCCACTCCCACGCCGAGCCCGTCACGGACGGCGGCCCGGGTCGCCGACGGCGCGCCGGTCTCCGGAGAGAGATGCACCGCCGGGCGGGGCCCGGCCGTCGCCTCCGGAACGTCCGGTACGACGGGAACGACGGGAACGACGGGCGCCGCGGCCACGGCGGGCACCTCCGGAACATCGGGCACGCCGGGTGCGGTCGGCACTCCGGGCGGGGCCGGGTCTCCGGTCGCGGCCGGGTCTCCGGGCGCGCCGGTGCGGCTGGTCGGTGGTCGCTGCGAGGTCACGGGGCTCACGCTAGACCGGACGGTGCCCACGGCGCCCCGGGGTTTCCGCCCCGCGGACATCCTGACCACCCGGTGCGACCGTCCCGCACGGTTCGGCGAGTCCCGGCGGCCGCGCCCGCGCGGTGGGACCGGCACCGGCGCCGGTCGGGGGGCCGCTGTCGGTGGCAGGGTGCACGATGGTCGCATGACGGACAGTCCGGGCGCGGTGCTCGACCTCTTCTCCCCCGCCGTGCGGGCCTGGTTCTCCGGCGCGTTCCACGAGCCGACCGCCGCCCAGGCCGGTGCCTGGCGCGCGATCGCGGAGGACGCGGACGCGCTCGTCGTCGCGCCGACCGGGTCGGGCAAGACGCTCGCGGCGTTCCTGGCAGCGCTCGACCGGCTGGCGTCCGTCCCGCCCTCCGCGGATCCCGAACGGCGCTGCCGTGTGCTGTATGTCTCCCCGCTGAAGGCGCTGGCGGTCGATGTGGAGCGCAACCTCCGCTCGCCGCTGGCCGGCATCCGCCAGGAGTCGGTCCGGCTCGGGCTGCCCGAGCCGGACATCCGGGTGGCGATCCGCTCCGGGGACACCCCGGCCGCGGACCGCCGCGCGATGACGCGCCGTCCCCCGGACATCCTGATCACCACACCGGAGTCCCTGTTCCTGATGCTGACGTCCGCCGCCCGGTCGGTGCTCGCCGGGGTGGAGACTGTGATCCTGGACGAGGTGCACGCGGTCGCCGGCACCAAGCGGGGTGCGCACCTCGCGCTGACGCTGGAGCGGCTGGACGAACTGCTGGAGCGGCCAGCCCGCCGGATCGGGCTCTCCGCCACCGTGCGCCCGGTCGAGGAGGTGGCGCGCTTCCTCTCGCCGCGCCGCAGCGCACGGGTGGTGCAGCCGCCCTCGGGGAAGGAGTTCCGGCTGTCCGTGGTGGTGCCGGTCCCGGACATGAGCGAGCTTGGCGGCGCCCGGCTGCCGGAGGCCGCGGACGATCCGGCGGACCCCAGCGCGGCCGACCGCCCCTCCATCTGGCCGTCGGTCGAGGAGCGGATCGTCGACCTGGTGCAGGCGCACCGCTCGACGATCGTGTTCGTCAACTCCCGCCGTCTCGCGGAACGGCTGTGCAACCGGCTCAACGAGATCGCGCACGAGCGCGAGACCGGCGAGCCGCTGCCGGAGGAGCACGGGCCGGCTGAGCTGATGGGTGGTTCGGGCGCGGGGAGTGGCGCCCCCGCGGTGCTGGCCCGGGCGCACCACGGTTCGGTCTCCAAGGAACAGCGGGCGCGCGTCGAGGAGGAGCTGAAGGCGGGCCGGCTGCCGGCGGTGGTGGCGACCTCGAGCCTGGAGCTGGGCATCGACATGGGCGCGGTCGACCTGGTGATCCAGGTCGAGTCGCCGCCGTCGGTCGCCTCCGGCCTGCAGCGGGTGGGGCGTGCGGGCCACCAGGTCGGCGCGGTCTCCTCGGGGGTGGTCTTCCCCAAGTACCGAGGTGACCTGGTGCAGTCGGCCGTGGTGACCGAGCGGATGCGGCAGGGCGCCATCGAGTCGCTGCGGGTGCCGTCCAACCCGCTGGACGTGCTGGCGCAGCAGGTGGTGGCGATGACGGCGATGGACAGCTGGGACGTGGAGGAGCTGCTGTCGCTGGTGCGGCGGGCGGCCCCGTTCTCCTCCCTGCCGGAGTCCGCCTACCACGGGGTGCTGGACATGCTGGCGGGCCGGTATCCGTCGGACGCGTTCGCGGAGCTTCGGCCGCGCCTGGTGTGGGACCGGGTGGCGCACACGGTCACAGGCCGGCCCGGGGCGCAGCGGCTGGCGGTGACCTCGGGCGGCACCATTCCCGACCGCGGCCTGTTCGGTGTCTTCCTCGCGGGTGAGGCGGGGCCGCGCGGCGGGGGCCGCCGGGTCGGGGAGCTGGACGAGGAGATGGTCTACGAGTCCCGGGTGGGGGACGTCTTCACTCTGGGCACGACGTCCTGGCGGATCGAGGACATCACCCGGGACCAGGTCCTGGTCTCGCCCGCGCCGGGCGTCCCGGGGAGGCTCCCGTTCTGGAAGGGGGACCAGCTGGGGCGCCCGCTGGAGCTGGGGCGGGCCCTGGGTGCGTTCCTGCGGGAGGTGGGGGCGCTGTCGGAGGCGGCCGCGCGGGAGCGGCTGGGAGCCGCCGGGCTGGACGACTGGGCGGCCGACAACGTCCTGGCCTATCTCAGGGAGCAGCGGGAGGCGTGCGGTCACGTCCCGGACGACCGCACCATCGTGGTCGAACGGTTCCGGGACGAGCTGGGCGACTGGCGGGTGGTGGTGCACTCCCCCTTCGGGGCGCAGGTGCACGCGCCGTGGGCGGTGGCCCTGGGTGCCCGGCTCAGCGAGCGGTACGGGCTGGACGCCCAGGTGCTGCACGCGGACGACGGGCTGGTGCTGCGGCTTCCGGACGCCGATCTCCTGGGCATCGACGCCGAGGGGGACGCGACCGGAGTAGCGGACGCTGTCAGCGACGACGCGGCGGCGCCGCTCGGGGCGGACGACGTGCTGTTCGGGAAGGCTGAGGTCGAGCAGATCGTCACCGACCAGGTCGGCGGGTCCGCGCTGTTCGCCTCGCGTTTCCGGGAGTGCGCGGCGCGTGCCTTGCTGCTGCCGCGCCGTAATCCCGGCCGCCGGACGCCATTGTGGCAGCAGCGGCAGCGGGCGCACCAGTTGCTGTCGGTGGCGAGCGAGTTCGGGTCGTTCCCGATCGTGCTGGAGGCGGTCCGGGAGTGCCTGCAGGACGTCTTCGACGTGCCCGGGCTGGTCGAGCTGATGGGGGACGTGGAGTCGCGGCGGGTGCGGATGGTCGAGGTGACGACCCGCGAGCCGTCGCCGTTCGCCCGGTCACTGCTGTTCGGCTACGTCGCCCAGTACCTGTACGAGGGGGACTCGCCGCTCGCGGAGCGCCGTGCCGCGGCACTGTCGCTGGACTCCCGGCTGCTGTCCGAGCTGCTGGGCCAGGCCGAACTGCGGGAGCTGCTGGACGCCGATGTCCTGCACGAGCTGGAACGGGAGCTGCAGTGGCTCGCCGAGGACCGGCGGGTCAAGGATGTCGAGGGGGTGGCCGACGCGCTGCGGGTGCTGGGGCCGCTGAGCGAGGAGGAGCTGACGGAGCGGGGCGCGGACCGGGAGTGGCCCGGCGAGCTGGCGGCGGCACGGCGGGCGATCCGGGTGCGGATCGCCGGCCGGGAACACTGGGCGGCGATCGAGGACGCCGGCCGGCTGCGCGACGCGCTGGGGGCGGCGTTGCCGGTCGGGGTTCCGGAGGCGTTCACCGAGCCGGTGCCCGATCCGCTGGGCGACCTCCTGGCCAGGTTCGCCCGCACCCACGGTCCGTTCACGACGGCCGAGGCGGCCGGGCGGTTCGGCCTGGGCGCGGCGGTCGCGGAGGGGACCCTGAGCCGTATGACCTCGGCGGGCCGCCTGGTGCGCGGCGCCTTCCACCCGGCCCGGCCGGCGGGAGACGCGGGCCACGAATGGTGCGACCCGGCGGTGCTGAGACGGTTGCGCCGCCGTTCGCTGGCGGTGCTCCGGGAGGAGCTGGAGCCGGTGCCGCCCGCGGCGCTGGCGGAGTTCCTGCCGCAGTGGCAGCACGTGGCGTCGGTGTCCGGGGACGGCGGGCTGCGCGGTGTCGACGGGCTGGTGCGGGTGGTCGAGCAGTTGCAGGGTGCCCCGGTGCCCGCCTCCGCCCTGGAGAAACTGGTGCTGCCCGCCCGGGTGCGCGGGTACGCGCCCGCGATGCTGGACGAGCTCATGGTCTCGGGCGAGGTCGTGTGGGCGGGCGCGGGAGCACTGGCCGGCAAGGACGGCTGGGTCTCGCTGCTGCTCACGGACACCGCGCCTCGGCTGCTGCACCCACCGCACCCGCTGGAGCTCACGGAGACGCACCGGTCGGTGCTGTCGGCGCTGGAGGGTGGCTACGGCCTGTTCTTCCGGAACATCGCCGAGCGGGTGCGCGAGACCGGTCAGGAGGTCCCGGAGCCCGCGCTGGCGGAAGCGGTCTGGGAGCTGGCGTGGTCGGGCCGGCTGACCAATGACACGTTGGGCCCGTTGCGCGCGCTGCTGGGTTCGGGCCGGACCGCGGGGGCGACCGCCCACCGGGCGCGGCGGTCGACACCCCGCGGGCGGTACGGCGTCCGTTCCGGAGGGGTGGGCGGCGGCCGGCGGCCGGCGTCCCGGACGGGTCCTCCGACCGTGGCCGGTCGCTGGTCGCTGCTCCCCCCGCTCGAGGACGACGCCACCCGGCGTGCGCACGCGCTGGCCCACACCCTGCTGGACCGGCACGGGGTGGTCACGCGGGGCGCGGTGGCCGCCGAGGGTGTGGAGGGTGGGTTCTCGGCCGCGTACCGGGTGCTCTCGGTGTTCGAGGACAGCGGGCAGGCCCGGCGGGGCTACGTGG
>NZ_BHZI01000070.1 GCF_004305975.1 Streptomyces otsuchiensis
TTCCCGAGACGTGCGGCCGCGCATCGTTCCGGACTGCACCCGGGGCCCGCCCACACGGGAGCTGTCCTTTCCGCTGACATACCGGCCAGTCGGTGCGAGACTGCGTGGCACTGAAGCTACCGGCGCGTAACGCCGTCATCTCGTCTCGTAGCCCTCGGGAGGCCCCCGGTGTACAGCACGATGCAGGACGTACCGCTTCTGGTCTCGCGCATACTGCGCCACGGCTCGACCATCCACGGCGGCTCACGGGTCACCACCTGGACGGGGGCGGAGCCCCAACGCCGCACCTTCGCCGAGATAGGCGCCAGATCCGCCCAGCTCGCCCACGCGCTCCACGACGACCTCGGCGTCCGGGAGGGCGACCGCGTCGCCACCCTGATGTGGAACAACGCCGAGCATCTGGAGGCGTACTTCGCCATCCCGTGCATGGGCTCGATCCTGCACACCCTGAACCTGCGGCTCCCCGTGGACCAGCTGGTCTGGATCGTCAACCACGCCGCCGACCGCGTCGTTCTCGTCAACGGAACGCTGCTGCCGCTGCTGGCCCCGCTGCTGCCCTCCCTCCCGTCGATCGACCACGTCGTGGTCGTCGGCCCCGGCGACACCTCGCTCCTCGACGGCTGCCGCCCGGCCGTCCACAGCTACGAGACGCTGATAGCCGGCCACCCCACCGACTACGACTGGCCCGAGCTGGACGAGCGCACGGCCGCCGCGATGTGCTACACCTCCGGCACCACAGGTGATCCCAAGGGCGTTGTCTACTCGCACCGTTCGATGTATCTCCACTCCCTCCAGCTCAACACCGTCGAGTCGATCGGCCTGACCAACGCCGACACCGCGCTCCCGGTGGTCCCGATGTTTCACGTAAACGCTTGGGGGCTCCCGCACGCGGCCTTCATGACCGGCGTCAACCAGCTGATGCCCGACCGCTTCCTCCAGCCCGGCCCCCTCGCCGAGATGATCGAGGCCGAACGCCCCACCTACGCCGCCGCCGTACCCACCATCTGGCAGGGACTCCTCAACGAGCTGGACGCCAACCCCCGGGACGTCTCCTCCCTCAGGAACGTCACCATCGGCGGCTCGGCCTGCCCGCCCGCCCTGATGAAGGAGTTCGAGCACCGCCACGGCATCAACGTCTGCCACGCCTGGGGCATGACCGAGACCTCTCCCCTCGGTAGCGTCGCACACCCGCCGCGCGGCCTCACCGGCGACGACGCCTGGCCCTACCGGATCAGCCAGGGCCGGTTCCCCGCCTCCGTCGAGCCCCGGCTGATCGGCCCCGACGGCCGCGAACAGCCCTGGGACGGGGAGTCCGCCGGCGAACTGGAGGTCCGCGGCCCCTGGATAGCCGCCGCCTACTACGGCGGAGCCGACGGCGAACCACTCCGCCCCGAGGACAAGTTCAGCCCCGACGGATGGCTGCGCACCGGCGACGTCGGCACCATCTCGCCGGACGGCTACCTCACCCTCACCGACCGCGCCAAGGACGTCATCAAGTCCGGCGGCGAGTGGATCTCCTCCGTGGAGATGGAGAACCACCTGATGGCTCATCCCGACATCGCCGAGGCCGCCGTCGTCGCCGTCCCCGACGACAGGTGGGGCGAGCGCCCCCTCGCCGCCGTGGTCCTCACCGAGGACGCCGCGGTGGACTACGCCGGCCTGCGCGCCTTCCTCGGCGAGCGCGTCGCCCGCTGGCAGCTGCCCGAGCGCTGGAGCACGATCACCGAGGTCCCCAAGACCAGCGTCGGCAAGTTCGACAAGAAGGTGCTGCGCGCCCGCTACGCCGACGGAGAGCTGGAGGTCACCACGGTCGGGGACTGACGGCCCCGGCCCCCGGCAGCCGTCGCGCCGCCCACGCGCGCCCACCGCCGTCCATGGGCGCGCGATCACCGCGGCCCGCCCCCGAGAAACCGGGGGCGGGCCGCGAACGGTGAGCGCGTCGGCGGGTCAGCCGTGCATCGACCCCGCGCCGATCTTCGCCAGCAGGTCCACGATCCGCGACTGGACCTCCGCGCTGGTGGACCGTTCGGCCAGGAACAGCACCGTCTCCCCGGACGCCAGCTGCGGCAGCCGCGCCGGGTCGAGATCCGCAGCCGTGTACACCACGAACGGTGTGCGGGCCAGCAGGTCGTTGACCCGCAGCCAGTCGATGATCCCCGCGCGGCGCCGACGCACCTGCCCGAGGTCCATCACCACCAGGTTCGGCCGCAGGTGCTGCGCCTGCTCCATCGCGTCGCTGTCGGACGAGGCGTGCACCACCTGCATCCCGCGCCGCTCCAGAGCCATCGACAGCGCGTCGGCGATCGGTTGCCGCTCCTCCACCAGCAGCACCCGCGGCGGGTGCTGTTCGCTGTCGCGTGGTGCCAGCGCCTTCAGGAGCACCGCGGGGTCCGCTCCGTACGCGGCGTCGCGGCTGGCCTGCCCGAGCCCCGCGGTCACCAGCACCGGTACCCCGGCGGCGACCGCCGCCTGACGCAGCGACTGGAGCGCCGTGCGTGTGATCGGCCCGGTCAGCGGGTCGACGAAGAGCGCCGCAGGGTACGCGGCGATCTGCGCGTCCACCTCCTGCCGGGACTGCACCAGCACCGGCCGGTATCCGCGATCCGTCAGCGCCTGCTGCGTCGAGACATCGGGCTCCGGCCACACCAGCAGCCGGCGCGGGTTGTCCAACGGCTCCGGCGGCAACTCGTCCTCGTCCGCGGAGACCGGCCCGGCCACAGCCGTGGTGCCCGTGACCTCGACCGCGCCACCCGGACCGTCGAGATGCTCCGGGCCCTCCTCCGCACCCTCGGCGGGCGCGCCTATCGTGAACTGACGGCCGCCGCCGTCGCTGCTGCCGGCCGCCGGGTGCGTGGTGCCGGGGGCACTCGCCGGAGATGCGGCGGCGCCCAGCCGTGCGTCGTCGGCCGCCGGGTTGGCGAGCTTGCGCCGCCGCCCCGGGCTCGACACCGGCAGCGCGGCGGGAAGCGCCCCGGCCGGCGCCTGCTGCTCGACGGCGGCCCGTTCGGCCGCCGCACGCTGTTCCGCGTGCTGGGTGAGCTGTGAAACGGGGATGCCCTGCCCGAGGGTCCGCACACTCACGCCCGGGCTGTGCCGGTCGCTGCCGCGGTCACTGCCCGGCATCGGCAACGCCTGCGGCTGGCGCGGACGTTCGGGCTGGGGAAGCGAACCGTTCAGTATCGGGCTGGCCGCCACCTTCGGGTGCTCGACCTGCGGCGCCTGCTCGGGGTCGGCCGCCGGCTCGTGCTCCTGCGGCACACCGGGCGTCGCCTCGGACGGCACGGTCGCGCCCGGGCCGCCCTGCCCGGCCTCGGCAACGAAACCGGGACCGGGCACGCCGGGTTGAACGGGCGCGCCGGGCTGACCGGGTGCGCCGACCTGACCGGGCGCGCCGGGCTGACCTGCCGACGGGTCCGGAAACTGCGTGCCGTCCCCCTGCTGCGGCAGCGCCTGGCCCTGCTGCGCCTGGTGGTCCTGGTGGTCCTGCGGGGCGGCCGGTAGCTGGTGCTGGATCTGCTGCGGCTGCGGCTGCTCCTGAGGCTGGGCACCGCCCGGTCCCGGCAGGGCGGGTGCCGCACCACCCGGACCGGGCGCGGCGACGTCCTGCCGTACACCGGCAAGCGCCGGCGCGTTCGCGTAGGCGTTCCCGGCGGCGGGCGTCTCGCCCTGCGGCGGGGGAGGGAGCTGGTCCGCGGGGGGCATCACGATGCCGCCGCTCGGACCAGCGCCCGTGTCCGGACCGTTGACGCCCTCCGGGACGCCGTCCGGAGCCGCCCGCCTGCGGCGGCCCGAAGGCTGCTCACCCGCGGCCTGGTTCGGGATCTGCTGGTGCCCGCTCTCGGGGAGCTGCTCCTCGGCCGCGGCCGCCGCGCGCCGCCTCCGGCCGCCTCCGGCCGGCTCGCCTCCGGGGTGCTGCTCCTGCGGGCCGTACGGTGCGGGCAGCGGACCGTGCATCTCACCCTGGGCCGGCAGCTGGGCGATCCCCAGCTGCTGCGGGTGGGCGACCGGGTCCTGTGCCGGAAGCCCGGCGGGCGGTGCTCCGTCAGCCGGTGCGCGGCGCCGACGCCCGCGGCCCGTCGGCGTCTCGCACGCGGCCATCGACACCGCCGCGTGCTGCTCCACCCCCGTCTGCTCGGGAATCTGCGCGTCGCCGCCACCGACTCCACCGGCGCCACCGACTCCACTGCCGCCGGCGGTACCGTCCACGGCCTGCGGGCCGCCCTGACCGTCACCGTCCTGCGACGCCACCGGGACCGGGCCGGCCGCCGCGGACGGGACTCCGGCGCCGTCCGTGCCGTGGCCGCCCGGGGCGGCGGCGTCCGCCGCGCCCGCGGCTGCCGCCGTACCGGCGGGAAGCGCCGGCTGCGCGCCGTCACCTTCCGGGCGCTCCGGCCCACGCCGCGGCGCGGTGCCGCGCGCCGGCTGCGCCGGTACGGGAACGACCGTGGTGTCCCCGGCGCGTTCGCCGCGCGGCGCGGCCGTGACCGGCTTGCGGTCCGCGTTGACCGGGACCTCCAGCACATACGCCCGGCCGTCCGTCGCGCCCGGCACCTCGTGCGTCTGCAGCACGCCGCCGTGCAGGCGGACGATGCCGCGCACCAGCGGCGCGTGCACCGGATCGCCACCGGTGTACGGCCCGCGCACCTCGATCCGCACCACGTCGCCGCGCTGCGCCGCGGCCACGACGATCGTGGAGTCGCCGCCGGCGCCGGACGCGGCACGGCCGGTGGCGTCCACCCCGGCCACATCCGCCACCAGGTGGGCCAGCGCCTGGGCCAGCCGCTCGGGGTCGACCTCGGCGTCGATCGGCGGGGCGTGCACCGCGAACTGGGCCCGGCCCGGGCCGATCAGCTCGGTGGCGCCCTCGACGCCCGCCGTGATCACGGAGTCGATGGAGACCTTCTTGCGGGCGAGCTTCTCCCGGCCGGAGTCCAGCCGCTGGAAGCTCAGCACGTTGTCGACCAGGGTGGTCATCCGCGAGTAGCCGGCCGCCAGATGGTGCAGCACCTGGTTGGCCTCGGGCCACAACTGCCCGGCGGCGTCCGCCGCGAGCGCCGACAGTTCGCCGCGCAGCTGCTCCAGCGGGCCGCGCAGGCCGTGGGCGAGTACCGCGTCGAGCTGGGCGTGCCGCGACACCAGCGAGTCGTGCTGACGGCGGTCGGTGAACGTCATCACCGCGCCCACCAGCTGGTCGCCGTCCCGCACCGGCGCGGTCGTCATGTCGACCGGGATCGACTGACCGTCCTTGGTCCACAGCACCTGTCCGTTGCGCACGCGGTGCTTGCGGCCCGAGCGGAGCGTGTCGTGCAGCGGTGTCTCCTCCCAGGGCAGGGGGGAGCCGTCGGCGTGCGAGTGGTGGGCCAGCGGGTGCAGTTCCTGGCCGCCCAGCGCGCCCGCGCGGTGGCCGAGTATCTGTGCGGCGGCGGGGTTGACCAGGACGACGCGGCCACCGGTGTCGACGCCGATCACGCCTTCGCTGGCGGCGCGCAGGATCATCTCGGTCTGCCGCTGCTGACGGGCGAGTTCGGCCTCGGTGTCGAGGGTGCCGGTGAGGTCGCGGACGACCAGCATCAGCAACTCGTCGCCCGAGTAGTCGTCGGCGAAGGCCGCTTCGATCGCTGAGGCGTACGGCGAATGCCCGGCCGGAATCGCCGCGCTGGTCACCTCGACCTGGAGGTCGCTGCCGTCGGTACGGCGGGCGGTCATCCGGGTGGGCCCGGTCCGCTCCTGGGTCTCCATCTCCTCCGGCCGCATCGAACCCGGGATCCGTCTCGGGTCGAAGTCGGGGAGGATGTCCAGAAGTCCTCTGCCGACCAGTGGCGCGCCCGGTGACTCCAGGGTCTCCCGCGCGATGCTGTTGGCGTTGACGACCGTGCCGTTGCCGTTGACGAGCACCAGCACGTCAGGCAGCGCGTCGAGTATGGCGGCGAGGCGAGCAGTGCCTCTCGCCGGCCTGCTGCTCACGACGTCCCATCCTCCTCAGTGACGTTGAGTCCCCACGTTGGCCTCCCCGGCGACCACTACCGGCCTCCCGGCCGGTACGGCGGGGAACCCGAAGCTGTCATGAGGGGAGTCTACGGGCAGCCACCCACAGCGCGGCGGTGCCTTCGACGATGGATTGTCCCGCACGCGCGGTTCGTGGTCTGTGGTGGACGCCACGTGGAGGCGCTCGCCGGCGGGGGTGCGGGGCCGGGCCGGGACCGGCGGCGGTACGGGCCTCGTGGCGTCGCGCCACCGGTCGGCGGGAGGGCTCCGGGCGGTGCGGTGCGACGCCGGGCCGAGCGTTCCCGGGTGCTTCGCGGGGATGGCCGGAACCAGTCGTTCCGCGTCCAACGTGCGCGCCGTGTGGGGCAGATGGGGCGGAGAAGTGTGCCGTCCGGTGTCGGCGCGCGCGGCCCGCGGCGAGGGTTCTCCCGGATGCGTCGCCACTCGGCTCACGCCTGGTCCGCGTGGGCGAGATCGGAGGCCGGTCCGTCGCTGTGCCTGACGCGTGGCCGCGCCGGCCGAGCGGGGAATCGGGCCGAACGAAGCGCGTGGTGATCGCTGGGCTCTCGAACTCCCGTACGCGCCAGGTTCGCGCGCCGCGTACACCCGGCATCTCACGCCGGTGCGCGCCCCGTTCCACCGCGAACTACCACGAACCACCGCGAGCCGCCGTGTTCTAGCGCGATCCGTGCGCGCTGGGTGGCGCACGCGCGCCCCGGGCGGGGTGCTACCCCGCCCGGGGCGGAGTGACGGGCCGGGCGGGCGTCAGCCGGCCAGGACCGTGCCGAGCTGGTCCCAGCGGTGCATCTCGCAGCCGTTGGAGCGGGAGAACGTGGCGTCCACCGGAGCTCCGGCCCAGACGCCGGTGATGTGGGCGGTCGCGTCACCACCGTGCATCTGGGTGCAGACGGCGCTGCGGGACACCGGCGAGAAGACGCCCTCGCCCGCGGTCGTCAGCTCGTCGCAGGCGGCCGACGCGTTGGAGTGGTCGCCGCCGGCGGGGCCACAGGTCAGGTTGTAGGTCTTGGCGTCGGCCGGGTCGCCCGTCTCGGAGACCGAGATGGACAGCCGCGACTCCGGCGCGGGCTCGGTCGAGGCGCCGGTGGCGGTGCCGGTGAGGGCAGCGGCGGCGGCGAGGGCGGTGGCGAGTGCGGTGTACGGCATGATGCGGGATGCTCCAGCCTGTCGGGTCGGGCGGCGCGGAACCGCGCGCCTCGCAGTGGTTAACGCGCCTCCGCCGTTCTCGTTGCGCCCGCCGTCGCCGTCGCCGTCGCCGTCGCCGGCCACCGCACCGCGGACCGTGCCGCGGCCGTTCAGTGGACCCGGTCCACGCGCCGCCCCGGCGGGGTGCCTCGGTGGGCCGCCGTGGTCTGTCCGGGGGCCGATTCGCAGGGCTCGCCCCGCCTGTGGCATCATTTCCTCGCACCCCACGTACGCGCGGGGTGCGTGGAGGCTTCGCCTAGTCTGGTCTATGGCGCCGCACTGCTAATGCGGTTTGGGGTAACCCCCCATCCCGGGTTCAAATCCCGGAGCCTCCGCCGCTTGATCACCGAGACCCCCGGCCGTTCGGCCGGGGGTCTCGTCGTGTGAGCGCCGTGGCGGCGTTTTCGCAGGTCAGCGAGGGTGCGAGGAACCGATTTCACCCCGGGCCCCCGGTGCTGTAATGTTGTCCCCGCAACGCGGTCCGGGGGAAACCCCAGCGGCCACAAGCGCTCGTAGCTTAACGGATAGAGCATCTGACTACGGATCAGAAGGTTGCAGGTTCGAATCCTGCCGAGCGCACAGCAGAACGAAGCCCCGCCCGGTTCTCCGGAGCGGGGCTTTTTCGTGTCGGCCAGTCCCGGGTGTCGCGTCCGGAGCGCTGCCGGGTGCGCCCGCGTACCCCCGGTGCGGTGGCTTCGCGTCTTCACCGGTCCGAGAACCCGCGCGACACTGCCGGGGTTGTGGAACCGGATGGGATGAGGTGGACGGCATGGCAAAGTGCGGTGCGACCACGAAGGCCGGTGGGCGGTGCCAGCGCAAGGTGGTGACCGGTACCCCCCGCTGCCCGGTGCACCAGGGGCCGCTGTCGGCGTACGGCGTCGCTCAGCGCAAGGAGAAGGAAGCCAGAGCCAGGAAGCGCACGCTCCGTAAGAAGCGCTAGCCCGGGCGCCCGGACCGACCGATCTACGGCCCGGGCGGTCAGGGCCGCCCTCTCGCGGAACTCTGTCGGCGCGCTGCGGTGGTTCAGCGTGCGCGGGACCAGAGGAGGGCGAAGTTGCCCTCGTAGCCGCCGACCGCGTCGGGGTGTTCGACGCGGATGAAGGTCTCGTCGTGGGAGCGGAGGGCGGGGCCGGTGAGGTTCTGGGAGCCGGTGAAGACGAGGTTCCGGCCGGCGGTGCCGTTGTAGTCGCCGCTGTAGACGATGTACTTGGAGTGCAGTTCGTCCAGGCGCCGGACGGTGACATTGCGCTTCCCGGCGAGGCGGTCGGTGATGTAGGTGGTCATGCCCTCGCCGCCGATCACGCGCACGCGGCAGCCGAGGGCGCCGATGCGGATGAGTTCGTCGGCCACGGCCGCGCGGGGGCCGGTGAACTGGGCGTGGGCGACATCGACGGAGCAGCCCTGTTGGTAGCGGGTGATGTAGGAGAGCCGCCCCGCGATCAGGTCGGTGCTCGCCTCGGGGTCGGTGCCGCCGGAGGAGTCGGCGTAGGGCGAGAAGAACACCCTGATGTCGCTGGTCGGTGAACGGAAGTAACCGTCGGCCGAGCGGTAGTAGTTGTTGTTCTTCCGCTGTGCGAGCAGGTTGGACATGTGCCGTTGGAATGCCTGGTAGAGGTCGGCGTCCTCGTGCAGCACCACCGCGTTGTTGTGCAGTGAGTTCTGGGTGTTGGTGAGGTTGTGGGACGCGACGAGGACCACGTTCGACATGTCGCCGGTCGTGGAGAAGGTGAACACCTTGTTGTGGTTGATCGAGTTGTCGCGGTTCCCGATGCAGGCGGTGTTGCCCCGGCTCGTGTTTCCGCAGAAGACCAGCCGGGTCAGGCCGGCGTCCCGGAGGACCGCCATGGCGGTGTTGGAGGGGTCGGAATTGACGTTTCCGGCGCCGTCCTTGTCGATGGCGAGGGAGACCGACACCCCGCGTGCCTGGGCCCTGGCCAGGGCTTCTGCGACGGGCTCCCTGGTCCAGGAGTACAGCGCCCCGTGAATGAACTCCCCGGCGGGGGTGGCGTCGACGAGTTCCACGATGTGGCTTTCCAGCGTCGTGTCCGGATCTCCCACCGGGGAGGGGGTGTTGAAGACGGTGTAGGCGCCGTGGGTCTGTTGGGTGGGGGTCGGTTCCGACGCGGCTGCCGCGCCGGGCCAGGCGGCCGGCAGCAGCGTGCCGAGAACGGTGAGAGCGGCGATCGGTGCGGCGATCAGAAAGCGGGAGCCGCGTCGGGTGGGGGGTGCTGTCATGGGCCGGGACACTAGCGCCAACCGAGCTGCTCGCAAGAGGGGTTGGCGGTGGCGAAAAGCTGTTGGCCGGAAATTCACCTTTCGCTTTCATTGGTTGGGAGGCGGAAAGGTCAACGCCTCTTGTGTCAGCCGTACTCGTCCGTGCGGGTGAGGGGTGTCAGGGCGGGTTGGGGCCGCGCGGCCGGGGCGTACCGGGTGCGGTCCGTGCCGGTCGGACGTCACCCTCGTGGGACGGGCGGACGCCAGGTTCCGAAAGTGGGGTGTGCGCGCGCATTGACGGGGCCGTGCCGGTCTGGCTCTATTGGTGCATCGCAGCGTGTGCCGATCACCCCGCACTCCGTCATGTGGGGCGTGCCGCGCACCCGGAAGAGTGAGCCGGGGGGCTGCGATGTGGCCCTTGGACTCGGGACGCCAGGGCGCCGCGGCGAGTTGGGAGCGCTCCCACGCGACCGGAGTGGCCGCCGGTCGGGGAGGACTTCAGTTGTGCGGGGTGCCTCCCGTCTGCTGGGAGCGCTCCCGCTCGCCTCTCGTGCAGGAGTCCGTCTCCCGTGCGGGCTCTCCCGGGGGCTTCGCCTGGAACTCCACCCGGCGCCGCTCCACCCCAGACCCGACCGGGCGCCCGAGCCGCGGCGCCCGGCCGGTGCCCGCAGGGCGGGGTGACGTGTCCGCCCGCACGTCACCCCGCCCGAACGGGTGCGTCAGGCGCCGGTCAGGTGGTGCTGCTCAGCGGCGTCAGCCGGGGAGCGGCCTGCGGGCAGTACACGGTCAGTGCCGCCCGCTCCTTGCTGAGCAGCAGACTGCCGGGGGCGTCGCCGATCTCACCGTCGTACGCCAGCCGGGTACCGGGCGCGATCCAGTCGATGCGCAGGCGACGGAGCAACGCGGCGCCGTGCACCGGGGAGTTGTGCAGCGTTCCGCTCAACGCACCCGTCAGCAGCCTGGTTCGGGCCCAGCGGTCTGCGTAGGCGACCCGGACGTCCAGGAGGCCGTCCGCGAGGTGGGAGCGCCGCTGCGGGGCGAAACCCATGCCGTCGTAACGGCAGTTGCCCGCGAAGAGGAGCCAGACCCGGTGCCGTGCGCCGTTGATCTCCAGCTCCACCGGGTCGAACTCGCGCAGCACGTGCCAGGCGGCGAGCACGCCCGCCGGCCAGCTGCCGATCCGGGGCGACCAGCGTTCCCGGACGCGCACCATCTCGGGGTAGACGCCGAGCGAGAAGGTGTTGACGAAGGTACCGCCGGCCTCCGCACGGTCGCCCTCCGCATCGCCGGAACCGCCGTCGCCGGCCGTCGTGGTGTCCGTGGTCCCGCTCGTGTCCTCGGTGGTGAAGCGGGCCAGGTCGACCTCGACCGCCTCGCCGTCGCCGAGCGCGCGGCGGGTGTCCTCCATGGTCTCTATGCCCAGGTCGTGGGCGAAGTGGTTGAGGGTGCCGCCGGGCAGCACCGCGAGCGGCAGCCCGTGCTCCAGCGCCACCCGGGCGGCGGCGCTGACCGTGCCGTCACCGCCGGAGACGCCCAGCGCGCCGCCCAGTTCGGTGGCGCGTTCCGCGGCCTGCCGGAGCGCGGCGGGGACGCTGACGCCGCCCTCGCCGCCGCACAGCACCACCTCGGCCTGCGGCAGGACGGCGCCGATGACCTCCTCGGGCGGGGTGGCCGACGGGCCGGAGCCGGCGTTCGCCACCACGACCAGACCCTTGCCGTCGGGCAGACGGGGCGAGCCGACCGCCGTGCGCACGGCCGGGGGCTCCAGTGCGTCGCGCGGCAGCATCCGCCGCACCGCGAAGGCGGCGGCCACACCGATCGCCGCGCCGGCCACCACATCGCCCGGGTAGTGCACGCCGGTGTAGACGCGGGAGAACGCGACGGACGCCGCTACCGGCGCGACGACCGCGCCCCACTTCGGCGAGACCAGGGTGACCCCGGTGGCGAAGGCGGCGGCGGAGGCGGCGTGACCGGAGGGGAAGGAGGTGGTGAACGGCGCGCGGTTCAGCCGCCGTATCACCGGGACGTCGGTGGCGAGGGGACGCTGCCGGCGGACGGCGCGCTTCGCCAGCAGGTTGACCGTCGCCGAAGCGACCGCGAGCGAGGCGGTGCCGCGCAGCGCGGCCTTGCGGGCGACCCGCCGCCCGCCGAGTTCGGAGGCCGCGATGGCGGCCGCGGCGCCGAACCAGAGCAGGCCGTGGTTGGCGCTCCGGCTGAGCCGGGGGAGGACCCGGTCACCCCCGGGGAAATGGTGTCCCGCGACCAGCTGGAAGAGGCGGCGGTCGGCGCGGGCGAGTCTGCTGCTCATGACGACGAGCTACCCACATCCGGTCTTCTCATCCGTGGTCGTGCAGGAGGTGGTACGGCCCTCACCGGGGGCGGCCCCGGACGCGACGGGGTCCGCCTGGTCCGGGGCCGCGCTCTCGCGTGGGGCCGGTCAGCCGGCGGCGCCGTCGAGCTCGGTGACACTCACGTAGTCCACGACCATCCGCTGCGGGAACTGGGTCGAGTCGTCCGGGTAGCCGGGCCACTCCCCGCCGACCGCGACGTTGAGGATCAGGAAGAAGGGCTTGTTGAAAACCCATTCGCCGTTGACGTCGGCGGGGGTCAGCGTCTGGTAGACGTCGCCGTCGACCGACCAGGAGACACGGTCCGGGGCCCAGTCGATGGCGAAGGTGTGGAAGTCGTCGGAGAAGCTCTCACCGCCGGGCAGGGTGTACGGGGAGCCGATGCCGCCGCCGCCGGAGTAGCCGGGGCCGTGGACGGTGCCGTGCACGGTGTCCATCTCGTGTCCGACCAGCTCCATGATGTCGATCTCGCCGCTCTGCGGCCAGCCGACGTCACCGAAGTCGGTGCCCAGCATCCAGAACGCCGGCCAGACGCCCTGGCCCTCGGGGAGCTGGATCCGCGCCTCGACGCGGCCGTACTCGGCCTCGATCTTGCCCGCGGTGTTGATGCGGCCCGAGGTGTACTCGCACGACCCGTACCAGCAGTCGTAGTCGCCGGGGTTGCCGGACTCGGCGGTGATCACCAGGTTGCCGTTGCCGTCGAGCGCGGTGTTGTCGGTGCCTGTCGTGTAGTACTGCAGCTCGCGGTTGTTGATGTTGTCGCCCGGGTCGAGGTTCCAGTGCGCGCTGTCGACCGGGGCACCGGCCGGGCCGTCGAAGTCGTCGTGGAGCACGACGGTGGCGCCGGGACCCTCTTCGGCGGCCGTGCCGGTGGGGGTGGAGCCGTTCGCGGTGCCGGCGGCCAGCAGGGCGGCGCTCAGCCCGAGGGCGGCGCCGGTGGCGGCGAGGCGGCGGTGGCGCGGACGCAGGCGTGCGGGGCTGTTCATGAACATCACATCCGGTGGGAGTGAGGTGTGTGGGGGACGGCCAGTCCAGTCGGAGGTCTGTACCACCGCAAGGCCCCGGGCCCGGTTCCGGAACCAACGGGGCCGGTTTTGACGCGTGGGGAGGGTGGGACGTCACGGGGCGTGAACGGGGCGCCGATGCGCGACTGACGTGCCGCCGGCGGGCACGGGACAGTGCGCGCCGGAGAAAGCGGAGGGATCAGTTCCGGCCGGTTGCCGGCCGGATGCGTGCCGGTTGCGGCCGGTCCGGTCCGGTCGGGGAGCGCGAGCCGTGTCCGCCGGGGGGTCAACACCCGTGCACCCGGGGGCGGATGGGACGGGACGCGTCGCCGTCGGCCATATGTCGGTCTCAGAACCGGTCCTGGGTGTCGCCGGGCCGCGGGCATTCGCTAAGGTCCGCTGGCATGGCTCACAACCCCCAGGCTCCGCAGAACAAGCCCCAGGTCGATCCCGCGGGCAGCACTCAGATGTTCCAGGCGTTCGTCGACGAGGAGCCGCCCTCGGCGGCACGGAAGGACTCCGGCAACGGGCGCACGCTGATGATCGGCGTCGCGGCCGTGGTGGCGGTGGCGGTCGTCGCGCTGGTCCTGGTCTTCGCGCTCTGACCGCGGCCCGAGCGCGGCTTGACCGCGCTCTGACCGCACGTTGACCACGCTCTCGCGGGCGTCGCCGTCCGTCGGTGCGCCGGGTGTTCGACCCGTCGTGTCGCGGTACTTCGGCTCGCGGGGTCTCGCTGTCTCTGTCCACTCGGAGAACCACCGCGTCGCCGCTGTCGGCGGGGCGGGGTTCGCTTCGTGTCTCGCGGCGTTCTCCCGCCGCGGGTCTCTTGCGTGCCCGGACCGGCCTCGGCCGGTCCGGGCCCTCTCACTCCTCGGCCGTGAGGCCCTCGCGCAGCTGGGTCAGCGTGCGGGTCAGGAGACGCGAGACGTGCATCTGCGAGATGCCGATCTCCTCGCCGATCTGGGACTGCGTCATGTTGCCGAAGAAGCGCAGCATGATGATCCGCCGTTCACGGGCGGGCAGCCGGGCCAGCAGCGGCTTCAGCGACTCGCGGTACTCCACGCCCTCCAGGGCGCCGTCCTCGTAGCCCAGACGGTCGGCGAGCGATCCCTCGCCGCCGTCCTCCTCGGGGGACGGGGAGTCGAGGGAGGAGGCGGTGTAGGCGTTGCCGACCGCGAGGCCGTCGACGACCTCCTCCTCCGAGACGCCCAGGCAGGTGGCGAGTTCGGGCACCGTGGGGGATCGGTCCAGGCGGTGGGAGAGCTCGTCGCTGGCCTTGGTGAGGGCCAGGCGCAGCTCCTGGAGCCTGCGCGGGACGCGCACGGACCACGAGGTGTCGCGGAAGAACCGCTTGATCTCGCCGACCACCGTCGGCATGGCGAACGTGGGGAACTCCACGCCGCGTTCGCAGTCGAAGCGGTCGATCGCCTTGATCAGGCCGATGGTGCCGACCTGGACGATGTCCTCCATCGGCTCGTTGCGGCTCCGGAAGCGGCCGGCCGCGTACCGCACGAGCGGGAGGTTCAACTCGATGAGAGTGTCGCGGACATAGCCGCGCTCGGGGCTGTCCGCCTCAAGCGTGGCCAGCCGCTTGAACAGCGCCCGGGACAGGGTCCGGGTGTCCAGGCCGTCGGTGTTGGCGAGGGTGTCGGCCACCGCCGCGGGGACGGTTTCCGAGGGGCTGCCGGTGTGCGGGGCACCGTCGTGGTGTGGGGCGACGGATGGCGCGGGAATGTGCGGCGTGCCGTGCGTGGAGAGCACCTTGGAGCTGCCCAGTTCTACGGACATGCCACCCCCTTGGAGGTCGTGGATGGATCGCAGCGACGCCCTCCGGCTGATGAAGTGCGCCGTCTCGTTGAATACCGGAGTTGCCCCTGCGACAAACGCTCGTCTAGCAGAATGTCACAAGTCATCAACACGATGTAGCGTCTTGTCGACAAAACATTCCAGATCCAGCCACGGTCGGGGGCGTTGTGTTCACCCCTGAGGATTACGCTTCGATCGTATTTGTGGCCCGCAGCCTGCTGAAGCTGCGGGAGAGCAGCCGGGAGATGTGCATCTGGGAGAGGCCGAGTTCCGCACTGATCTGGGACTGCGTCAGATTGCGGTAGTAACGGAGCAACAGGATGCGCTGCTCGCGCTCCGGCAGCTGCACCAGCAGGTGGCGCACCAGTGCGCGGTGTTCCACCCCTGCCATGTCCGGGTCGTCGTAGCCGAGTCGTTCGACCAGCGCAGGGGTGCCGTCCTCCCGGTCCTGTGCCGCCTCCAGGGAGGCGACCCGGTAGGCGCGGCCGGCCTCCATGCTGGCGAGGACGTCCTCCTCGGCGACCGCGAGCCGCTCGGCGATCTCACGGGGCGTCGGGTTGCGTCCGAGGGTCACGGTCAGCTCCTCGGTGGTGCCGTGGACCTGGACCCACAGCTCGTGCAGCCGCCTGGGTACGTGCACGGTGCGCACGTTGTCCCGAAAGTAGCGGCGGATCTCCCCGATGATCGTGGGCATCGCGAACGTCGGGAACTGCACGCCGCGTGCCGTGTCGAAGCGGTCGATGGCGTGGATCAGGCCGATCGTGCCCACCTGGATGACGTCGTCCATCGGTTCGTTGCGGCTGCGGAATCGGTTCGCCACATAGCGCACCAGGGGGAGGTTGGCCTCGATCAGCGCCCCCCGTACCCGCGCGTGTTCCGCTGTCCCGGCCTCAAGCCCGGCCAGACGTTCGAACAGCGTCTGTGTGAGCGCCCTGGCGGCCGCGCCCCGGGATTCGCGGGTCTGCGTCGTCGCCACCTGCCGACCACCCCTTCATTCGTGCAATCGTGTCCGGCAAGAGCGGTCATAGCATCACAAGACATATCCACCCTGTGCAAGCACCCCATAACGCCGTGTTGAGTAGTGGCCATGCCTTGCGGGAGCGTGACGGGGCGGTCGACGTCGGTCGTATCGCGGTGGCCGGAACGCGCCGGGGGTGTTCGGGCCAGGTGGCGGGCCCCGCGCGGCCCGCGAGGTGCCCTACCGGCCCGATCGGCGCCGGAACGGCGGAGTACGCGCGCCGGGCGCGCACCTGGCGCAACGAGGGGCGCGCGACATTCGCACAGTGGCGCGCGGGGTGATTCACGCGCCAGTCGGCGGAGTGGTGCCGCGCCGAAGGCAGCCGGATGGGGGCGCGCCGTCGGAAGCGGAAGCCGGACGCGGAAGCCGGAAGGGAAGGGGGACCGTGGGTCGGGGGTCGGACCCGTAGTCGGATCAGCTGATGAGCGCGGTCATGAAGTTGCCTACGCCCTGCGCGGCGTTGGAGATCCCCTCGAAGCCGAGCTGGACGATCTCGGCGGCGCGGTCCGGAGAGTTGATGATCGTGTACAGCACGAAGACGATCGCCGCGTACAGCACGATCTTCTTGAACTGCGCCACCGTCTCCCCCTGCCCGCCGGCCGTTCCGGCATCCCGCGACGGCCCCACGGGGCAGCGCGTCCGCACCCCCGGCGCGGTCCGAGTGAGTTTATCCAGCCCGCCGTGTGCTTGTCCGACGAGCTGGCCGGACCGGTCGCCTCGGGAAGCCACGAAGCCGGGTGAAGGCGGCATACCGGGGACCAAAGTCCCGGAAGGTGGGGCCCTTCGCGCCTCCGGGCCCGCCCCGGCCGCCGCATCCTGGAGACATGTCCGGCACCGCTCGCGGCGGGCCGGACGACCGGTCGGAACCGCCACGGCCTTCGGCACCCCCCTCGCCGGACGCCGCGTGCCCCGTCCGCACCGGAGGAGGCGGCACGTCCCCCCGGCGCCGCCTCCTCCGGCTCCGACACCGCCCCGCTGTGCGGAACCCGCCGCGCCCACGCGCGGGCCGCGCCGTCGCAGGCACGCAGAAGGCCCGGACCGCATGGTCTGGGCCTTCGACTGTGCTGTGCACACGAGCGGTAGCGGAGGGATTTGAACCCTCGGTGGAGTTGCCCCCACACTCGCTTTCGAGGCGAGCTCCTTAGGCCGCTCGGACACGCTACCGGGAGAGATCCTAGCCCACAGGTGCCGTGTGCCGAAATCGGGTTGCCGCTCCCGTCGTCGCCCCAGCCGCCGTCCCAGCCGTCGCCCAGCCGCCCGCCGCGCCGTCGTCGCGTCCGTGGGCTCAGCGGTCGCGGAAGAAGTCGGTCAGCAGCGCGCCGCACTCCTCGGCGAGGACGCCCGAGATCACCTCGGGCCGGTGGTTGAGCCGCCGGTCGCGCATCACGTCCCACACCGAACCGACGGCGCCCGCCTTGGCGTCGGCCGCTCCGTAGACGACCCGGTCCACCCGGGAGAGCACCCCGGCGCCCGCGCACATGGTGCAGGGCTCCAGCGTGACCACCAGAGTGCAGCCGGAGAGCCGCCACTCGCCGAGGCGGGCGGCGGCTGCGCGCAGCGCCAGGACCTCGGCGTGCGCGGTGGGGTCGCCGGTCGCTTCGCGCTCGTTGCGTCCGGTGGCGAGCAGTTCGCCCGCAGGCCCGCCGGGGCCGAGGACCACGGCGCCGACCGGAACGTCGCCGGTCGCCGTCGTCGCCGATGCCTCGGCCAGCGCCCGGCGCATGGCCGGCAGCCATGGATCGCGCAGCGGATCACGCGGGGGATCACTCGACGCGTCACCTGGCGATGGCCCCGCCGGCCGGTGGTGCGCGTCCCGGCCGGCCGGTGCGCCCTCCCTCGCGCCGGCCGGCCGGGACGAAGGCGTCACCGCACGGCCTCCAGCACCTCGGCGCAGCCGAGGGCGTCGGCGATCTCCCCGAGCGCGTTCTCCGGGGCGAGGCCGAGGACGGCGGCGCGTCCGATGCCGAAGTCCGCCATCAGCCCGGCGTCACCGACCGGGCCGTTGGGGACTGCCTCGCCGTCGTCGTCGTCCGTGGTGGCGCCGACCGGTCCGGACGAGAGGTCGGGGCCGTCCTCGGTGCCGTCCAGGTCGGCCAGTTGGTCCAGTGCGTACGGGTCCTCCGGTTCCCGGCCCAGCAGCTCGTCGCTGAGCAGGATCTCGCCGTACGCGCTGCGCATGGCGCGTGCGGCGTCGGAGACGAAGACGCGTGGATCGTCCTCGCCGTCCACCCGGACGATCCCGAACCACGCGCCTTCCTGTTCGATGCAGACGAGGACCGGTTCCTCGTCCTGCCCGGTCTCGCGGGCCAGCTCGGCCAGCTCGTCCAGGCTCTCGACGTCGTCCAGCTCTGTGTCGCTCGCTTCCCAACCGTTGTCGGTCCTCGCGAGCAGTGCGGTGAAGTACACCTCGGCTCTCCCCACGTTCGGCTTGCCTGTTGGCATCGTGGCAGAAAAGCAAGGATCTGTCGGGTAACTCAACACTTCACCAGCGGAATGTCCGCATCCGCTGTTGTCGGCGCAATCGCGCGGTGCGTGCACGCCGGGGGCGGACACGGTCGCGCAGGGCCTTCGCCTCCGCCAGTTCGCGCAGGAACTCGGCGCGGCGGCGCCGGTGCGCCGGATCGGGCTCCACGGGGTATCCGGGTATGGGCATCCGTCACCTCACAGCCATGGGTCCTCCACTCTCTCCCCACAACGCCCGGCCGTCCAGCGAAGCGGAAGAAGGACGGCGCACTGTGGCCGGGTACAGGCGTTCGTTAGGGTCGTCGCATGCGCATTCACGTCGTCGACCACCCGCTGGTGGCCCACAAGCTCACCACGTTGCGCGATGAGCGCACCGACTCCCCGACCTTCCGGCGACTGGCCGACGAGCTGGTGACGCTGCTGGCGTACGAGGCGACCCGGGACGTCCGCACCGAACAGGTGGACATCAGGACCCCGGTCACCACCACGACCGGCGTCCGCCTCTCCCACCCCCGGCCGCTCGTCGTCCCGATCATCCGGGCCGGTCTCGGCATGCTCGACGGCATGGTGCGGCTGCTGCCCACGGCCGAGGTCGGGTTCCTCGGGATGATCCGGGACGAGAAGACCCTGGAGGCGTCCACCTACGCCAACCGGATGCCCGAGGACCTCTCCGGCCGCCAGGTGTACGTGCTGGACCCGATGCTGGCGACCGGCGGCACCCTGGTCGCGGCGATCCGGGAGCTGATGGAGCGCGGCGCGGACGACGTCACGGCGCTGTGTCTGCTGGCCGCGCCGGAGGGTGTGGAGCTGATGGAGCGCGAGCTGGCCGGTGCGCCGGTGACGGTCGTGACCGCCTCGGTCGACGAGCAGCTCAACGACGACGGCTTCATCGTGCCGGGCCTCGGCGACGCCGGGGACCGGATGTACGGCACCGTCTGAGGCGCGGCACGGTCTGAGGCGACGTCACAGCGAAACGCGGGTGGGGCCGGGGTTTTGAACCCCGGCCCCACCCGCGTTTCGCTTCGTCCGCGTGGGTGTCAGCGCCCGGCGGCCTCGGTCGAGCGCTTCGTGTCTGCGCCGTCACCCGCGCCCTCGCCCGCGCACGGGTCGTCGGGATCGGTGGCCAGCGCCTCCAGGACGAGGGCCACCTCCTGCTCGGCGACCAGGTCGCCCGACTCCTCGCCGAGGATCAGGTCCACCTCGCCGCCCTCGCGCTCCACCGAGCCGGTCTCGGCCTCGTCGTCGCCGACGTGGCTGCCGAGGACCTGGAGGGCGCCGGTCTCCTGGGCCGCGTCGGAGCCACGCAGCAGGCCGCCGACGGGGACCTCGTCGGCGAGTTCGTCCGGGGCGTTGTCCACCTCGCCGATCACGAAGCCGCGGGCGGCCAGCGCGTCGGCGGTCTCCTTGGCGAAGCCGGTGCGATCGGTGGCGTTGTAGACGTTGACGGTGATGGTGGAGGGCTCGGGCAGCGGCACCGGTTCGGTGTCGTCCGGGGCGCACGCCTCCTCTTCGACGACGGCGGCCTGTTCGGTTCGGTCGCCGTCTCCGGTGAAGACGTCGGTGAGCTGCCAGGTGCCGTAGCCCAGCAGCGAGAGGACCGCGAGACCCGCGATCAGCCCGGCGACGACGCGGCCGCGGCGACGGGGCCGGCGCATCCGTGGGTAGCGGTCCCCCGTGACGCGGTACCGCTTACCGCTCATTCCGGGGGGTGTGAGCATGCTCATAGCGGCAGCGTATCCGTGGTAGGCGGTTGTGCGTACTAAACGATCAGCGTAACGGGTGGCTCGGGTGGCTGACGCCCCGCCATCCCGGGGCCGAGGCTCGTTCGGCCCAGCTGCGCCAATCGGGGAAGACGCCTCGCACCGAGACACCGTGACGGCACGCCACACCCGCGGGCGGGATCGTGGTGGTGGGGTATGACGGGACGGTCCGGCGGGCCGTCAGCCCAGTTCCAGCACCCGGGCGTGCAGGACCTGCCGCTGCTGGAGCGCGGCGCGCACCGCGCGGTGGAGGCCGTCCTCCAGATAGAGGTCCCCGTGCCACTTCACGACATGGGCGAAGAGGTCGCCGTAGAAGGTGGAGTCCTCGGCGAGCAGCGTCTCCAGATCGAGCTGCCCCTTGGTGGTGACCAGCTGGTCCAGCCGCACGGGACGGGGGGCCACGTCCGCCCACTGCCGGGTGCTGTCCCGGCCGTGGTCGGGGTACGGCCGCCCGTCGCCAATGCGCTTGAAGATCACACGCAGAGCCTACCGGTCGGCCCCCACCCGGCGCAGCTTCACCGCGGCAGGTGAACGCCGCGTATCCGTCCATAACGGTCGGGTGAACGGTGGCGATGACGTGAACGCCCGGGTGCCCGGCACGCGAACGCGCGCCGGGCACCCGGATCGGTCAGTGCCGGGACGTGGCGACCGGCCGGCGGTCCGGCAGGGACCTCAGCGGTCGATCCGGTGCGTGGCGCGCTCGCTGGGGCCGCCGCTGTCAGCGGTTTCCGGCTTGACGGGGCGCGACTCGGGGACCGGCTCGGTCAGCGAGCCGGTGTCCCAGGCGTAGCCGCCGACCAGGTGCGCGATCACCCGTACGTTGATGTCCAGGGCGGTCGGGTCGACGTTGTCCAGGTCGTCGCAGGCCGCGTGGTAGCAGGGATCGTAGGGCTCCCCCGCCTCGCCGCCCCACAGTTCGGCCTGTGCCTCGGTCTTGAGCCCCTCGGCGCCCGTGAAGGTGCCGCCGGCCGGGATGCCCGCCGCGATGAACGGGCCGTAGTCGCTGCGCCCGTTGAAGGAGGTGGGGCGGGGCTCCTCGTCCCGGTCGCGGAGGAAGGTGTTGATGGCGTGCTCGATCTGCGCCGAGCCGTCCGGGCCGGGAGCGGAGAGCCCTTCCGAGCCGTCGCCGTCGTACACGAACAGGCCGTAGTTGGGCGAGGCGATCATGTCGAAGTTCAGATAGAGGCCGATCCGGTCGCGTTCGGCCTGGTCCAGTTCGCCGACGTAGTGCTCGGCGCCGAGCAGCCCCAGCTCCTCCGCGCCCCAGAAGGCGAACCGCACCGTGTTGCGGTGATCGGTGACGCGGGAGTCGATGCGGGCGGTCTCGGCGAACCGCAGGGCGGTCTCCAGGACGCCCGCCGCGCCGGAGCCGTTGTCGTTGATGCCGGGACCCTCCAGGACGGAGTCCAGGTGGGCGCCGGCCATGACCACGTTCTCGGCGTCGCCGCCGGGCGTCTCCGCGATGACGTTGACGGTGCGGCGGTCCTCGGCCAGCTCCCGCAGCTCCATGTCGACGGTGACGGTCTCGCCGGCGGCCAGCGACTCGGACATCGCGACGCCGTCGGCGCGGGAGATGCCGCCGGTCGGGACCCTGCCCGTGTCGGCGCCGCCGAGGGTGCCGCCGAGCGGGCCCTCCTCGTTGTTGTAGATCAGCACACCGATCGCACCGGCCTCGGCGGCGTTGGCCTGCTTCTCCGCGAAGGTGCACATGCCGCGCTCGATGAGCGCGATCCGTCCCTCGACGCGGTCGTCGAAGTCGCCGGGCGCGCAGCCGGCGCCCTCCGCGGCGGCGACGTCCTCGCGGACGGTCGTCTCGGTGACGGTGGTGCCGATCGCGGTCGCTGTCGCGTCGGTGCTGTCGGTGTCGGTGCCGGTGCCGGTGTGTTCGGCGCCTCCGGCCCGGACCTCGGCCAGTTCGGCGGTGACGCCGCCCTCGGGCGAGTTGGCGGTGTAGGACATCGCCCGCACCGCGATGTCGCGGTCCTCCGGGGTCCGCTGGGACAGCCGCTCGGTGACCGCCTCCCGGTAGGAGAAGTCCATCTCCTGGTAGGTGACCTCGTATCCCGCCTCCTCCAGCAGTTCCCCGACGTAGGTGGCGGAGGCGTCGTAGCCGTCGGTGCCCGAGGCGCGGTTGCCGTCGTGCTTGTCGGCGATGCGCTGGAACTCCTCCAGGTGCCGCATGGCGTCGGCGCCGGTGGTGCGCTCGACCATCCGCTCGGCTAGCCGCGCTCCGCGCAGCGGGTGGCCGTAGCCGGCGCCGGGGTCGAGCCGGGGGATGTCGAGGGTGTCGGCACCGTGGCCGAAGGTCGGCGGGCGGGGCGCGTGCGCGGCGGGGCCGGGGACGTCGGTGGCCGTGTCCGGGCGGGGGAGGGGGGTGG
>NZ_BHZI01000071.1 GCF_004305975.1 Streptomyces otsuchiensis
GCGATGGAGTTCCCGGCGGGGGCACTGCCCCCGTTGAGGCCGTCGTCCCCGTTCAGGGTGGCGTTGCAGGCGGTCAGTCCCACGGTCAGCGCGGCAACCGCCAGTACGCTCGAACCGGTGATCGTCGCTCGGCGCAGCACCCGGTCCGCCTCCCTTGCTCGGTCTGGTTAGACGGGGGAGTCTACTGCGCGACCGGCGGTGGTTCGTCTGACCCGTGGCGCGCCGGTACGCGGGTGATACACGGCGGGGACGTGACGGGGACACAGCCGGCGGCGGGCGGGCAGAGCGCAAGGGCACGGCCGGGTGGGGGCTTGGGGCGGTCGCGGCGGTTACGGCCAGACCAGGCAGTACGGCTGGTGGCCGGCCTCGTGCAGCCGCCGTGAGAAGTCCTGCCACTCGTTCAGCAGGCGGTAGACGCCGAAGGCGTCGCTCGGTCCGCTGCGGCCGGGGACGGTGGACCAGATGAACGCGGCCGCGCCGACCGTCTCCTCGCCGACGCCGCGCAGCGGGTCGACGACCGTGGTGGGCAGCTTGACGACGGCGTAGTCCGGATGGAGCACCACGAGCTCCAGCGGCGGAACGCGGTGCAGGGGTATGCCCTCGATGCCGGTGAGCACCATGGCGGCCATGGTCTCGGGCTTGATGCTGGTGAACATGCCCTGGCCCAGCTCGTCACCGCCGAGCTCCTCGGGGCGCATGGAGACGGGGACCCGGGCGGCGGTGGCTCCGTTGGGCGCACCGAAGTACTTGTAGGTCACGTCCATGCGTCCGGCGCGCCCCCCGTCCGGGACGCGGTGCTCGACCGGAGGCTGTTGCTGCTGCCGGCGTCTGCGCCGATGCCTGCCGCGGGCAGGGGTGTGGGGCACCTCCGGTCCGAGATCCCCGGTACCCTCGCCCAGTCCGCCACCGCCGCGCTGCATGTCACCGCCCGATCTCGCCGCGACCGCCGCCGCGTAAACCCGATCATCGTCTCTGAGGCCTCCCCCCGCCGAGCGGCCATGAAACGCCCGGAGGCACAGCGGAACAGGCCTGATGTCACCATGGTCGCGTGACCTACTCCTACGATGCTCCAGTCTCGCAGACGCTCTTCGACCGTGCGGCGGTTGTCACGCCGGGGGGCGTGAACTCTCCGGTGCGCGCCTTCCGGGCCGTGGGCGGAACGCCCCGGTTCATGGTGTCCGGTACCGGTCCCTACCTCACCGACGCCGACGGCCGTGAGTACGTCGACCTGGTGTGCTCCTGGGGTCCGATGATCCTGGGCCACGCCCATCCCGCCGTCACGGAGGCCGTGCTGGGCGCCGTGGCGCGCGGCACCTCCTTCGGCACGCCCGGCCAGGGGGAGGTCGAACTCGCCGAGGAGATCGTGGCGAGGATCACCCCCGTCGACCAGGTTCGGCTGGTTTCCTCCGGCACCGAGGCGACCATGTCGGCGATCCGCCTGGCGCGCGGCTTCACCGGCCGCGCCAAGGTCGTCAAGTTCGCCGGCTGCTACCACGGCCATGTGGACGCGCTGCTGGCCTCCGCCGGTTCCGGCGTCGCGACCTTCGGTCTTCCCGACACCCCCGGCGTCACCGGTGCCCAGGCGGGCGAGACGGTGGTGCTGCCCTACAACGACCTGGACGCCGTCCGGGCCGCGTTCGAGGCGCACCCCGGTGAGATCGCCTGCGTCATCACCGAGGCGTCGCCCGGCAACATGGGCGTGGTCCCGCCCCGCGAGGGGTTCAACGCCGGGCTGCGCGAGCTGTGCCACCGGCACGGCGCGCTCTTCGTCTCCGACGAGGTGATGACCGGCTTCCGCGTCAGCCGCGAGGGCTGGTACGGCATCGACGGCGTCGCCCCCGACCTGATGACCTTCGGCAAGGTCATGGGCGGTGGCTTCCCCGCCGCCGCCTTCGGCGGTCGCGCCGACGTGATGGGCCGACTGGCGCCCGCCGGCCCCGTCTACCAGGCCGGCACGCTCTCCGGTAACCCGGTCGCCACCGCCGCCGGCGTCGCCCAGCTGCGGCTCCTCGACGACGCCGCCTACGCGGCCGTCGACGCCGCGTCGCGGCAGGTCCGCTCCCTGGTCACCGAGGCGCTCTCCCGCGAGGGCGTCGCCCACCGGCTCCAGACGGCCGGGAACATGTTCTCCGTCTTCTTCACCGACCGCGAGGTCACCGACTACGAGGGCGCCCGCGCGCAGGAGGCGTTCCGCTTCACCGCGTTCTTCCACTCGATGCTGGAGCAGGGCGTCTACCTGCCGCCGTCCGCCTTCGAGTCGTGGTTCGTCTCGGCGTCCCACGACGACCGGGCGATCGAGCGCGTGGCCGCCGCACTGCCGGCCGCCGCCCGCGCGGCGGCACAGGCACACGACGAGAGCGCCGTGTGACGCGGCCCGGCGCCGTAACCACCGACGGCGGCGCGGCCGCCAACCAGAGAGGGCACAGATGACCGGCAGCGCGGACAGCGACAGAGACGACAAGCGGGCCAAGAGCACGGACCCCCCCACGCCCGGCGGCGCCGCGGTGCGGGCGGCCGAGGAGGCGGCGGAGCGCGCGCCCGAGAGGGCGGCGCGGAAGGCGGCCACGGCCGAGAAGACCGTCGTCCATGTGCTGCGCCACGGCGAGGTCCACAACCCCGGGGGACTGCTCTACGGCAGGCTCCCGGGCTACCACCTTTCCGAGCTGGGCCGGGAGATGGCCGAGGTGGTCGGCGAGCACCTCGCGGGCCGGGACATCACCCATGTGGTGGCGTCGCCGCTGGAACGGGCGCAGGAGACCGCCGAGCCGACAGCCCGAGTGCGGGGCGTCGAGATCGCCACCGACCGCCGGCTGATCGAGGCGGCCAACGTCTTCGAGGGCAAGGCCTTCGGCGTCGGTGACGGCGCGATGTCCCGTCCCGGCAACTGGAAGCACCTCTACAACCCGCTGCGGCCCTCGTGGGGCGAGCCGTACGTCGACCAGGTGGTCCGGATGCGTGGCGCGATCGACGCCGCCCGGGACGCCGCGCGCGGCCACGAGGCGGTCTGCGTCAGCCACCAGCTGCCGATCTGGATACTCCGCAGCCACGTCGAGCGACGCCGGCTGTGGCACGACCCGCGCAAGCGGCAGTGCACGCTCGCCTCGCTCACCAGCTTCACCTACCTCGGTGACGAGATCATCTCGGTCGGCTACAGCGAACCGGCGATCGAGCTGGTACCCGCACATCTGCGCGCCGGTGGGGCGCGCGGCGCGGGCGCCTGACCTCCCGGGTGGGCGGCGGTCCCGTCCGCCGCCCACGGCGACCGGGTGCCGACCAGCTCTGACCAGCCTTTCCGGTCTGCTTATGCGTTCCTTACATTCCGGACAAGGGGGGCGCGGAAGATCGCCCCGAGGTGCATGGGAAACTTTTCACATGATCCAGAGTCCCGCTCCACGAGGCCGTGGCGCACGCCGCCGTTCCCTGCTGGCAGCCACCGGGTTCGCGCTCTCCGCGCTGGTCCTGACGGCGTGCGCGCAGCCGGAATCCGGCGCAGAGGGCGGCTCCGACGGCAGCAGCTACGTCGAGGGCAGCGGGATGGTCACCGAGGTACCGCCCGAGGACCGGCTGCCCGCACCGGACCTCACCGGCATCACCACCCACGACGAGCCGATCGCGCTCTCCGACTACGCCGGCCAGGTCGTGGTCCTCAACGTCTGGGGCTCCTGGTGCGCGCCCTGCCGCGCCGAGGCCCCCAACCTCGCCAAGCTCGCCGAGGAGACCGCCGACCAGGACGTGCAGTTCGTCGGGATCAACGTCCGCGACCACGACGCGGCCAACGCCCGCTCCTTCGACCGCGGTTTCGGGATCGACTACCCCAGCTTCTTCGACCCCAAGGGCCGGCTGATCCTGGAGTTCCCCGCCAACACCCTCTCCCCGCAGGGCATCCCCTCCACCCTCGTCCTGGACCGCGAGGGCCGGATCGCGGTGCGCGCCGTCAAGGCGCTCACCGAGGAGGAGCTGCGCTCGATGATCGAGCCGATCGTCGCCGAGGGGACGGCCGGCGAAGAGGCTGACCCCGAGGGTGACGCGCCCGACGCCGACGCCGACGCCGACGCGGGTGACGCCGACGGTGACGCGCCCGACGCCGACTCCGACGCCGGTGCGCCTGCCGAAGGCGCGACGGACGACGACTGATGCAGCTCCTCGCGGCGGTGACCGACACCAACCAGACCGTGCTCAGCGGCGCCCTGCTGCTGGCGCTGCCGGTGGCGATGCTCGGTGGACTGGTCTCGTTCTTCTCGCCGTGCGTGCTGCCGCTGGTGCCCGGTTACCTCTCCTACGTCACCGGCGTCGGCGGCGCCGACCTCGCCGACGCCCGGCGCGGCCGCATGCTGCTGGGCTCCGTGCTCTTCGTGCTCGGGTTCTCCGCCGTCTTCGTCTCCGGCGGTGCCCTCTTCGGAGGCTTCGGATACGTCCTGCAGGAGCACCGCGAGGTGCTGACCCGGGTCTTCGGCTCGCTGATCATCGTGCTCGGGCTCGTCTTCATGGGGCTGATCCCGCGCCTGGGCCAGCGGGAGTTCCGCTTCCACACCCGCCCCGCGCTCGGCCTCGCCGGAGCGCCACTGCTGGGCGTGGTGTTCGGCATCGGCTGGACGCCGTGCATCGGCCCGACGCTGGCCGCCGTCAACTTCCTCGCCTTCCAGGAGGCGACCGCCGCGCGCGGCGCGGTGCTGATGGTGGCGTACTGCCTGGGGCTGGGGCTGCCCTTCATCGTCGCGGCGCTGGCGTTTCGGCGGACGCTGGGCGCCTTCGCCTGGGTGAAGCGGCACTACCAGTGGGTCATCCGCATCGGTGGCGGCATGATGATCGCGACCGGCCTGTTGCTGGTGACCGGCCTGTGGGACCGGATCGTCTACGAACTGCTGGTCTGGTCCGCGGGCTTCACGGTGTGGATCTGAGCCGATGACAGCGGATGACAGCAGCGCACGCACCCGGCCCGCACCCCACGGTGGCCGACCCGAACCGCGAACGAGCGATAGTGACCCCCGATGAGTGAGCAGAGCGAGACCACGAAGGCCGAGGACGCCACCCGGCTGTCCACCGCGCCCCGCACCGACGAGGAGCGCGAGGCGGCCGGGCGCGCGAGCGACCCGGCCGGCGCCGGCTCCTTCGGCGGCACCCGGCAACCGGGCTTCGGCGGCGGCCTCGCCTGGACCGTGCGCGAGAGCGTCGGCTGGGGCCGGTGGTTCTGGCGGCAGCTGACCTCGATGCGGGTCGCGCTGATCCTGCTGTTCCTGCTGGCGCTCGCCACCATCCCCGGCTCGCTGGTGCCGCAGGAGGACCGCAGCCCCATCGCCACGGCCGAGTTCCGGGCCAACAACGAGTCGCTGGCGGCCGTCTACGACCGGCTCCAGCTCTTCGACGTCTACTCCTCGGTCTGGTTCTCGGCGATCTACCTGCTGCTGTTCGCCTCACTGATCGGCTGCATCGTGCCGCGCAGCTGGCAGTTCGTCGGGCAGCTGCGCGGGCGGCCCCCGCGCGCCCCGCGCCGGCTGACCCGGATGCCCGCCTACACCACCTGGCGCACCGAGGCCGAGCCCCGCGAGGCCCTGGAGGCGGCGCGCGGCCTGCTGCGCCGCAAGCGGTTCCGGGTGGACGGCTCGGGCGTCCCCGCCGAGGGCGACGCCGCGGCCGGGGGATCGGTCGCGGCCGAGAAGGGCTATCTGCGGGAGGCCGGCAACCTGGTCTTCCACGTGGCGCTGATCGTGATGCTGATCGCCTTCGCGCTCGGCTCGCTCTACCGCTCCGAGGGCGGCAAGCTGGTCACCGTCGGCGGCGGTTTCACCAACACGCTGACCCAGTACGACGACTTCTCCTCCGGCACCCTCTTCGAGGTCGACGACCTGGAGCGGTTCACCTTCGACCTCAACGACTTCCACGCCGACTTCGTCCGCGAGGGTCCCGACGTCGGCTCCGCCCGCGACTTCCGCGCCGACATCACCTACTGGCGGGACGGCGACACCGAGGGCACCGACACCTCGGTGGAGGTCAACCACCCGGTGAACATCGGATCGGCCAAGGTCTACCTGCTGGGCCACGGGTTCGCCCCGCGCGTCACCGTCACCGACGGCCAGGGCGAGGTCGCCTTCAGCGGCCCGGTGCCGTTCATCCCCCAGGACCAGGCGCTGACCTCCACCGGCGTGGTCAAGGTCACCGACTACCTGGACGCGGACGGTGAGCGCGACCAGATGGCGTTCCAGGGCTTCTTCAGCCCCACCTTCGCCCTCACCGACGACCGGGGCCCGCACTCGACCTTCCCGGCGCCGGACTTCCCCGTCCTGACGCTCAACGCCTACCACGGCAACCTCGGCCTGGACTCCGGCATCCCGCAGAACGTCTACCAGCTCGACGCCCGGCTGATGGAGCAGCTCGTCGACGAGGACGACGAGCCGCTGCGCGTCAACCTGCTGCCCGGCGAGGACTGGGAACTGCCCGACGGGCGCGGCACCCTCACCTTCGAGGGCTACGACCGCTGGGTGACGTTCCAGATCTCCACCTCGGCCGCCAACGGCTGGGCGCTCACCGGCGCCGTCGCGGCTGTGCTCGGACTGGCCGCCTCCCTGATGATCCAGCGCCGCCGCGTGTGGGTGCGGGCCGTCGCCGAGCCGGACGGGCTGACCCGGATCGAGATGGCCTCCCTGGGCCGCTCGGAGTCGGCGCGTATCCCGGAGGAGCTGGCCGAACTGGCCCACGCGCTCCAGCCGGTCGCGCCGATGGTCCGGGACGACGACGGTTCCGGTGGCTCTGACGGTTCAGGAGGCTCCGACAGCTCCGACAGCTCCGACAGCTCCGACGGTCCTGACAGCTCCGATGACGACGATGACGCCGCCGGTTCCGGCGGCGCCGACACCGATGGTCCCGACGGGACCGGGAGAGACGCTGCCGACGACAGCGGGGCCGCCAACGGCTCCGGCGCCCCCGACAGCCCCAGCAAGAACGTGAAGGAGTAGTTCCGTGACGCTTGCCGCCGACGCAGAGCTCGCCGATTTCGGCAAGCTCATGATCTACACCGCGATGTTCGTCTACGCCTTGGCGTTCGTCGCGTACATCGCCGAGTGGATCTTCGGCAGCCGCAGCAAGGTGGCCCGCACCGCTGCCGCCCTGACCGCCGACGGCGGGGACGGCGCCGGGGGCGACCCGGACGCGGGGAAGGCGGCCGGTCCGGCCGTCACCGTCCGCAAGGGCGGCTCCACCGAGGTGCTCGACCGCCCGAAGGTCGTGACCCGCTCCTCCACCCCGGCGCGCGACAGCGTGCCCGACGGCCCCGGCGCGGCCGGCGGCGACGGGCAGGGCGACCTCTTCGGCCGCGTCGCGATCTCGCTGACCGTGCTGGCGTTCCTGCTGCACCTCGGCGGTGTGGTGGTCCGCGCGGTCGCCGTCGGGCGGGCGCCGTGGGCCAACATGTACGAGTTCTCCACCGCCTTCTCGGCGGTCGCGGTCGCCGGCTTCCTCGGCTTCCTGGTGGCCCGGAAGAACGTCCGCTGGCTGGGCCTGCCGCTGGTGACCACCGTCCTGCTGGACCTGGGCCTGGCCGTCACCGTGCTGCACACCGAGACGGACCAGCTGCCGCCGCCGCTGCGCTCGGTGTGGCTGTGGATCCACGTCGGGCTGGCGATCATCTGCGGTGCCATGTTCTACCTGGGCATGGTGGCGACCGTCGCGTTCCTCTTCCGGGACCGGTACGAGGCCAAGCTCGCCTCCGGCGGCACCCCGGGCCGGTTCGCCTCCTCGGTGCTGGAGCGGATGCCGTCCTCGGTCACCCTGGACAAGTTCGCCTACCGGATCAACGCGGCCGTCTTCCCGCTGTGGACGTTCACCATCATCGCGGGCGCGATCTGGGCCGAGAACGCCTGGGGACGGTACTGGGGCTGGGACCCCAAGGAGGTCTGGTCCCTGATCACCTGGCTCGGCTACGCCGCCTACCTGCACGCGCGGGCCACCGCCGGCTGGCGTGGGCGCAAGGCCGCCTACCTGGCCATCGCTGCGTTCGTCTGCTTCCTCATCAACTACTACGGCGTCAACCTCTTCGTCGACGGCCTGCACTCCTACGCGGGCGTCTGACGGGCGAGCGGGCCGCCGCACGAGCCCGCCGCACGAGCGCGCCGCACACGACGGAGCCGCCCACCCCTTCCGGAAGGGGTGGGCGGCTCCGTCGTGTGCGCTGTGAGCGCTTCCCGGGCGTGTCGCCGGGGTGGTCAGCCCTTGGCGGGCGGCTTGCCGCCGGCCGGGCCGTTGCCGCCGTCGGAGTCGTCCTCGTCGCGCAGCTCGCTCTCCCGGCGCCGCAGGTCTTCCTCCCAGTTCTCCAGGAGCTCCTTGTCGCGTTCGTTCTCCTCGCGCTGCTGCTCGTGGTTGATCGAGCGCAGGAAGTCCGGGTTGTCGTCCGGAGCCACCCAGCCGCCACCGGCGACGCCGCCCCGCGCGCTCGGGGCGCGGGGGAGGGACCGCTTGCGGCCGATGAAGATCCAGGCGAGCGGTCCGATGATCCACGCGAACACGATGAGAAGCAGCCACACCAGCTTGGGCAGGTGCTTGACTTCGTCGTCCTTGGTGCTGATGCAGTCCACGAGGGCGTAGATGGCCAGCGCGATCGGCACCAGAAACATCAGTACCTTGAGCATGATCGTCCCCCGGGATGAGCGAGGCGTAACCGGGCCGTGTGCTGGCCCCCTGACAAGGCCAGGGTAATGCGTCCGGGATACTGAGTCGCATGGCATACGACGACCTCCGCGCGCTGCTGCGCGCTCTGGAGCGGGACGGGGACCTCAAACGGATCACCGCGGAGGTCGATCCGCATCTGGAAGTGGGCGAGATCACTGACCGGGTGAACAAGGCCGGCGGTCCCGCGCTGCTCTTCGAGAACGTCAAGGGCTCGCCGCTGCCCCTGGCGATGAACGTCTTCGGCACCGACCGGCGGCTGCTGAAGTCGCTCGGTCTCTCCTCCTACGCCGACATCGGCGACAAGATCGGCGGACTGCTCAAGCCGGAGCTGCCGCAGGGCTTCGTCGGGATGCGTGAGGCGCTCGGCAAGCTGGGCTCGGTCAGCCACCTGCCGCCGAAGAAGGTCAAGAGCGGCCCGGTCCAGGAAGTCGTCATGCGCGGCGAGGACGTGGACCTGGACGCGCTGCCGGCGCTGTTCACCTGGCCGGAGGACGGCGGCTCCTTCTTCAACCTGGGGCTCACCCACACCAAGGACCCCGAGAGCGGGGTGCGCAACCTCGGCCTCTACCGGCTCCAGCGCCACGACCGCCGCACCATCGGCATGCACTGGCAGATCCACAAGGACAGCCGCAACCACTACCAGGTCGCCGCCCGGCGTGGGGAGCGGCTGCCGGTCGCCATCGCCTTCGGCTGCCCGCCCGCCGTGACGTACGCCTCGACCGCCCCGCTGCCCGGCGACATCGACGAGTACCTCTTCGCCGGGTTCCTCGCAGGCAAGCGGGTGGAGATGGTCGACTGCCAGACGGTGCCGCTCCAGGTCCCGGCCAACGCCGAGGTCGTGCTGGAGGGCTGGCTGGAGCCCGGGGAGATGCTGCCCGAGGGCCCGTTCGGCGACCACACCGGCTTCTACACGCCGCAGGAGCCGTTCCCCGCGCTCACCATCGACTGTGTGACCACGCGCAAGCGTCCGCTGTTCCAGTCGATCGTGGTCGGCCGTCCGCCGACGGAGGACGGCCCGCTGGGCCGTGCCACGGAGCGGTTCTTCCTCCCGCTTCTCAAGATCATCATCCCGGACATCGTGGACTACCACCTGCCCGAGGCCGGCGGCTTCCACAACTGCGCGATCATCTCGATCGACAAGAAGTACCCCAAGCACGCGCAGAAGGTGATGTCGGCGGTCTGGGGCGCCCACATGATGTCGCTGACCAAGCTGATCATCGTCGTCGACGCCGACTGCGACGTCCACGACCTGCACGAGGTGGCCTGGCGGGCGCTGGGCAACACCGACTACGCCCGCGACCTGCTGCTCACCGAGGGCCCGGTGGACCACCTGGACCACGCCTCCTACCAGCAGTTCTGGGGCGGCAAGGCCGGGATCGACGCCACCGCCAAACTGCCCGAGGAGGGCTACACCCGCGACGGCGGCTGGCCCGCGATGGTCGTCTCCGACCCGGCCACGGCGGAGAAGGTCACCAGCCGATGGAAGGAATACGGCCTGTGAGCCCGGCGGCCACCGGCCGCCCCGCCGCCACCGACGGCACCCCCGCGGGCAGCGGCGGACGGGCACGGGCGTTCCTGCGGCTGGTGATGATCGAGCACTCGGTCTTCGCGCTGCCGTTCGCCTACATCGCGGCCCTCACCGCGATGTTCCTCGACGACGGCACCGTCCACTGGCTGACGCTGCTGATCGTCACCGTCGCCATGGTGGCGATGCGGACCTTCGCGATGGCCGCCAACCGGATCATCGACCGGGAGATCGACGCGCGTAACCCGCGCACCGCCTCCCGGGAACTGGTCACCGGCGCCGTCTCGGTCCGCACCGCCTGGACCGGCGCGCTGATCGCGCTGGCCGTCTTCCTGGCCGCCGCCGCGCTGCTCAACCCGCTGTGTCTGATGCTGGCACCGCTCGCCGTCGTGCCGATGGTCGTCTACCCCTACGGCAAGCGGTTCACCGACTACCCGCACGCCATCCTCGGCCTGGCCCAGGCGATCGGGCCGATCGGTGCCTGGATCGCGGTGACCGGCAGCTGGTCGTGGGAGGCCGTCGTCCTCGGCCTGGCGGTCGGCGTCTGGATCGGCGGGTTCGACCTGATCTTCGCCTGCCAGGACGTCGCCGCCGACCGTGCGGAGGGCGTGCGGTCGGTCCCGGCCCGCTTCTCCATCGCCGCCGCGCTCCACGGCGCGCGCGCCTGCCACGTACTCACGCTGGCGCTGCTGGCGTGGTTCGCGGTGCTGAGCGACGCCGGGGTGCTGTTCTGGACCGGGCTGGCCGTGGTGGCGGCGGCGTTCGCGTACGAGCACTCGATCGTCCGGCCCGGGGACCTCTCGCGGCTCAACCGGGCGTTCTTCACGGTCAACGGGTTCGTCGGGATCAGCCTCTTCGTCTTCGCGCTGGCCGACCTGGTGGTCCGGGGTCTGACGGCCTGACGCCTGACGCCTGACGCCTGACGTTTCGCCCCCCCGCCGTGCCCGGTCAGCGGGTGTCCCGTTCCCGTTCCCGTTCCTGCTCGGTCAGGTCGTCGGCCCGCTCCGGCTCCTCGGCGGAGGACCCGTCACTCGGCATCGGCTCGTCACTCGGCATCGGCGTGGAGCCGTCCTCGGGAGCCAGGGACCGGCTCGGGCCGGTGTCCGGGGACGGGGCGGGGTCGGGAACCCCGGACGGTGACGGCGTCTGCGCGGGCACGACCGGCGTGACCGGCTCCGCCCCGACCGGGGTGAGCCCGACGGCCACCGCCACCAGCACCACGACCGCGGTGGACACCCCAGCCACCGCCGTCGCCCGGCGGCGCCTGCGGAGGCGCCGGCCCCCGGCGATCGCCGCGCCGGTCACATCACGCATGGGCGGCTCGGCCGCCACCGTCACGATGGCCTCGAACGCTCCGCGCATCTCCTCGGCGCCCGGATCGGTTCCGTCCCCCTGGTCCATGGTCCGCGTCATCTCCCGCTCACCTCGACGGTCTCCTGTTCGACCAGCCGGCGCAGCTGGGCGAGGCCCCGCGCGGTCTGGCTCTTGACGGTGCCCGTCGTCACCCGCAGAGCACGTGCGGTCTCCTCCACGCTCCAGTCCTCCCAGAACCGCAGCACCAGCACCGCCCGGTAGCGCGGCGGCAGCCGCATCAGCGCGGCTTGGAGCACCAGCCGCAGCTCCGGCGTGGGGCCCTGGCCGCCAGGGGGTTCCGGCACTTCCTCCACCGCCTCCACCAGCCATCCGCGGCGACGGTACTGGTCGATGAACGTACGGGTCAGGATGGTGCGCGCGTAGGCCTCCACATTGCCGTCCCGCCGCACCCGGCCCCACGCCGCGTACAGCTTCATCAGCGTCGTCTGGGTCAGGTCCTGCGCCTCGTGCCAGTCGCCGCACAGCAGGTAGGCGCTGCGCCGCAGATGCCGTTGCCGCGCCTCGGCGAACTCCCGGAACTCGCGTTCCCGGGTTGCTTCCCTCACCCGCCGACCTTTCGCCTCACCTGACGGTTCTCCCCCTGACGCATACGGCGCCGGGCGCCGGGAGGTTGCACGGGACGGCAGTGAGATTGTCCGGCGCCCGCCGACGCAACCGGCAGGGCGCGCTCCCCGTACTCCGTCTGTGCAGACCACCGGCCCCGATACGCGCGGAGCCGCCGCATCGGCCGGAAGCAGCCTCTCGACCACGGAGTTGACGACATGACGCGACGCGACGTGCGCGGAATCATGCTGGGAGCGGCCGGTACGGTCCTGGCGACGGCGGCCCTGGCCACCGTCGTGAACCTCGCCCACTCGGCCGAGCCCGGGCCGGCGGTGGCGGAGCCGGCCGAGTACTCGCCCGCGCCGGCGGGGGCGGGCGAGCCGGGCCCGGCGGGAGCGGAGCCGGAGCCGGCGGAGGAGTCGTCCGCCGCGCCGAGTCTCGGCGCGCGGCCGTCGGAGGAGCAGGTCAACGAGAGCCCGGTCCCGGTCCCGGTTCCGGTTCCGGCGGAGGACGAGGCCGCCGAGTGCGCGCGCCCGGTCCCGGCTCCGTCCGAAGCGGGACCCGGTCCGGCTCCGTCCGACGAGGGGCCGGTGGCGGTGGCCCCGGTGCGATAGGCGCCACCCAGCCTATCCCTTTCCTCTTCGCCGGCGGCACCGAACCGCCGACTGCCGGGCTGCATCCGGGAATCGCGATCGGTGACGGTAATTCGTGCGTATGAGTCGATGCTTTTCACCGTGCGGCGTCGTCCCTTCCGAGGGCGGCGCCGACGGCTTTTCCGGTCCCGGGGTGCGCCCGGAGGGTGCCACCCGTCCGGGCGTACCGTCACCCGTTCGTCCCCGCGTCCGGACGGGTGATGCGCTGGTCCGGTCGGGTGCCCGTGCGGGGGCGGCCGCAGGTCCGTTCCACGCCCGTGGGCGGCGATGGCGCGAGGTGGTGTGCGCCGTCGTGCGCCGGTGTCACCGCCCCACCCGGCCCAGCGGACCCGGGAGCCGCATCGTCACCTTTCGTCCCGTCAGTGGCTTTCGTGAGCCGCTGGGGGGCGCGTGCCGCTGCCGCTCAGATGCTTGTCAGCTGTGTAGAAAGGATGATGGATCAGGCGGCGAAGGGGCTAACCATGCAGGTCATAGGATTTCGGCTTGGTAACAGATCTCCCCGCCGGAGGGTGTTTCTCCAGTGGTTGGACCGGTGACCGGAATTGGTTTCCGCGACGTAAATCGAAGCCGTTTTGAGCGTCTATGAGGAGAAATCCGATGGCCGGTCGAGACCCCGACTTTCCGCTGACTGAAAGTTTCCGCTAGAGGCATTGACTTCCCTCCGTCAGTGTCCGAGGGTGCTCGACATTCGCTGAATACCAGGTCTGGAAGGGGAGAACCTCCGTGGCAGAAAAGCCCCAACGGTCGTTCCTGAAGCGCGCGGCCGTCGCCACGGTCGCCGGAGGCGTCGCGCTGTCGATGACGCTCGCCGACGGCGCGATGGCGCAGGACGGCGGCAAGCACACCCTGATCGTCGGCACATCGGGCCTGAGCAACATTCCGCACCTGAACCCGCTGGACTCCGGCTGGCTGCTCCAGGGCGAGATCAACAACCTGATGTACACGCCGATGATCCGGTGGAGCCAGGACGACTTCTCGCCCGCTCCCGGCATCGCGCAGGAATGGGAGTCCTCCGAGGACGGCCTGACCTGGACCTACACGCTGAACCCGGACGCGACCTGGTCCGACGGCGAACCGATCACCGCCGAGGACGCCAAGTTCACGTACGACACGATCCGTGACACGCCGCTCCTCAACAGCCGTCACGGCGACCTGGTGAACAACTTCACCGAGGTCCGCGCGGAGGACGACCACACCCTGGTCATCGAGATCGAGGAACCCTCGGCGATGATGAACCACCTCAAGGGCGTCTCCATCATGATCATGCCGGAGCACGTCTGGGGGGAGCTCGACGACGCGGGCGAGTACGCCGGCGAGGCGGGCCAGCCCACCTCCGGCGCCTTCCAGCTCAGCGAGTACCGCGAGGGCGAGCGGATCGTGCTGACCGCCAACAAGGACTACTGGGAAGGGCCCGTCTCCTACGACGAGTTCGTGCTCCAGGACTACCAGACCCCCGAGGCCATGGTGCAGGCGCTCCAGGCCGGCGAGGTCGACCTCATCGGCGGACTCAACCCGCAGCAGTTCGAGGCGCTGGAAGCCCGCGACGACATCACCACCTCCACCGGCCCCGGCCGGCGGATGCAGTCCATCGGCTTCAACGCCGGCGCCCAGACCCGCGACGGCGAGGAGTTCGGCGACGGGCACCCCGCGCTGAAGGACCCGGTCGTGCGCCGCGCCATCGCCCACGCCATCGACAAGGAGCGCATCGTCGAGGTCGCGGCCGGCGGCTACGCCGTCCCCGGCGTCAGCTACGTCCCGCCGATATTCGGTGACATGTCCTGGGAGCCGGGCGAGGACGAGCTGATCCCCGCCGACGCCGAGATCGGCAACCAGCTGCTCGACGAGGCCGGTTACGACGAGCGCGACTCCGCGGGCATCCGGATCGACCCGGAGAGCGGCCGGCCGCTGGAGTTCCGGCTCTTCTACCACTCCGACCGGCCCTCCTACGCGATCATCCAGGACTTCCTGGTCGACTGGGTCGCCGAGCTGGACATCCGGCTCAACGCCGTCGCGATGGACACCACCCCGCTCAACGAGGAGCAGGAGGCGGGCAACTTCGACCTCGCCTTCGGCACCTGGAGCGCCGGCCCCGAGCCCGGCGAGACCCTGGCCTACCACACCTGCGCCCGGCTCCCCGAGACCGCCGAACCGACCGACCTCACCTTCTCGTTCTACTGCGACGAGGAGTACGACGAGCTGTACGAGGCGCAGGCGGGCGAGGGCGACCTCGAAGCCCGCAGCGAGATCATCCGCGAGATGCAGCGGGTGCTCTACGAGGACACCCCCGCCATCCAGCTCTACTACGAGAACCAGCTGGAGGCGTACAACTCCGAGCGCTGGGGCGGCTTCGAGACCCAGCCCGCCGCCGAGGGCATGATCCGCGAACAGCAGGGCTCCTTCGGCTACCGCAGCGCCACCCCGGTGGAACTGCTGGACGAGAACGGCGGCCAGGCGGCCGGTTCCGGCTCGGACTCCGGCAGCGCCACGCCGTGGATCATCGGCGGTCTGGTGCTGGTCGCGGTCGCCGGTGGCGGCTTCGTCCTGATGCAGCGCCGCAAGACCGCTGACGACCGGGAGTAAGGAACACACGGGACACGATGGGAATCCAGCCCACCGCCCAGGTGCCGGCGCTGCCAGACGGCGGCGCCGGCACCTCCGGCGGCGACGACGTACATCTGCCGCGACAGCAACGCGCTGGCTCGCGCCGCGACTTCTGGCGCTTCCTGGGCGTGAAGTTCTCCGGCGCCATGATCTCGCTGGTCCTGGTGCTGTTCACCGCCTTCTTCATCTTCCGCGTCATCGGCGGCGACCCGGTCAAGGCCATCGGCGGCGACTCCGCGATGACCCCCGAACAGCGTGCCGAGATCGAGGAACGACTCGGTCTCAACGAGCCGATGAGCGTGCAGTTCTGGGAGTACATCCGGTCGGTGCTCACCCTCGACTGGGGCACCTCCTACGTCAACAACCAGCAGGTCACCGACCTGTTGCTGGGCAGGCTTCCCAACACCCTGCTGCTGACCGGCACCGCGCTGGTCCTGGCGGCCACCGTCGGCATCTGGGTCGGCGCCCGCGCCGGCTGGCAGCAGGGCAGCCGCTTCGAGAAGTCCCAGGTCGGCATCTCGCTTGCGCTGTGGTCCGCGCCCACCTTCTGGCTGGGCATGATCGTCATCATCGTCTTCTCGGTGCAGCTCGACCTCTTCCCGGTCAACGGGATGCGCTCCACCCGGGGAGTCGGTGACGGCTTCTGGCCCCAGTTCCTCGACGTGGCACACCATCTGGTGCTGCCCGCGCTGACCATGGCCGCCGTGATCTACGCCCAGTACGTGCTGATCATGCGCTCCTCGATCCTGGAGGAACGCGGCAACGACTACCTCACCGTCGCCAAGGCCAAGGGGCTGCGCGACGACGTCGTCCGCCGCCGTCACGCGGTCCCCAACGCGCTGCTGCCGACCGTCACCCTGATCGCCCTGCAGTTCGGCGCCATCTTCAACGGAGCGCTGCTCACCGAGACGATCTTCAGCTGGCCCGGCCTCGGACTCCTCTTCTACGAGGCGATCCGGGTGCCCGACATCCCGCTGCTGCAACTGCTGTTCATCTTCTTCGCCGGCACCACCATCATCGCCAACATGCTGGCGGACATCCTCTACCGCTTCCTGGACCCGAGAGTGCGGAGTTCCGCATGAGCGCCCCCAGCACCCCCGCGCCGGCCGGGGACACCGACGGGCCCGACACCAGCACGCCACCCGCCGGGGCCCCGCCGGCCGATCCCTCGGGGACGGGCGTGACCCCGCGGCTGGCCTCCGCCCGCGCCGTCGCCTGGGCCCGCCGCCGCAAGGCGTTCGCCGACTTCTGGCGGCAGTACCGCAAGCAGCCCGCCGGACTGGTCGGGCTCGGCGTGCTCGCCTTCATCGCCCTCGCCACCGTGCTGGCGCCGCTCTACACCGACGAGTCGGAGCTGCGGGCCGTCAACGCCCCCGGCGAGCGGCTGGAGTCGCCCAGCGGCACCTTCTGGTTCGGCACCGACGAAGTCGGCCGCTCGATCCTGCTCCAGGTCATCTGGGGCGCCCGCGTATCCCTCCAGATCGGGATCGTCGCCGCCGTGCTGGCCGTCGGACTCGGCACCCTGGTCGGCATGATGGCCGCCCACTACGGCGGCTGGACGTCCTGGCTGCTGATGCGGCTCACCGACTGGTTCATCGTGCTGCCCAGCCTGGTGCTCGCCATCGCGCTGGTCGTCGCGCTGGGCGCCAGCCGGTTCACCATCATCGTCGCCATCGCCCTGACCTCCTGGGCCGGCACCGCGCGGCTGGTACGCGCCCAGACCATGTCCATCGAGGGCCGCCCCTACCTGGAACGCGCCCGCGCGCTGGGCGCCGGGCACTGGCACCAGATGTCGCGGCACGTCCTGCCCAACCTGATGCCGCTCATCCTGGCCAGCGCCACCCTCCAGGTCTCCAGCGCCATCCTCACCGAGGCGTCCCTGTCCTTCCTCGGCCTCGGCGACCCGAGCACCGTCTCCTGGGGCACCATCCTGGAACGGGCGTTCCACGCCGGCGCCATCTCCTACGGCGCCTGGTGGTACATGCTGCCGCCCGGCTTCGCGATCCTCGCCGTCGTCCTCGCCTTCACCCTGTGCGGACGCGCCATGGAGACGGTCCTCAACCCCCGGCTGCGGGGTGCCAAGTGACCACCGGAGCAACGGAGAAGGACGACACGAAGGAAGGGAGCGGCGCCGTGCGACCCACACTCGAGATCGACGACCTGCGGATCACCTACCGCGGCTCACGCGGCGAGATTCCCGCCGTGCGCGGCATCTCCCTCAGCCTCAACCCCGGCGACACCCTCGGCCTGGCCGGCGAGTCCGGCTGCGGGAAGTCCACGGTGGCCGCCGCCGTCCTGCGGCTGCTGCCACCCGGCACCGAGGTCACCGGCCGCATCCTGCTGGACGGCGAGGACATCCTCGCGATGTCCTTCGGCAAGCTCCGGGCGGTCCGCTGGGCCGGCGCCTCCATCGTCTTCCAGGGCGCGATGCACTCCCTCAACCCCGTGCACCGCATCGCCCGGCAGATCGCCGAACCCATCGTCCTGCACGAGGGGATCGGCCGGGAAGCGGCCGAACGCCGCGCCGTCGAGCTGATGTCACAGGTCGGCCTCCCGTCGTGGCGCGCCCAGAGCTACCCGCACGAACTCTCCGGCGGCCAGCGGCAACGCGTCATGATCGCGATGGCGCTGGCCTGCGCCCCGCAGCTGATCATCGCCGACGAGGCGACGACCGCGCTGGACGTGATGATCCAGGCGCAGGTGCTGCGACTGCTCAAACAGCTGGTCTCCGAACGTCACATCGCGCTCGTCATGATCAGCCACGACCTCTCCGTCCTCGCCGACACCTGTGAACGGCTCGCCGTCATGTACGCCGGGCGGCTCGTCGAACACGGCCCCTCCCGCGAGGTGTTCGCCGGCGCGCGGCACCCGTACGCGCAAGCGCTCTCGGCGGCCTTCCCGACCGTCGGGGACCCGGCCGAACGCCGCAACCCGCACGGCCTGGCCGGCGACCCGCCGGACCCGGGCAACCTGCCAAGCGGCTGCTCCTTCCACCCGCGCTGCCCGGTGGTGATGGACGAGTGCTCCACCGCCACCCTCGCGCTGCGCGCCGCCCGGGACGACTGGCAGGCCGCCTGCCTGCGGGTCGACGGCCCCGAGGCCGTCGCCGCACCGACCCTGCTCACCAAGGGGGACGCATGACCACGGACCAGACCGGGCCGGACCAGACCGAGCCGGACCGGACCGGGCCGGACGGGCTGCCGGAGGCGGCGCAGGACGGTGCGGCCGTACCGATGGCGGCCGCACCGGCGGAGCCCGCCCTGGCCGCCCTGGAGCTGACCGTCCGGTTCAACGCCCCCGGAGGCCGCACCGCGCGCGCCGTCGACGGCGTCAACCTCGACCTGCGCCCCGGCGAGATCCTGGCCCTGGCCGGGGAGTCGGGCTGCGGCAAGACCACCGTCGCCCGGACCCTGCTCGGCCTGGAGCGGCCCACCGCGGGCGGGATCACCTTCCAGGGACGGCCGCTGCAGTACGGCACCAAGGCGCTCAAGGCCTACCGCCGCGACGCCCAGCTGGTCCTCCAGGACCCGACCGGCGCCCTCAACCCGCGGCACACCGTGTACGACGCCGTCGCCGAGGGGCTGCGCATCCACGGCATCCACGACAACGAGCGCGACCGCGTAGCCGACGCCCTCTCCCGGGCCGGACTGCGTCCCGCCGAGAAGTTCTTCCTCGCCTACCCGCACGAACTCTCCGGCGGCCAGCGGCAGCGAGTGGTGATCGCCGGGGCGCTGGTGCTCGACCCCAAGATCATCATCGCGGACGAGCCGGTCGCCTCGCTGGACGCCTCCGTCAGGGGCGAGATCCTCGCCCTGCTGATGCGGCTCCGCGACGACCTCGGCCTCTCCGCCGTCGTCGTCACCCACGACCTCGGCCTCGCCTGGAACATCGCGGACCGCATCGCCGTGATGTACCTCGGCCGGATCGTCGAGATCGGCTCGGTCGACGAGATCCTCACCGCCCCCCAGCACCCCTACACCCGGGCCCTGGTGTCCGTGCTGCCCGACAGCCCGGTCGGGGAACCGCAGGTGCTCGCCGGGGAACCGCCGGACGCCACCGACGTCCCCGGCGGATGCCGCTTCCACCCGCGCTGCCCGGCGCTGGCCGGCGGCGAGGCGGAGGCCGCAGGCGTCGCGGACGACTGCCGCCGCACCGAACTGCCGGTGCTGCCACTCGGCCAGGCCGGAACCTCCTGCCACCTGGTGGCAGCCCGCGCCCAGGCGGTCGCCGCCACACCCTGACCCCGCCGTCCGGGGGGACGGCGGGGCACCCGGGCCCGATGCCGTGCCCGGGGCGCCAGGCTCTCGCGCGGGGGCGACGAGGCCCGGCGCGCGCGGCCTCGGAGCTGCGCCGTCACAACGGTTGGCGGACAACTCCGGCCGCCCGGTTGCCCGGTACCCGGTGATGGTGGACAGTGTTCGTCCGCCCGGCCCCGGGCAGCCGGCACCGACCACCGGAACCACCGCCCGGTCCTCCGGGCGCCTTCTCGCCGCGACACGCCATGCGGCGCCCCGGCGCGCCCTCGCGCGTCGCGGAACACGTAACCACCCGTCGGCCGGGGGAGGCCGACCAGCACCAGGGGGTCGTCATGAACGACACGTCGCCCAACCCACCCTCCGCCGCGTCCCGAAGACGCCCACAGCGCGCGCTCTGGCTCCTCACCGCCACGCTCGCCGCCGGGGCTCTCGGCGCGGCCGGATGGTTCACCGTCGGTCCCGGCTCCGGACCCGACGGCCCGGACGGCAGCCACAACCGCATCGCCACGCTGATCAGCACAAGCGCCGAACCCGACCCCGCCTACACGCTCTTCGAGCACCTCGAAGCCGGCGTGGAAATCCAACAGGTCGGCGCCACGCACGTCTTCGGCAACGGCGCCCGGATAACCGTCCATGACGTACGGGAGTTCGAACCCGAACGGGAAGGCATCGCCGAGCACCTGGAAGGACGCGCGGTCCGGGCATCGGTCCGCATGGAGGGCACCGACACCGAAGGCCGCCCGCTGGGCCCGCCACCCACCGCCGTCGCGGCGGGCCACGGACTGCAACTCCTGCAGCCCGTCTACGACTCGGAGGAGGACGTACTGCCCGCCATGAGCCGCAGCGAGGGCGGCATGGCGTTCGACGTCCCCCACGGCGTGGAGTTCATCGTCATCGAGATCTCGATGCGCGACGCGGGCGACACCGAACACGCCCACTGGCGCGTCGACTTCTGACCCCGCAGGAGTAACCCCGCTACAGCCACCGGCCCGTGGCGCACACCCCGCGCCACGGGCCGGTGGTCCGTCGAGACACCGGGACCGTCCATGACTCCCGTTACGCGGCGGTGGGCGCCTGGTCGGTCTCGGCGGACGCCGACGCCGACGCGGGAGCGGACTGAGGGGGCCGTGGCCGCCGGGTCAGCCGGGCGGCTCCGAGCAGCGCGTAGCCGGTGACCACCACGGCGGCGGTGAAGGCGCCCACGGTGAGCAGGAACCCGTCGTCGTCGGGGTCGAGGAAGTCGCTGTAGGACTCGATCCCGGCACCCACCATGAAGGCCAGGTACGCCAGCAGCGGCAGCGTCCAGGTCAGCGGGAACCACCAGCGGGCACGCCGCTGGTTGCGGCCGACGAAGAGCCAGTCGGCGAGGACCGCCAGCGGCGTGACCAGGTGGGTGAAGAGGGCGGAGGTCGTCAGGTAGCCGGTCTCCAGCCCGTCCATCAGGGTGTGCCAGACCACCCCGACCAGCAGCAGCGCCGCCGCCATCGCCCCACGCGCCCAGGGGCTCGGCGGCTCGTGGCGGCGCCGCCCGGTGACGAACGGGTAGGCGGCCAGGCCGAGGAAGAGCAGCCCGGCGACGAAGCTCGCCAGGTGACTCAGGTCCTCCAGCGCGCGCACCGGGTCCCCCATGCGCACGGCGACATCGGTGTAGCCCACGAAGCCGCAGGCCGCGACCACCAGCCGCCAGGCGGTGACCGTCGCCAGCGTGCGGGTCGCCACGCCGCCGGGCGGCGGGCCGGCCGCCCCCGTGCCGCCGCCCACACCCACCGGGACGTCCGCCCGGTCCCCCGCCTCGACCGCCTCGGCGGCCGCCCCCTCGTTCAGTTGTGTCATGCCAGGACACTAGCCCGGGGTACGCCCGGGACGGCCCCGGCCCGGCGCGTACGCCACGACGACGCGGGCCGCGCTCCCTGGCGTCGCCGAGGAGCCGAACCGTTGCGGCCCGGGACCCGCGCGGTACGCCCCGCTGTGGCAGTCTGGGCGCAGGCGGCGGGAGTTGGCGAAGGAGAGACCACATGGTGCACGGTCCGGGACGGGTTCGGCCCCCGGCGCTGGCCGCGCTGGCCGCCACCCTGGCGGTGCTCGCCACCGCCTGCGCCGGCGGCCCCGCCGCCGACCGCGCGGCGAGCGTGGGCGGCCCGGGCCCCTCCGTCTCAGCCGAGCCCGGCGCCGGAGGGGACGACCACGCGGGCGGCGGCGGTCAGCCCGGCGGAACACCGGGGCCGGGCGACCCCGACGACGGCACCGGGAGCGAACCCTCCATTGTCTCTTATACAAATATGACGCTGCCGACGACGCACCCTAGGACGATCTCACTGATCCCGTTGTCTTGTAAAAACAACATACGCACGACTATGCTGGTGGTCAAGA
>NZ_BHZI01000072.1 GCF_004305975.1 Streptomyces otsuchiensis
GGTGACGCGCTCCCCGGGGGGCGGTGGCGGGGGCGTACGCTGGACCGGTCTTCAGCCACCCGCGGAGGGGACCCGACCATGGCTTTCAGCGCCGAGCTCCAGTCCACGCTCGACCGTGCCGCCGACGGCGGACGGATCAGCGCAGAAGAGGCGCTGGAGCTGTACCGGCACGCCCCGCTGCACGCGCTGGGCGGTGCGGCCGACGCCGTCCGCCGCCGTCGCTACGCGGGCACCGAGCACATCGCCACGTACATCATCGAGCGGAACATCAACTACACCAACTCGTGTGTGACGGCGTGCAAGTTCTGCGCGTTCTACGCCCCGCCGAAGAGCGAGGACGTCTGGGTCCGCGACCTGGACGACATCCTGCGGCGCTGCGCGGAGACGGTGGAGCTGGGCGGCACCCAGATCATGTTCCAGGGCGGCCACCACCCGGACTTCGGTGTGGAGTACTACGAGCGGCACTTCTCCGCGATCAAGGAGGCGTTCCCGCAGCTGGTGATCCACTCGCTGGGCGCCTCCGAGGTGGAGCACATGGCCCGGATCTCCGGGGTCTCCCCGGAGGAGGCGACCCGCCGCATCCACGAGGCGGGGCTGGACTCGTTCGCGGGGGCCGGTGCCGAGCTGCTGCCGGCGCGGCCGCGCAACGCCATCGCGCCGCTGAAGGAGTCCGGTGAGCGCTGGCTGGAGATTATGGAGGCCGCGCACAACATGGGCGTGGAGTCCACCTCCACGATGCTGATGGGCACCGGCGAGACCAACGCGGAGCGGATCGAGCACCTGCGGATGATCCGCGACGTGCAGGACCGCACGGGCGGCTTCCGCGCGTTCATCCCGTACACCTACCAGCCGCAGAACAACAAGCTGCGCGGCCGCACCCAGGCCACGCTCTTCGAGTACCTGCGGATGATCGCGATCGCGCGGATCTTCTTCGACAACGTCGCGCACATCCAGGGTTCCTGGCTGACCACGGGCAAGGAGGTCGGCCAGCTGTCGCTGCACTACGGCGCGGACGACCTGGGTTCGGTCATGCTGGAGGAGAACGTGGTCTCCTCGGCCGGTGCCAAGCACCGCTCCAACCGGATGGAGCTGCTGCACCTGATCCGCACCGCCGGCCGGGTCCCGGCGCAGCGCGCCACCACCTACGAGCACCTAGTGGTGCACGAGGACCCCGCGCAGGACCCGGTGGACGACAAGGTGGTCTCCCACCTCTCCTCCACCGCGATCGAGGGCGGCACCGCCCACCCCGAGCTGAAGCTGATCGACGCGAACTGACCCCGGCCACGGCCCCGCCCGGCGTCCGCCGGGCGGCACGGCGCCCGCGTGGCGCAGCCGTGGTGCCCGCGTGGCGTTCGCACGACGAAGAGGACGACGGTGGCCGTACGGCGCATCACCACCCGCAACGCCCGTTTCCAGCAGTGGCAGGCGCTGCTGGCCAACCGCAACAAGCGGCTGCGCGCGGGCGAGTTCCTGGTGCACGGTGTCCGCCCGATCACCCTGGCCGTCGAACGCGGCTGGCCGGTAAGGGCGTTGCTGTACGACGGTGAGCGGCGGCTCTCGCGGTGGGCGCGGGAGCTGCTGGCCGACAGCTCCGCCGAGAGCTGGGCGATGGCACCGGAGCTCCTGGCCGAGCTGGGCGAACGCGGCGACGGGACCGAGTTGTTGGCGGTGGTGGAGATGCCGCCGGACGATCTGTCGCGCATCCCGGTGGGCGCGGGTTTCCTCGGGGTCGCCTTCGACCGGCCGACGAGCCCGGGCAACATCGGCACCATCGTGCGCTCCGCCGACTCCTTCGGCGCGCACGGTCTGGTGGTGACCGGCCACGCGGCGGACGTCTACGACCCCAAGGCCGTTCGCGCCAGCACCGGTTCGCTCTTCGCGCTGCCGACGGTGCGGGCGCCGGGCCACCGCGAGGTGGCGGCGTGGCTGGAGGCGTCCCGTCGCGCCGGGACGGCGGTCACCGTGATCGGGACCGACGAGGACGGCGACATGGACGTCTCCGCCTGTGACTTGACCCGTCCGGTGCTGCTCGCTGTCGGCAACGAGACGTCGGGGCTGAGCCCCGCGTGGCGCGAGCTGTGCGACGAGACGGTCTCCATCCCCATGACGGGGTCGGCGAGTTCGCTCAACGCGTCCAACGCGGCCAGCGTCGTGCTCTACGAGGCGGCGCGTCAGCGGATCGCGGCGGCGGGTGGCGTGCCGGGTGCGTGAACCACGGTGAGCCCACCGCCTCAACACCCTTGACGCGATGGGCGATCGGGGTGTCACACCGCCGTCGGTCCCGTCTTTGCGCGACGCGGCCCGGCGCTCGGCGGCGTGGGAACCGGCGTCGTCAACCAGGACACGGTGAATCGCCCACGAAAGGGTCACGGGCGCCGGTCGCCGACGGCGGCTGCTAATCAGGGACTTCGTTGTTCTTCCGAAGCCTTGGAGTTGCCTCATGCCCACCGACGCAGTCCTCACGCAGGACACGTCACCGGTCGCGGAGCCCCACCCGGCGGAGGCCGTACTGATCGAGGAGCGGTCCCTCGTGCTCGACGGATTCCGCTTCACCTGCAGGGTCGTCGACCGCGGCGCACCCGTCACCGAGCCCATCCTGATACTGGGCGGATCAATGCAGGACCGCAATTCGTACGTCCGGCACGAGAAATGGCTGAGCACGGTCGGCCGGGTGATCACCGTCGACCTTCCCGGTTATGGAGGGGCCGACTTTCTGCCGGGTGAGTTCGGTGTCGACTTCCTCGCCGCCGCGACCCGGCACCTTCTGGACGAACTCGGCGTCCCACGCGTCAATATGGTCGGTGCCTGTTACGGCGGGGCGATCGGTCTGCGGTTCGCCCAGCACCACCCGGAAAGGGTGGCGCGGCTGATGCTGGTCGGAATGACCACGCATGTCACCGCGGAGTACACGGCGTCCATGGAACGCTGGGCCGCGATGATCGAACGGGACGACACGGCGGGCATCGCGCGCGAGCTGGCCGAGGGCTTCGTCTCCCCGCTCGGCGCGGGCCGGGTGCGCAAGCACGCCGCCATGGCGCGGCTCGTCCACCAGCAGATCACGGGGCAGAACGCCGAGCAGCGCCGCAACTCCGCCGAGCACAACTCCCGGATGCTGCGGCACGACTGGTACCGGCCGGAGCCCGTTCCCGAGGTGCCGAGCCTGGTGGTGACCGGAGAGCACGACACCCTCACGACGCCGGCCATGGGGCGCGAGGTCGCCCGCAGCCTGCCCCGGGCACGGTTCCTCACGATCGACGAGACGGACCACCTCGCCCCGATGGAACGCATCGCCGACTTCGCGGACCTGGTGGTGCGCTTCTGCACCGACGCGTCGCTGGACGAACTGCCGTACTGCAGCTCCCCCGAGACGCTGGGCACGGCCCTCACCGCACGGTGAGCATGATGCCGCCGGTGCTCCACGCCGGGTGCCCGCCGCGCCGCCAGCGGCACCTCCCGGACGCCGGGCCGTTCCGGCGCCGGGAGGGACCACCGCTCCCGGACGCCGGGGCCGTGGGTCAGCCGACGCCGAGGATGTTCTTGGCTGCCTCGACACCGCTCTCCGCGGTCAGTTCCGGGGTATCTGCGAACTGCCCACCGACCAGGGTCACCTGGACGTCGGGGAACTGCACGGTGATGACGACCACGGCGGCGGCGCCGGTGTCGGTGGTGCTGCTGTAAGCGATGCCACCGGCGCTCTCCACGGCCCGGTCCGGAACGACCTCCATGATGTCGAGGCTCTCGATCATGTCGGCCGAGATGATCTCGCCCGGCCCCTCCTCGACCGCCACGTTGAAGGTGGCGATGTCGGCGAGGTCGGTGGCGTCCGGGCGCTCCCAGTTGCAGAACGCCCCGTACTCGTCGACTTCGCTCGTCGCACTGTCGAGCGGGAGATCGCCGACGAGGTCGGCGACGTGGGTCGCGATGGCGGAGCAGTCCTCGTACGCGGCGGTCACGTCCTCGAAGCTGGGCGCCGCGGACCCGCCGGACCCGCCGGAGCCGGAGGAGTCGTCGGCGTCGCCGGACTCCTCGGCGTCGTCCGCGTCGTCGCCTTCGGAGTCGTCGCCTTCGGTGTCCTCGTCGGCGTCGTCCTCGTCGGCGTCGTCCCCGGCGTCCGTGGAGGTGTTCTCCTGGTCGGCGCCGTCGGCCGCGTCGTCGGAGCTGTCGCCCGAGGAGCACGCGGCCAGCGGGAGGGCGGCGAGGAGAGCCAGCGCGGGGAGGGCACGAAGTCTTCGCATCTCCGCACCGTAACAACCGGCGACTCTCGGCGAATCACGACGCCGCAACGAATCCGGAGCGGTTGAGAACGGCCGGGCGGGGCACTGCCGGGCGGGCTGCCCCGGGGGCGAAGCGCTCCGATCGCGGGTGGAGGGACCCGCGCCTAGCCTGGAGCGCGAGGAGGTGGCCGCAATGGCAACGGAGCGTGACGACAGTGACGGCGGGCAGCAGGAGATCCTGTCCCGCGTGCGCGAACTGGTCGCCACCGAGCGGACCCTGCGCGGACGGCTGGCGGACGCGGCGCTCGACGGCGAGGACGAACGGAGCCGGCTGGCCGAGGTCGAACGCGAGCTGGACCAGTGCTGGGACCTGCTGCGGCAGCGCCGCGCCAAGATCGAGTACGGCGAGGACCCCGACGACGCCCGGGTCCGCCCCACGGCCGAGGTGCAGCGGTACCTCTCCTGATCTGATCCCGCGTGCCCACCGGACGAACGTGACAGTGAAGCGAATACTTGACTGTTGATGGCTGGCGAGCGACACTTAAGAACATGCTTAACAAAGGCGCGGCCGACAAGAGCCCGACGGGCGACGGCGAGGCCGAGACCGACACCGAGGCCGGCCCGGATCTGGACCGCGTCCTGCAGGCCCTGTCCGACGGGAACCGGCGGCTCATGGTCGAGCGGCTCACCCGTGGACCGGCCTCGGTCAGCGAACTGTCGGAGCCGTTCGCGATGTCGCTGTCGGCGGTGATGCAGCATCTGTCCGTCCTGGAGACGGCCGGTGTGGTGCGCACCGCCAAGACCGGCCGGGTCCGCACCTGCCATCTGGAACCCGCCGCGCTCCGTGCGGCCGAATCATGGCTGCACGGGCGGCGCACCGACTGGGAGCGACGCCTGGAGACGCTCGACCGCGTACTGGCCGAGGCTCCGACGGCCGAGACAGCAGCCGGCACCCACACTGCCGGCACCCCCGTGACCGGCGCCCCGAAGCCCGGCACCCCGTCCGAGGAGGACGAGCAGCGATGACCACCCACTCCGCACACCCCGGGTCCGCGACCCGGCCCGCCCGGCACGCCACCTTCAGCGTCGAGCGCGTCTACGAACAGCCGCCCGCGCGGGTCTTCGCGGCCTGGGCCGACCCCGCGACCAAGGCCCGCTGGTTCACCGAGCCCGGCTTCCGGCACGAACTGGACTTCCGCCCGGGCGGAAGGGAGATCACCCGGGGCAGCCGGCCCGGCGGGCCGGAGCTGACGTTCGCCTCCGCGTACCACGACATCGTCCCGGACCAGCGGATCGTCTACTCCTCGGTGCTCTCCGAGGGGGAGCGGGTCGCCACGGTCTCCATCACCACCGTCGAACTGGTGCCGGAGGGGGAACACACCCGGCTGGTGCTGACCGAGTACGGGGCCTTCCTCGACGCCCTGGAGGAGCCCGAGTGGCGTGAACGCGGCACGCGGGCCTGGATGGAGAACCTGGGCGCCGAGCTGGGCGCCTGACCTCGGCGCGTGGCTGGACCCCCCGCCGGACCCCCTCAGGGGACCCAGGGCCCGTCGATGAACTCGCCGTCCTCGCCGTAGGGCCAGGCGTTGGCCACGCAGCCGTCGAGCCCTCTGATCTGCTGCATCATCGCCGGGGCGAGTTCGCCCTCGCCGGGGCAGCCCGCGTGGCCGTGGCCGATGCGGTGGCCCACCTCGTGGTTGATGATCAGCGCCCGGTACTCGCCGATCGGACCGTCGAACTCGGGTGAACCCTCCACCCAGCGACGGAGGTTGACGACCACGTCGTCATCGATGCGGCAGTTGACCTCGCCCTGGGTGTCCAGGCCGTAGCGGCCGCAGAGTTCGTCCACGGTGTCGGGCGTCGCGATCATCACGTTGAGGTCGGTGTCGCCGTCGGCGACCAGGGCGAAGGCGCTGTCGCCGTCGTTGGTCCAGCCGCGCTCGTGCCCCAGGATGGTGTGGATCTCGGCGGCGGCCGCGTCCGGGTCCAGCTCGATGTTGTCCTCGACCTGCACCTGGTAGCGGTAGACCGTCCCCTCCGATGGCCCGACCGTCTCAGCGTCGGCGACCGCGCTGGTGAAGGTCCCGGGCCCCGACTCGGGCACGGGTATCGCGGTCGGGCTGGGCGAGGGCCGCTGGGTGCCCGAGGCGCGCGGCAGTTCGTGGTCCTCGGTGCGGTCGGCCCGGGCGGTGTCACCGGAGCCCGCCGGGCGGCCGTCGTCCCCGTCGTCCCCGGAGCCGCTCATCGCGATCACACCGGCGGTCCCGCCGACCGCGAGGGTGAGCACCAGGATCGTCCGACGGAGCCGCGCGACGCGGCGGGCGCTGGCGGCGGTACGACGGGGAGGCACGTCGGGGAACGCTACAACATGACGATCGGGGCGCCGCACGCTCGCGCTCCCCCGGCGTACCGGGCGAGCCCGCGCGTACTCCCGGGCGCCCCGCGTCCGCCGCACACGCCACGGGCACGCTCCCGGCGCGGGGCGCGCCGGCCACCCCGCCCGCGTCCGCCCCGCGACGGGCGGGACAATGACGGGGTGACCCGCGCTTCCCTGGACAAGCAGCCGAGCGAAGTCGCCGCGATGTTCGACGCGGTGGCCGCCAAGTACGACCTGACCAACGACGTGCTGGCGCTGGGCCAGAACAGACGCTGGCGGAAGGCGGTGGCCCGCGCCGTGGGCGCCGGGCCGGGCCAGCGGGTCCTGGACCTGGCCGCCGGCACCGGCACCTCGTCCCTGCCCTTCGCGGACGCGGGGGCGTACACCGTCCCGTGCGACTTCAGCCAGGGCATGCTCGCCGAGGGCAAGCGGCGACTGCCGTGGATGCCGTTCACCGCGGGCGACGCGACCCGGCTGCCGTTCGTCGACGACGCCTTCGACGCCGTCACCATCTCCTTCGGGCTGCGCAACGTCCAGGACACCGACGCCGCGCTGCGGGAGATGCTGCGGGTGACGCGGCCCGGCGGGCGGCTGGTGGTCTGCGAGTTCAGCCACCCGACGTGGGCGCCGATGCGCACCGTCTACACCGAGTACCTGATGCGGGCGCTGCCGCCCGTGGCGCGCAAGGTCTCCAGCAGCCCCGACGCCTACGTCTACCTCGCCGAGTCGATCCGCGCCTGGCCGGACCAGCCGGGCCTGGCGGCGAAGCTGCAGCGGGCCGGCTGGACCTCGGTGGCCTGGCGCAACCTCTCCGGCGGCATCGTCACCCTCCACCGGGGCGTCAAGCCCACGGCGGGGAACGCGACGGGGAACGCCCGGGATACCGCCACCGAGACCGGTACCGGGACCGAGACCGGTACCGGGACCGACCGCGGCCGCTGAGCCCCGGCGCGCCGCGCCGGACGGCCGGGCCGCACCGACGGCTTCACCTGCCAGACACGACCTAGACTCGGGGATCACGCCCCAGGAACGATCGGAGAGCCGCTCGTGACCGAGCAGACCGAGCCGACCACGGCGCAGGACACCGCCGCCGAGAACCGCGCCGACGTGATCGTGGTCGGGGCCGGGCCCGGCGGCTCGGCCGCCGCCTACCACCTCGCGCAGTCCGGTCTGGACGTCCTGCTGCTGGAGAAGACCGCCTTCCCCCGGGAGAAGGTCTGCGGCGACGGCCTCACCCCGCGCGCCACCAAGCAGCTGGTCGCCATGGGGATCGACATCTCCGAAGAGGCCGGCTGGCTCCGCAACAAGGGCCTGCGCATCATCGGCGGCGGACAGCGCCTGCAGCTGGACTGGCCCGAGCTGGCCAGCTACCCCGACTACGGGCTGGTCCGCAAGCGCGACGACTTCGACGAGCAGCTGGCCCGCCAGGCCGAGAAGGCCGGCGCCCGCCTCCACGAGCGCTGCAACGTCTCCGGCCCGGTGCTGGACGACCGCACCGGCCGGATGGTCGGCGTCAACGCCAAGCTCGGAGCGGAGAAGCGGCCGGTGACCTTCCGCGCGCCGGTCGTCATCGCCGCCGACGGCAACTCCTCGCGGCTCTCCCTCGCCATGGGGCTGCACCGCGACGACAAGCGGCCCATGGGCGTCGCCGTCCGCACCTACTTCACCTCCCCGCGCCACGACGACGACTACCTGGAGTCCTGGCTCGAACTCTGGGACCGGCGCGGCAGCGAACCGCGGCTGCTCCCCGGCTACGGCTGGGTCTTCGGAATGGGCGACGGCACCTCCAACGTGGGCCTGGGCATCCTCAACAGCTCCAGCGCCTTCAAGGAGCTGGACTGGCGCGAGGTGCTGAAGGCATGGTGCGCCTCCATGCCGGAGGAGTGGGGCTACACCCCGGAGAACATGACCGGGCCGATCCGCGGCGCCGCGCTGCCGATGGCGTTCAACCGCAAGCCGCACTACAGCCGCGGGCTGATGCTGGTGGGTGACTCCGGTGGCCTGGTCAACCCGTTCAACGGCGAGGGCATCGCCTACGCCATGGAGTCCGGCGCCATCGCCGCCGAGGTCATCACCCAGGCCCACGCCCGCCGCACCCCCTCCCAGCGGGAGTTGGCGCTGCTCAACTACCCGAAGGTGCTGCGCGACACCTACGGCGGCTACTACACGCTGGGCCGCGCCTTCGTGAAGCTGATCGGCAACCCGAAGGTGATGAAGCTGGCGACCGACCGGGGGCTGACGCACCCGACGCTGATGCGCTTCACGCTGAAGATGCTGGCCAACCTCACCGACCCGACCGGCGGTGACGCGATGGACCGCGTGATCAACGGCCTGTCCAAGGTGGCGCCCCGCGCCTGAGGCACCAACCGCACGTCCTCGACGCCGAGCGGCGGCGTCCGGCCCCGGGCTGGACGTCGCCGCTCGGCGTCGCCGCTCGTCGTCGTCGCCGCTCGTCGTCGCCGCTCGTCGTCGCCGCTCGTCGTCGCCCGCCGCGCGCGGGCACGGGCCGGGTGCCGCCGCCAACTGCCGCTGTGGGGCGTGAAGTTACCCACAGGCTGAGCGGCAGCCTGTGGATAACCCCGTCGATTCACACCCCCACACTCCCGCAAAAGCTGACAGATCAGGCGGGGCGTGCTGTGGATCATGGACGGCACCCCGGGCCGTCGGCACCCGGCTCGGCGGCCCGTTCGCCACTACGCTGGGAACCCCCGACCGGGAGGTGAGGGCCATCAGTTCCCACCCCGACCCCGCCGACCAGGGCCGCCCGCGCACCTCGGACGAGGCCGCGGCCCTCGCCCACGGCTACCAGGTCTCCCCCGCCCCGGCGATCGAGGTCGCCGCGACCGCCGGCGGACTCGCCCGGCAGCTCGACGTCTACGGAGCGACCGGCCGGATGCTCCGCTCGTCTCTGCTCGGGGTGATGCTGCTGGCCGCGGCGGTGGTGGCGCTGGTGGACGGGTCCGAGCCGCTGGTCGCCGTGGTCATGGCGGGGCTGCTGCTGACGGGCGCGTCCATGTGGCTGGTCTACCGCCGTCGCGCCGGGCGCCGCAGCCGGCAGCTGACCGAGCTGGTCACACAACACCCTTGGCAGGTCTGGCCGTTGCGGTCGGAGGCGCTCGGCTCCGTGCCACCAGGCCGCGCCGCGCCGCTCGGCGAGCGCCGGCTGACGCTGCTGTCCCCGGAGGGGCGGGCCGTGTACGAACTGCGGTCCTTCGTCCACCCGGAGGTCGCCGCGGAGTTCACCGAGGAGGGCGGCGGGGTGCTGTGGGTCGCGGGGGCGCCCGACGGGCCGGCGGTCGCGCTGGCGGCGCCCGGTGGCGCCCGGGTCTGGCCCGCCTCCCCCGCACCGCCGGGCCCGCCGGCTGCTCCGGGCCCGCCAGGTGCGGCGCCGCGCGCGGAGGTGCTCGCCCGGCTGGTGGCCCGCGCCCGCTCCGGGACCGCCTGGACGGACCGAACCGCCTGAGGCCGCCCCGCCGGTTCCGATCCGCCGGCTCCGCCTCGTCGGCGCACCGCCCGGCGGATGTCGTTGCGGTGGGCGGACACGGCTGACAGCATCAGCCGTATGGCGTACCGGCTGCGGGAGACACGTGGCGCCGACTGGTCGAGCTACCGAAGGCTGCGGCTCGCGGCGCTCCGCGACCCGGCGGCTCCGGTCGCCTTCTTCGAGCCGGTCGAGCAGGCCCTGCGCCGCACCTCCGGCGAGTGGACGCGGCGCGCCACCTCCAACCCGGTGCGCACCACCTTCGTGGTCGAGGGCGCGGACGAGGACTGGGCGGGAATGGCGACCGCCCTGGTGACCGACGACGGTCACGTCCACATCGTCGGGGTCTATGTGCGCCCCGAGCAGCGGGGCACCGGCCTGGCCGAGCGGCTGATGCGCGCCGCGATCGACTGGTCGGGCGCCCGCGAGGTGCGGCTGGACGTCCACGAGGACAACGAGCGCGCCGCGCGGTTCTACCGGCGGCTCGGGTTCCGGCCCACCGGCCGCAGCACACCCGACCCGCGCGATCCCACGCTGCGCACCGTCGAACTCTCCCTCGCCGTACAGCAGTCCGGCTGACGGAGCGGCAACGGCAAGCGAACGGCGGGGCGTTGTGCCCCGCCGCCCGCGTCACGGCTCAGGACGCCGGCCGGGCCCGCAGCGTGCGGTAGCACCAGCCGATGACGAAGGCGTTCACCAGCGCGCCGAGCGCGGACGCCGCCACCAGGAAGGCCAGGTGGTCCGGGAGTCCGAGCATCAGCAGACTGACCGGCGCGGTCGCCATGAACGGCACCACCGCCGCGAACGACCCGTCCGGCTGCGGCATGTTGCTGACGACGATCGCCCAGATCCACAGGGCGGTGACGACGCCGAGGTAGACGAGGGAGGGCAGGGCGGTCAGGGCATCGCGCGCGGTGCGGACGACGGAGAGACGGGTGGAGGTCATGGTGGTCTGCTCCCCGGGTGCGGTGGTGGCCATGGTGACGTGGTCCTCTCGTGGAGGTGGTGCGGAACGGGACCCGACGGTCAGGCCCGACGGTCGGGGTGGTGCGGTCGCGGTGGTGCGGTCGGGGTGGTGCGGTCGGGCCTGGGCGGGCGGACGTCGGTCCGGCCCGCGGCATCACTCCGCCGGGCTCGGCGGGCGGGGCCGGGTCAGGCCCAGGTCGTAGGCGAGGATCGTGGCCTGCACGCGGTCGCGCAGGCCGAGCTTGCGCAGCAGCGCGTTGACGTGCGACTTCACGGTGCCGACGGTGATGCCGAGCTGGTCGGCGATCTCCGCGTTGCTCAGCCCCGAGGCGATCAGCGTCAGCACGTACCGTTCGCGTGCCGTCAGCCTGGCGACCGCCCCGGCGCTCTCGGCCGTCCGGGAGCGCCGGTCGGGGCCGTCCGCGTAGTGGCTGATCAGGCGGCGGGTCGCGGACGGGGAGAGCACGCTCTCCCCGGAGGCCACGACCCTTACCCCGTCGAGCAGTTCGGAGGCCCGGACGTCCTTGAGCAGGAAGCCGGAGGCCCCGGCGCGCAGCGCGTCGAAGACGTAGGAGTCCAGGTCGAAGGTGGTCAGCACCAGCACCCGCGGCGCGTCCGGGCGGGAGGTGATGAGGCGGGTCGCGGCGATGCCGTCCACCTCGGGCATCCGCACGTCCATCACCACGACATCGGGAGCGAGCCGTTCCGCGAGCCGCACGGCCTCCGCGCCGTCGCCGGCCTCCCCCACCACCGTCAGGTCCGGCTCGGCGTCGATGACGGCGGCGAATCCCGTGCGGACGACGCTCTGGTCGTCCACGACCATCACTGTGACGGGCATCGGGGGTCCTCCTCGTCTCCGTGCCCGGTGGGCACGGTTCGGCCGGTGCCGGAGGCACCCTGTCCTGGCCCCTCGCCGGCCTGCGGCGGGGACGGAGTCCGCTCGGCGACCGCCGGGGCGTCCGCCGCCGGTGGCTCCAGCGGCAGTCGCAGCTCGGCGGTTCCGCCGGATCCGGTCGACAGCGTGCCACCGAGCGCGGCGGCGCGGGCGGTCAACTCCTCGCGCTGCTCGGGCCGTAGTGCGCGCACCCCGGTGGCGCGCAGCGTCAGGCATCCCGCACCGGCCTCGACCCGCAGTTCGGCCGGGCCCTCGCCACCGGCCGTCAGCAGCGTCTCGGCGGCGCGGTAGGCGGCGATGTCCACGGCGGACGGCAGGGGCCGTGGCACGCCCGGGTCGATCGCGGCCGCGACATCCCGCCCGGCGGCCCGGCTCTGCCGCACGAGGAGGTCCAGCGCCTGCAGGGTGGGCTGGGGGCGGCGCTCGGCGTACTCCTGGGTGGCTCCGCCGCTGTCGAGGAGCGCCCGCATGGCTGCGAGCGCCTCGCGGGCCCGCTCGGCGGTCTCCTCCAGCCGCCCGTTCTCGGCCTCGCGCACCATCTCGGCGGTACGCGCCAGCACGGTGGTCTCCAACCCGGAGGTGATCCGCACGCGTTCGCCCCAGGCGTCCCGGACCGCCTCGCCCGTCCAGGCGGTGATGCGGTCCTCGTTCGCCTCCCGCGCCGCTGTGCGGCGCCTGCCCTGGCGTCCACCGAGCCACCACGCCGCCGCGACGGCGAGCGCGGGCAGCCCCACGGCGGCCACCGCCCCGGGTGGGTCGGTCTCGACCGGCGCCGTACCGACGAGGAGGACCCCGACCGCCGCCTGCCCGGCGACGGCCACCATTGGCCAGAGTGGGCGCGGCCCGGGTGCGGCCCCGGCCGTGCGGGAGGCCAGTACGGCGACTGCGGCACAGGTCGCGGCGGCGGCCAGCAGCGCGGGCACCAGCACCGGTCCGCCGTACCCGGCTGCGGCCCCCGCGGGCCAGAGCGCCGCCAGCACCAGCACGGTGACGAGCGCGCCGCGCGGGGACTGCCGCGCCCACAGCACCACCACCGCCTGCGCCGCGGCGAGCAGCGTGAACAGCACCCCGGCGGCGGCACCGCTGCCGGGAGAGGGGTCCGCGGACCGCACGGCGAGGAACGGCAGCAGCGGGTTGAGGCAGAGCACGGCCGCCGTGAGGACCTGCGCGACGCGACGTGCCCGGGGGACCGGGGTGTGCGGCAGTCCGCCGTCCGGCCCGGGCAGCCAGGCCGTCACGCTCCAGCTCCCGTCCGGGCCGGGCCCGCTGCGCAGGGTGCCGCCCGCCTCGCGGGCACGGCTGTGCAGGAACGCCTGGCCCCGGCCGCCGCCGAGCGAGGCGGCGCCCTCCTCGGCCTGCCCCGGCCGCTCGTTGCGGACGGTGACCTGGTGTCCGCCGCCGTGTTCCCGGCACTCCACGCTGGTGGGCGCGCCGGGGGCGTGCCGCACCGCGTTGGTGAGCGCCTCCCGGACGATGCCGTGGACCACCTCGCCGGCGGAGCCGTCGGGGAGGGACGACAACTCGCAGCTCACCGGCTGACCGAGGCGGCGCACGCCTTCCACCAGCGCGAGGAGCCGTTCACGCGGGGCGGCCGAGTCCGGCGGTTCCGGGGCCGGGGCCCGCACCGCGCCCAGCGCCTCCGTGACCTGGCGCCCGGTGCCGACGGCGAGGGTGAGCGCCTCCCCGGTCAGCTCCGGCCGCTTCTCCCGCAGCCCCAGCGCGACACCGGCGGAGACGACGACCGCCGTCAGATGATGGGCGCTGACGTCGTGCAACTCCCGTTCCACTCGGCGGCGTTCGGCGGCGGGCAGCCGGTGGCGCTCGGACGCCGCCCGGTCCAGCCGGCGCTCGGCGGCCCGCCGGTCCGCCCGCGCCCGGCGCCGGCGGACACCGGCTCCGACCGCCGCGACGTAGAGGACGGCGGTGAGCACGAGGTCGAGGCCGTTTCCGGCGCCGAGCGAGTGCAGCGTCATCAGGTACTGGGCCTGCCAGAGAGCCAGCGTGCCGACCGTCAGCAGCGCCGTCACGGTGTCCCGCAGCAGCGCGACCGTGTACAGCGCGAGGGCGACCCCCGCGGTGCCCAGCACGGCGGTGCCACCGTCGGGCAGCACCCCCGTGGAGAGGGCACACGCGGCGACCGTCACCGCCAGCGCCGGGACCGGGTGGGCGCGCCGCGCGGCGAGCGCACCGGCCACCACCAGCCCCGTGAGCGCCGCGGCCAGCAACTGCGTGGCGGTCGGCACCTCGCCACGCAGCAGCGCCACCCCTGGCCACACCAGGGCCTGGGCTGTCAGCAGCAGGACCGGGAGCATCCGGTCGTCGGTTCGTTTCATGATGTGTCGAGGCTATGGCCGCGGGTCACCGCGTGGCCTCGGGCCGAGGGCTGATTGCGGCCTCCAACCAGCGATAGAGAAACCCGCCCGCCCTCCACCCCCGGCCGTCCGGCCGGGCGATGTCAGTGGGCTGTGTCAGGGTGCCGGACATGGAACCGGCAGAGGTGGTCAGGGAGCTGTGGGCGCGCGTCGAGGCGCGGGACTGGCCGGGGGTGGGCGCGCTGATAGCGCGGGACGCCACGGTCGAGTGGCCGGTCAGCGCGGAGCTGATCGAGGGCCGGGAGAACTTCGTCTCGGTCAACAGCGAGTACCCGGAGGGCTGGTCGATCCGGGTACTGCGCGTCGTGGCCGACGGGGAGAGCGTGGTCTCGGAGGTGGAGGTGCCGCAGGAGGGTGTCGGCGTCTTCCGCGCCGTGTCGTTCTGGACCGTCCGGGACGGACTGGTCACCGCCGGGCGGGAGTACTGGACGAGCCCGGGCGCCGAGGAGCCACCCGCCTGGCGGACTCCCTACACGCGGCGGCTGCCCCGCTGAGCGGGCGCCCCGGCCCCGGCCGGGGCCGAGCGCGGTTGCGGCAACCCGGGTTGCCGGTGCCGGGAAGCCGGGGTGGCATGGAGCCATGACCTCCCCCGCCCACCGGCACGACGCGCCTCCCCCCGACGACAGCGACGACAACGGCGACGGCGACGGCCCCGCCGGAATCGGCGACGTGCTGGCAGAGGTGGGGCCGCGGCTCCGCCGGCTCCGGCAGCGGCGCGGCGTGACGCTGACGGCCCTCGCCGAGACCACCGGCATCTCCACGAGCACCCTCTCCCGGCTGGAGTCCGGGCGGCGGCGTGCCAGCCTGGAGCTGCTGCTGCCCATCGCCCGCGCCCACCGGGTGCCGCTGGACGACCTGGTCGGCGCTCCGGAGACCGGCGATCCCCGGGTCCGGCTGCGCCCGCAGCGGATGGGCGACCGCACCGTGCTGCCCCTGACCCGGCAGCCCGGGGCGCTCCAGGCGTTCAAGATGGTGATCCCCGGCGGCAAGGGCCAGGAGCCGGAGCTTCGCACCCACGAGGGCCACGAGTGGATGTACGTGCTCTCCGGCCGGCTGCGGCTGCGGCTGGCCGAACGGGACCTGGTGCTCGGCGCCGGTGAGGCCGCCGAGTTCGACACCCGGCTGCCGCACTGGTTCGGCAGCGCCGACGACCGCCCGGTGGAGCTGCTGGCGCTCTTCGGGCGGCAGGGCGAACGGATGCACGTCCGGGCCCGTCCCGCCGCGCGCTGAACGGGGGCGTCAGTGGGCGAAGCGCCGGGTGTCGACCCGGTCCAGCCGTGGCGCGACCGCGTCGAGCAGCGCGTGGCGCAGGGGCGCGGTCACCGCGGCGTCACCGACGACATAGAGCGTGCCGCCGCTCTCCAGCAGATCCTCCAGCGCCGCCGTGTCCGCCTTGCCCGGGGCGCACGCCTGGCTGACGGCGGGCCTCTCCAGCCCGGCCAGCGCCCGGTTGATCAGCGCCAGCGCGGAGTCCCGGCGACCTGGGTGCGCGGTGAGGGCGGCCTCCAGCTCCATGGACGCGCCGGGTGCGGCACGTGGGTGGGCGCGCAGCGTCCGGGCGGGTTCCGGCGCGTTGCTCTGTGCCCAGCGGTGTACGTCGCCGAAGGGTCTGCCGGTGATCGCGGCGGCGTGCAGATAGCCGCGCAGCACGGTCTCGGCGGTCTCGGCGTCCAGTTGGAAGACGGGGGCGGACGGCCGGACCGGGGCGAGGAGGGCCGCTGCCCGGCGGCGCGCGGTGGTGAGGTCGGCGCAGCCGTGGTGCGGCGCCCAGCGGAGCCGTACCGGGGTGTCGGTGAGGTGGTCCGGGTCGTAGAGGTGGACGCGGCCGTGGTCGGCGCGCCGCGCGGCGGTCGAGCGGTAGAGCCGTCCGTCGGGGTCGGCGACGGCCGCGGCGGGACCGGCGGCCAGCACGGCGCCCGCCGCGTCCCGGGCCTCTCCCGCCGCACCGGTCGCACTGGTCGTGCCCGTCAGGCTCCCGGTGGGGTGGTCGTGGTCGGGCGCGGGCCCGCCGGGGTGGGGGTAGCCGCGGTCGGGCGCGTTGGGCGCGGCGCGGGCTCCGGACGGGCGTTGGCCGGGCCCCGCCCCGCCCCGCGCCCGCCGTCCGCGCCACCGGCCGACGCGGATCGCGACCCACAGCACCGTGGCGAAGGCGACGGCCAGCTGGGCCAGGAACATCAGCCAGAGCAGCCCGGCGCCCGGCAGCGCCGCCGGGTCGGCGTGCGGCCACGCGGCTGCGACATCTCCCGGGGCGGTGAGGAAGGAGCGGATCGCCCCGGCCGTACGGGGGAACGCGACGCCCGACGGCCAGGAGCCCTGGTGCAGCAGCCCGGCCAGCCCGGTCGAGGACCAGACCAGCAGGGTCACCGAGATGGCGAACCCCAGCGATCCGACGACCAGCGCGTCGGGGACACCGCCGGTGCGGCGGCCGGGACCACCGGCCCTCCGGTCGGTGACGCCTCCGCCCGGACCGTAGGCGCCCGGACCGTAGGCGCCCGGACCGTGGGCGCCTGGTCCGTAGGGGTCCTCCGGTCCGTACGGGTCCGGCTGGGTGCCCTGGTGGTGGCTCATCGCGGCGGCCGCCTTCCGTCAGCGCGCCGAGCGCTTGTCGAACGACACCGGCGCGGCGTCCAGTTCGAGCGGCGGCAGCTCCCCGGCCGGCCCGGCGGTCAGCACGGGCGAGCCCTCGGTCATCGCGCGGTCGGTGAAGACCAGGGGGCGTTCGGCCTCGGTCACCAGGTGTTTGACCACCTGCACGTTGCCGTTGACGTCCCAGACCGCCATGCCGGGCGTGAGGGTGGGGATGATCTCCACCGCCCAGCGCGGGAGCCCGAGCACATGGCCGGTGGCTCTCGCCTCGTCGGACTTCTGGGCGTAGACGGTCCGGGTGGACGCCATCTTCAGGATCGCGGCCGCCTCCTTGGCGGCGGCGCCGTCCACCACGTCGGAGAGGTGGTGGACGACCGCCACGAAGGACAGGCCGAGCCGTCGGCCGAACTTCAGCAGCCGCTGGAACAGCTGCGCCACAAAAGGCGAGTTGATGATGTGCCAGGCCTCTTCCACCAGGAAGATCCGCTTCTTGCGGTCGGGCCTGATCCAGGTGTGCTCCAGCCACACCCCGACGATGGCCATCAGGATGGGCATCGCGATGGAGTTGCGGTCGATGTGGGAGAGGTCGAAGACGGTCAGCGGGGCGTCGAGGTCGATGCCGACCGTCGTCGGACCGTCGAACATCCCTCGCAGGTCACCGTCGACCAGCCGGTCCAGGACCAGCGCGACGTCCAGGCCCCACGCCCGCACGTCGTCGGGGGCGACGTTCATGGCCAGCGCCGACTCCGGCAGCGGATGGCGCAGCCGCTCCACGATGTCCGAGAGGATCGGCTGCCGCCCGGTGGTCTCCACACCGACCGTCTCGGTCACATGGGCGTGCGCGACCTTCAGCGCGAACCCGGAACGCTCGTTGAGGCCACGGCCCATCGCCACCTCGATGATGGTGCGCAGCAGCGCCAGCTGCCCGGTGGCGGTGATCGCCGGGTCGAGCGGGTTGAGCCGGATCGACTGCTCCAGCGCGGCCATCGGGTCCAGCCGGATGGGCGTGATGCCGAGCGCCTCGGCGATCAGGTTCCACTCGCCGACGCCGTCCTCACCCTGGGCGTCGAGCACCACCACCTGCCGGTCGCGGAACCGCAGTTGGCGCAGGACGTAGGTCTTCTCCAGGGCCGACTTGCCGTTGCCGGACTCCCCGAGCACCAGCCAGTGCGGCGCGGGGAGTTGCTGTCCGTAGAGCTGGAACGGGTCGTAGATGTAGCCCTTGCCGCTGTACACCTCGCGGCCGATGATCACGCCCGAGTCCCCCAGCCCGGGAGCGGCGGTCGGCAGGTAGACGGCCTGTGCCTGCCCGGTCGAGGTGCGCACCGGCAGCCGGGTGGTCTCCACCTTGCCGAACAGCAGCGAGGTGAAGGTCTCGGTGAGGGCCGCCATCGGGTCACGTGGCAGCACGTCGGTGCCTCCTCACTGCGGACGCGTCGGTGGCGCCGGCCATCAGCGGATCCCCGTCGCGAACGGCAGGGTGTTCACGAAGGCACGGTGGTGTTCCCGGTCGCACCACTCCAGCTTGAGGTATGACTTTCCCGCGGAGGCGCGGATAGTCCGCTTGTCGCGGGCCAGTGCCTCGGGGTTGGGCGAGGAGACGGTGAGGTAACCGACCAGGTTCACGCCGGCCGCGCCGGAGGCCAGGTCGTCGCCACGCTGGTCGACACGGCTGTGCGCGGCGACGTCACGGGGGTCGACCGTGCGGTTCATCTTGGCCGCACGGGCGGCCTCCGCCTCGTCGTTGGTCTTCTCCGTCAGCATCCGCTCGATGGCGATGTCCGTCGGCTCCAGGTCCATGCAGACCGCCACCGTGCGGATCACGTCGGGCGTGTGCACCAGCAGCGGCGCCAGGAAGTTGACGCCCACCGGGGTCAACGGCCACTCCTTGACCCAGGCCGTGGCGTGGCACCACGGCGCGCGGGTCCCCGACTCCCGGGTCTTCGCCTGGAGGTACGTCGCCTCGCGCGCGTCGAGTTCGGCCGGCCAGGCGTTGCGCTGCGACATGGCCTGTATGTGGTCGATGGGGTGGTCCGGGTCGTACATCGAGTGGATCAGCGACGACAGGCGCGCCTCGCCCAGCGGCTGCCGCACCCGGATGTCCGCCTCGGCCAACCGCGCGCAGATGTCCATCAGTTCGCGGGCCATAACGATGGCCAGCCCCTCGTCCTGCGTCATCCGGCGGGCCCGCGCACCCGCCACACCGGAACGCGAGGAGGCGCGTGCGGCGCGGGCGATCGTGGCCGCCTCGTTGGCGAGGTCCCGGTCGTGCCGCATGCAGGCCACCAGGTAGGCCCGGTGCTGCTCGCTGGAGGTCGACACCATCGACTGCAGCTGGTCGTAGGAGTTCTGCAACCACACCGGGGTGGTGAAGTCACCGCGCTCGGCGACGTCGTGGGCGTGCGCGTCGGGGTCGGCGGGAAGCGTCCGGGCCAGCATCTGCAGGCGGGTGACGAAGCCGTCCCCGTTCGCGACGTGCTTGAGCAGCGTGCCGAACCGGTCGACCAGAGCCTCCTGGTCCTCGCTGTCCCGCAGGCCCACGCCGGGGCCCTCGATCTCGATGGCCGCCGTGACCGTGCGCCGGTCGGCGTGGAGCAGCACCGTGATCTCGTCCGGCCCGAAGGGGGCGGCCAGCCAGCTGACCCGGCCCACGCCGGGCGGCGCGCCCACCGCGACCTCCCGGCCGTCCAGCGAGACCCCGGCCTCCGCCGCGCCCGACCGGTACCTGCCCCCGCGCCGCAGCGTGCGGCGGTACGTCCTGTTGATCTCGAACCACCTGTAGAACGTGCGGCCGTTGAACGGCACGAAGACGGCCGCGAGTGCGAGCGCCGGGAACCCCACCAGAGCGAACAGTCGGGGCATCAGGGCGGGGATCAGCAAGCCGCTCATCATGCCGAGGAACGCGCCCAGGATGATCAGGGCGATCTCGCCCGTCTCCCGGTTCTTGCCGATGATGGCGTTCGGCCGGGACCGCCCGATCAGATAGGTGCGGCGCCGGGTGAGGGTGGCCGGCGGAACGCTCACCGGTCACCTCCCTTGGCGCCCGGCCCGCCGGCACCGCCGCCCCGGCCGCCCGAGGACCCGCGCGAGCCGTGCGCCGCCATGCCGCCGGCCAGCGGGTTGGAACCGGACTGGCCGCCGCCTCCCGAAGCGCCCTGCGGGCCGGAGTTGCCGCCGCCACCACCCTCGCCGCCGCCGCGCGTGCCGTGTGTGCCCATGCCCTGCCGCAGCACCGTGGCGGGCGTGGCGATGGCGGCGTTCGCGGCGCGGCTGGAGGTGTCCTGGCGCATCGACCGGTGGTTGGCGATCTCGTCGCCGAACCCGGGAACGAAGCGGTAGATCATCGCCGAGGCGAAGATCGCCAGCAGGATGATCGCCAGACCGGAGACGATCGCGGAGAAGGCGGTCGGGCCGTCCGAGGTGGACAGCGCCGAGGCCAGTCCCAGGACGATCACGATCACAGGCTTGACCAGGATCACCGCCAGCATGATCCCCGCCCAACGGCGGACGTGGCCCCAGAGGTTCTTGTCGACGAGCCCCGCGTACACCGCCGTGCCCAGCAGCGCCCCGACGTACAGCAGCGCGGCCCTGATCACCAGCTCCAGCCACAGCACACCGGCGGCGAGGATCGAGATCAGCGACACCACGATCAGCATGATCGGGCCACCGCCGATGTCGTCCCCCGCCTCCAGCGCGGCGGCGAACTGACCGAAGAACGCGTCGGAGTTGTTGCCCGTGCCGGCCGCGATGACATCGGTGACCCCGTCGGTCGCCGCGACGATCACATAGAGGATCAGCGGAGTGAAGGCCGAGGCCATCACCGTCAGCCAGAGGAAGCCGACCGCCTCGGAGATCGCGGTCGTCAACGGCACCCCGCGAATCGCCCGCTTGGTGACCGCCAGCAGCCACAGGGTCAGCGTCAGCACGGTCGCGGCGGCGAAGACGACGGCGTACTGGCGCAGAAACGCCGCGTTGGTGAAGTCCACGTTGGTCGTGTTGTTGACCGCCACCGACAGCTGGTTCACCACCCAGGCCGCGGCGTCGGCGCAGCCCTGGGCGAGCGCGCTCAGGGGATCGAGCGTGGTGTCCAGCCGTGAGGTGTCGACGCCCCCGCCGCCACCTCCGCCGCCCTCGTCCTCGCAGTAGTCACGGGCGGGGCCGCGGATCAGGTCGCAAGGATCGTCCTCCGTGTCCTGCGCGACGGCTCGAGGCCCCAGGGCGATCGCTGCGCCGAGGAAGGCGGTGAGGGAGGCGGCCAGGGCGGCCACTCGTGGTCTGAGATCAGCGCGCATACGTGAACCCTCCGTACTGCTCGCTGGCCTCCGCCATCTCCTCTGCGGTGGAGGCCCGTTGGTCGCGTCCGACAGGCACCGGGCCCTCCGCCTGCGAGAAGTCCACGACCTTCCAGTCCCCGTCCTCCCAGCGCAAGTCGAAGGTGTTGGTGTACCAGGCTTCCGTCACGGGGTTGACCGAGCTCTCGCCGGCCACCCCGAAGAGGGACGTGAACCACACGTTCACGGTCGCGGTTTCGTCGCTGTACTCGATGGCCGTGGTGCCGACCGGAACCACCCGGGCGACGAACGTCATCCCCTCCGGAGGCGCCGCGTTCTGGTCGAGACCGACCCGGTCCAGGAACTGGGCGTCCGTGTAGACGCGTTCGAGCTCGGGACCCTGCTCCTCCGCCGCCCCTGCCGTGTAGACCGTCTCGACGATGGCCCGCCGGGTCTCGGTGACGAACATGCCCTCGCCGCCGAGGGCGACGGCGTAGTTGGCGGCGGCGCTCTCGGCGCCCTGCTCGGTCTGCGGGAAGCCGGTCGGGATGCCCTCGGTCGAGGTGCCGACCGGGTCCTCGCCGCTGGGGGCGGTCGGTGCGGGGC
>NZ_BHZI01000073.1 GCF_004305975.1 Streptomyces otsuchiensis
CGCACACCCTCGCCCAGGACCACCCACAGGCACCGGACCAGCCCTCCGCCGCCGCCCCCGCGCCCGTCCGAAGCGTGCCGGATACAGTGGGCGCCGCAGTACTCGTCCCCGCGCGGGGGAAGTCCGGTGTGAGACCGGCGCTGACCCGCAACCGTGTACGGCCCGCCCGCGGGCCGCCAGCCGGAGCACCCGCGTGAGGGACCCGCACTGGCTCCCGGTCGTCCGACCGGCACCGTCGAGGAACACGGAGCTGAGCCCCGGTGCGCCACAGCCCCGCGCTGTGGTGGATCGCCGCGCCTCGGCCCACCACAGCGAAAGGCGACCGATCATGAAGCTGCGCCGCAGCGCGGCGGCCCTCACCGGGGCCGCCCTCCTGCTGGGGGCCGGACCGGCCGCATACGCCCAGGACTCCGACGACAGCGGCGAGGCCGGCAGCGCGTCGGCCGACGGTCTCTACGGCGAGACGGACCCGACCTACGACGGTGTCTGGCGCCAGTCCGCGACCGTGCTGGCACTGCACGCCTCCGGCCGCCAGGCCCCGGACGCCGCACTGGAATGGCTGACCGGCCAGCAGTGCGACGACGGTTCCTTCGCCTCCTTCCGCGCCGACGCCTCCGCGCCGTGCGACGACGACACCATGGCCGACACCAACGCCACCGCGCTGGCCGTCCAGGCCCTGGCCACCGTCAACGGCACCGACGACGCGGACGCGCGGGCGGCCCTGGAGTGGCTGCGCGAGGCGCAGAACGAGGACGGCGGCTGGCCGTACACCCCGGGCGACGTCACCGACGCCAACTCGACCGCGGTCGTCATCGGCGCGCTCGCCGCGACCGGCGAGGACATCGACGCCTTCACCGCCGGCGACGCCTCCCCCTATGACGCGCTGCGCTCCCTGCAGCTGGCCTGCGGCGCGGAGGGCGGCGCCCCCGGCACCTACGCCTGGCAGCCGGACGCCGACTCCGGCGAACTGTTCGCCAACGAGCCCGCGACCGTCGACGCCGGCCTCGCCGCCTACGGCGCGGGGCTGCTGGTCGAGCCGGTCTCCGGCGGCGGCGCCCCCGCCGCGCCCTCCTGCGAGGAGGACGGCGAACTGCCCACCGAGGACGCGGCCGAGGCCGGAGCCGCCGCCGTGGCGGAGCTGGTCGCGGGCGAGGAGGGCGCGTTCGTGCCCAACGCGTTCGCCGACGGTGCACCGGACTTCGGGGCCACCACCCGTGCCGTCCTGGCACTCGCCGCCGGAGGCTACGGCGAAGCGCTGAACGAGCCGACGCTGTGGCTGGAGGAGAACCACACCGACTGGGAGGGGTTCCAGGACAGCCCGGCAGCCCTCGCCCAGCTCGCACTCGCGGCGCACGCCTCCGGGGCCGACCCCGAGGACTTCGGCGGTACCGACCTGCTGTCCGGACTCACCGCGCTCGGACCCGCCGAGGACGGCGCCGGGACGGGTGAGGAGGAGACCGGGGGTGACGATGCCGGTGACGCGTCGGACGGCTCCGACGCCGACTCGGACTCCGATGACTCCTCCGCCGCCACGCTGTGGATTCTCGGCGCCGCGCTGCTGGCCGGTATCGGTGGCGGTGTGATGCTCTCGCTCAACCGCCGCCGCGCCGGGACGCGCGACGCCGACGCGCACGCCGCCGACGGTACCGACGCCCCGGGCGACGGCGGCTCGTCCGACGGCGGCTCGTCCGACGGAAGCTCGTCCGACGGAGGCAACTCCGGCAGCGGTACCTCCGGAGGGTCCGGCTCCTGATGCGCACCGCCGTCACCCGTCCGCGGTGCCTGGCCCCGCTGCTGGGCGCCGCGGTGCTGCTCACCGCCCCGGCGGCGTGGGCGACACCGTCCACGCCGAGCGCGGCGGGCGCGGTGGCGGCGGCGCACGCACCACCGGTGGCGACAGCGGGTGAGCGCCCTGCGGCGCTCGCCGCCGAGAGCCCCACCGGCTACCGCTACTGGTCCTTCTGGCTGCACGACGGGGACGGCGACGACACTACGGCCGACGGCGACGACTGGCGCTACGCGACGCAGGGCCCCGGCACGCTCCGCCCCACCGACGGCGCCGTACTGGGCTTCCGGTTCGGCATCGGCGCCAGCGCGCGCGACGCCGGCGCGCCACGCGAGGCCCCCTCCTTCGGCGTGATCTGCGCGGATGTCCCCGAGACATCCGGTGAACGCCGCGTGGCGCTGGTCCTGGACTTCGGGACGGCCGAGGAGGCCCCCGACGGGGAACGACCGCCCGAACCTGCCACCGCCTGCGCGCTGCTGCCGGACGGTGCGACGGCCGCCGAGGCGCTGGCCGCAGAGGCGGAACCCCTGCGGTACGCCCGCTCGGGTCTGCTGTGCGCCATCCGCGGCTACCCGGAGCACGGCTGCGGGGAGGAGGCCACCGCCTCCACCACCGACCCCTCCGACACAGACACAGACACAGACACCGACACCGCCGAGCCGGACGGCTCCGCCGGTCCGACCGCCGATCCCGGCGGCGACGGGGTACCCGGAGGCGCCGGGCTGTGGCTGGGTGTGGCGGCGGTGGCGCTGCTGTCGGCCGCGGCGCTCGGGCGTGGCCGCCGGCGGGAACGGTGAGCCGCGCCCGCACCCCGCGGCCGGCGTCCGGGCTCCGGCTGCCGCGCGCCCCGCTGGCAACCCGTGCCAACGCGCTCCACGCGGGCGCCTGGTGGCTGTGGGCGCTCGGGCTGGCGACGGCGGCCTCCCGCACCACCAACCCGCTGCTGCTGGCCCTGATCATCGCCGTGGCGGGCTATGTCGTCTCGGCTCGCCGCACGGACGCGCCGTGGGCGCGGGCCTTCGGCTTCTTCCTCGTGCTGGGCGCCGTGGTCGTCGCCGTGCGGGTGCTGTTCGCGATCGTGCTGGGTTCGACGGTCGGCGGCACCCATGTGCTGTTCACCCTGCCGGAGCTGCCGCTGCCCGGCTGGATGGAGGGCGTGCGGCTCGGTGGGCGGGTGCTGGCCGAGGGCGTGCTGTTCTCCTTCTACGACGGGCTGCGGCTGGCGACCCTGCTGATCTGCCTGGGCGCCGCCAACGCCCTGGCCAACCCGGCGCGGCTGCTGAAGTCGCTGCCCGGCGCGCTGTACGAGGCCGGGGTGGCGGTCGTGGTGGCGATGACCTTCGCGCCGCAGCTGATCGGTGACGTGCTGCGGCTGCGGTCCGCGCGCCGGCTGCGCGGTCGCCCCGACCGGGGCCTCAGGGCCCTGGCCGGGGTAGCGCTGCCGGTGCTGGAAGGCGCGCTGGAGCGGTCGGTGGCGCTGGCGGCGGCCATGGACGCGCGGGGCTACGGGCGCAGCGCGCGGGTCCCGGCGGCGGTGCGGCGGACCACGGCCGCGCTGACCCTCGGTGGGCTGCTCGGGGTCTGCCTCGGCAGCTACGGGCTGCTGGCGGCCGGAGGGGCGGCGTTCGGCCTGCCGGTTCTGCTGACCGGGCTCGCGGCGGCCCTGGCCGGGTTGTGGCTGGGTGGACGGCGTGCGGTGCGGACCCGGTACCGGCCCGACCGCTGGGGCGTGCGCGCCTGGCTGGTCTCGGGCTCCGGCGTCGCGGTGGCGGCGCTGGTGGTGGTGGCCGCGGCGACCGACCCGGCGGCGCTCAACCCGCCGACGGTGCCGCTGACCGCCCCCTCGCTGCCGCTGTGGCCGGCCGCCGCCGTGCTGTGCGGACTGCTGCCGGCGCTGGTGGCGCCGGTCCCCGCTTCGGCCCGGCGCGACCCACACGACTCGGGCGACCGCACCACGCCCCGCGCCACGGATCACGACACCACCACGCACCGCGACACCACCACGGACCGCGACGAAACGCACCGCGACGAAACGCACCGCGACAGCGCGGGCCGGCAGGCCGGGGAGGCCACGCGATGATCCGCTTCGACCAGGTGACGGTCACCTATGCCGACGCCCCCGAACCGGCCGTACGGGAGCTGGACTTCGAGCTGCCGGAGGGCGAGCTGACCCTGCTGGTGGGGCCGTCCGGCGCGGGCAAGTCCACCCTGCTGGGCGCGGTCTGCGGCCTGGTGCCGCACTTCACCGGCGGCACCCTGGACGGCCGGGTGACGGTGGCGGGCCGCGACACCCGTACCCACCGGCCACGTGAACTGGCGGACGTCGTCGGCACCGTCGGCCAGGACCCGCGCGCCCACTTCGTGACGGACAACGTCGAGGACGAACTCGCCTACGGCATGGAGTCGCTGGGGCTGCCCCCGGCCACCATGCGGCAGCGGGTGGAGGAGACCCTGGACCTCCTCGGCCTCGCCGAGCTGCGCGACCGGCCGCTGACCGCCCTGTCCGGTGGCCAGCAGCAGCGCGTCGCCATCGGATCGGTGCTGACCACGCATCCCCGCGTCCTCGTCCTGGACGAGCCCACCTCGGCGCTGGACCCGGCGGCGGCGGAGGAGGTGCTGGCCGTCCTCCAGCGGCTGGTCCACGACCTCGGCACCACCGTGCTGCTGGCCGAGCACCGCCTGGAGCGGGTGGTCCAGTACGCCGACCGGGTGCTGCTGCTGCCCGGGCCGGGAGCACCCGCGGAGCTCGGCGATCCCGCCGAGATCATGACGCGTTCTCCCGTCCGTCCGCCGGTGGTGGCACTGGGACGGCTGGCCGGGTGGTCGCCGCTGCCGCTCTCGGTCCGCGACGCCCGCCGCCGGGCCGGTCCGCTGCGGACGCGGCTGGCGGCCTCCGGCCCGGCGCCCGCCCCGCGCGCCCCCGCCTCGTCGCACGCGGGCGACGGGCCCGTGGCCGAGGTGACCGGGCTGTCGGTCCGGCGTGGGCGCGGCACCGTGCTGCACGACGTGCGCCTGTCCGTCCACCCGGGCGAGAGCGTGGCGCTGATGGGCCGCAACGGCGCGGGCAAGTCCACGCTGCTGCGCACCCTGGTCAAGATGCACCGCCCGGCCGCCGGGCGGGTCCGGGTCGGCGGGGCGGACCCGGCGCGGACCGCCCCCCGCGACCTGCTGCGGCTGGTCGGCCTGGTGCCGCAGGACCCCCGCGACCTGCTGTACGCCGAATCGGTCGACGACGAGTGCGCGGCGGCCGACTCCGACGCCCGTGCCACGCCCGGGACATGCCGCGCGCTGGTCGCCCGGCTGCTGCCCGAGGTGCGGGGAGCGAGCCATCCGCGTGACCTCTCCGAGGGGCAGCGGCTGGCACTGGCGCTCTCCGTGGTGCTGACCGCCGCGCCCCCGCTGCTGCTGCTCGACGAGCCGACGCGCGGGCTGGACTACGCCGCCAAGGAGCGGCTGACGGAGGTGCTGGCCGATCTCACCCGTCGCGGCCACGCCGTGGTGCTGGCCACCCACGATGTGGAACTGGCCGCCGAACTGGCGCACCGGGTGGTCGTACTGGCCGAGGGCGAGGTCGTCGCGGACGGGCCGACGGCCGAGGTCGTCGTCGCCTCACCGTCGTTCGCACCGCAGGTCGCCAAGATTCTGGCCCCGGACGGCCGGCTCACCGTCTCGGAGGTGGCCCGCGCCCTGGCCACCGGTGCCGGCGACGGCGACGGCGACGGGGACGGGGACGGGCAGACGAACGGTGCCGGCGACGGGGACGGTGCGCCGTGACGGCCCCCGCCCCCACGGCGGGGCCCGCCGCGCCGGTCCGCCCCGTCGGCTTGGGCCCGCGTTCGGGCGCCGCGGTGGGGCTGCTCACCGCGATCGGGGTGGCGGCGTTCGGCTGGCCGCTGCTGGCGGACGAGTTGTCGGGGCTGGCGCACTCCGGTGACGCCCCCTGGCTGTTCGCCCTGCTGCTGCCGCTGCTGCTGGCGGTGGTGGTGGCCACCGTCTCCGAGGGCGGCCTGGACGCCAAGACCGTCGCGATGCTCGGTGTGCTGGCGGCGGCAGGGGCGGCGCTCCGCCCGCTGGGCGCGGGCACCGCCGGGCTGGAGCCGATGTTCTTCCTGATGGTGCTGGCGGGTCGGGCGCTGGGCGCGGGGTTCGGCTTCGTGCTGGGCGCGGTGACGATCTTCGCGTCGGCGCTGCTGACCGGCGGGGTCGGGCCGTGGATGCCCTTCCAGATGCTGGCGATGGCTTGGGTCACCATGGGCGCGGGGCTGCTGCCCGGCGCGACGCGACTGCGGGGCCGCGCCGAGCTGCTGATGCTGGCCGCCTACGGCGCGGTGGCCTCGCTCGGCTACGGCCTGGTCATGAACCTCCAGGGCTGGCCCTACCTGGCGGGGATGGGCACCGGCATCTCCTTCGTGCCCGGGGACCCGCTCCCCGACAACCTGCGGCGGTTCGCCGCCTACGCCGCCGCGACCTCGCTCGGCTGGGACGTGACCCGGGCCGCGCTGACCGCCGTGCTGGTGCTGTCACTCGGTGGACTGATCCTGCGGGCGCTGCGCCGGGCGACGCGCCGCGCCGCGTTCAACGCGCCGGTGGTCTTCACCGGCGCGGCCGGTGGGACACCGGCGGCACCGCCGGCCTCCCTGCCGTCCGACGACGCGGCCGGCGGCGCGCCGACCGGGCCCGGTGCGCCGCCCTGGCGGGGTGACGGGCCCCGTCGGCCCTGATTCCGCACCGTTCGGCCGTCCTCGGACGGCCCCGGCGAGGCCGGTGGCCATGCCGTAGAGTGGTGGGGTCTGAAGGGGAGTAGCTCTTCGCCGGACCGTCGACATACTGGCCCCGCCGCCTCGTGCGGAGCGGGCCCGGCGCCCGGAGCGGACGACGGCGTGTGAACGCGCCGCCTCCGCCAGCGAGACCTTCGGCCAGCAGTGTCCATGACGCTGCCGTGCCGAAGCCTGCGCTCCCGCGGACCCGTCGGCACGGCACCCTACCGACGAGGTGTCCCCCGTGTTCAGCTTCACCGTCGCCGCCGTGACCTTCGGCGTCGTCTTCCTCGCCGAGTTGCCGGACAAGACGGCGCTCGCCGGTCTGGTCCTCGGCACCCGCTACCGCGCGTCCTATGTCTTCGTCGGTGTCGCCGCGGCGTTCGCCGTGCATGTCGCCCTGGCTATCGCCGCCGGTTCGCTGCTCGGCCTGCTGCCGCAGCGGCTGCTGGCGACCATCGTCGGGCTGCTCTTCCTCGGCGGCGCCTTCCTGCTGCTGCGGCAGAAGGACGAGGCGGAGGACGACGTCAGGAAGCCCGCCGACCAGTCGTTCTGGAAGGTGGCGGGCAGTGGGTTCATGCTGATCCTGATCGCCGAGTTCGGCGACCTCACCCAGATCATGACGGCCAACCTGGCCGCCCGCTACGACAACCCGGTGTCGGTGGCGCTGGGCGCCGTGCTGGCGCTGTGGGCGGTCGCGGCCATCGGCATCCTGGGCGGCCGGGCACTGATGCGCCGGGTTCCGCTGCGGCTGATCACCCGGATCGCGGCGGCCGTGATGGCGGTGCTGGGCGTCTGGAGCCTGGTGGAGGCGATCACCGGCTGAGCCCAGGGCCACGGCCGGGTGTGCGGGGCGGTCGGCGACGGCCGCCCCTCGCCGGGCTCAGCCGCAGGCTGCGGGCAACGGGTCCGGGCGCGTGGTCAGGCGAACGTCAGGCGGACGTGGCCGCCGGGCAGGGCGTGGACCCGCACACCGGTCAGGTCGGCGACGGCGACGTCCGGGCGCTCGGCGACGGCGCGCGGCCCGATGCCGAGCACGCGCATCCCGGCGGCCCGCGCCGCGGCTATTCCGGCGGCGGAGTCCTCCAGGACGAGGCAGTCCTCGGGCGGGACACCCAGCTCGGCCGCGCCCTTGAGGAATCCCTCCGGGTCGGGCTTGCTGGCGCTGACGGACTCGGCGGTGATCCTGACCTCCGGCAGCGGGAGCCCCGCCGCCGCCAGCCGGGCGGTGGCCAGCGGCAGGTCGGCGGAGGTGACCAGTGCGTGGGTGACCCCGCCCAGCGAGGCGAGGAACTCGGCGGCGCCGGGGATCTCGACGACCCCGTCCATGTCGGCGGTCTCCTCGACGAGCAGCTGCCGGTTCTCCGCGAGGTTGACCTCCACCGGGCGGCCGGGAAGCAGTTCGGCCATCGTGGCGTAGCCCTGCCGGCCGTGGACGACCGCGAGGACCGCCTCCGGCTCCAGCTCCTGTCGTGCGGCCCATCTCCGCCACACCCGCTCGACGACGGCGTCGGAGTTGACGAGCGTGCCGTCCATGTCCAGGAGCAGGGCGTGTGCGGTGAGTTCACGGGTCACGAGGTGCGGGCTCCGTCAGGGGTCCGGGTGCGTTTACCAGAGCGGTTCCGCCCGAACGGTCGGGGACGGGCGGAACCACTTTGTTCTTCAACGATACAAAACAAGGGGCGGTCCGTGCCACCCCCCTGCGTGAACTCTCCGTGTACATCGCCGGCCCGAGCTCATCACGGTCAGCGGTCGCGCGGCCGGGAAGGCCCCCCGCCCGCCGTGTCCCCGCCGTCACTGTCGCCGTCGCCGTCGCGGGACTCGCCGGCGCCGTCACCTCCGTCGGGCACGGCACCCCCGGGCCGCCCGTCGCAGCGGTGCCACTCGGCGGAGGAGCCCCCGATCTCGGCGCTCAGCTCGCTCACCAGCAGGCTCAGGTCGTGCGGCCGGTCCGGGGTCCACCAGTCCCCCAGCAGCTTGGACAGCTCCTCCTCCCGCGCGGTGACCAGCCGGGAGGTGAGCCGGCGTCCGTTGCCCGTGGCGACCAGCGGGCTCCCCTGGTGGACCAGCAGCCGGCGCTCCCGCAGCTGCCTCACCGCGCCGTCGATGACGTCGGCGGGCACCGCGGTGCGATCGGCGAGCAGGCCCGGTTCGACCGAGCCGTACCGGTTGACCCGCAGCAGCAGCCAGCAGGACGCGGGCTGGAGATCCGCGCCCGCGGTGCGGCCGATCGAGCGGTAGAGGTCGCGCCGCCCGCTGCGGGTGGAGAGGATCGACAGGGCCCGCGCGCACTCGTCCCGCGAGGAGCGCTCCACGGTGTTGGTGGCGACCGTCTGGCTGGCGTCGGGCGCCTGGACGCTGCCGCGCAGCGGGTCCTCGTGCAGCAGCCAGGCCAGCACATGGGCGAGCAGCACCACCGGCACCGCGTAGAGGAAGACGGCGGTGATGGCGTCGGAGTACGCGGACAGCACGCCCGTACGTGCCCCGCCGGTCAGCTCCGCGACGCCGCGCGGGTCGTGCAGCAGGGAGTCGGCGCTGACCCCGGCCGGCAGCGGTTCCCCCGCCAGGGTGTCCCTGAGGTTGTCGGTCAGCAGCCGCGTGAAGATCGTGCCGAACACCGCGACACCGAACGCGGCGCCGACGGAACGGAAGAAGGTCACCCCGGAGGTGGCGACGCCCAGGTTCCGGTAGCTCACCGCGTTCTGCACGGCCAGCACCATCACCTGCAGCACCAGGCCGAGGCCGGTGCCGAAGACCAGGAACGTCAGGCTCATCCGCAGGGTGCTGGTGTCGGGGCTCAGCGTGTGCAGCAACAGCAGCCCGATCGCGGTGATCGCCGTCCCCAGGACGGGGAAGATCTTCCAGTGCCCGGTGCGGGTGATCAGCTGCCCGGAGAGGGTCGAGCTGATGAAGATGCCGACGACCATCGGCAGGATGTGGACGCCCGACATGGTCGGGGTGACGCCGTGGACCACCTGGAGGAAGGTCGGCAGATACGTCATCCCGCCGAACATCGCGAAGCCGACGATGAAGGCGATGCCGCAGCACAGCGCGAACGTGCGGATCGTGAACAGCCCCAGCGGCAGGACCGGCTCGGCCGCCCGGCGCTCCACCAGGACGAACGCCGCCAGCGCGGCCACCGTCAGCACGGCCAGCCCGACGATCTGCCAGGAGAGCCAGTCCCAGGTGGTCCCGCCGAGGGAGGCGATCAGCACCAGCCCGGCCGCGACCGCGGCGACCAGCCCCGTCCCGGCGTAGTCGATGACATGCCTCTCCCGGTGCACCGGGAGGTGCAGCACGGTCGCGACCACCAGCAGCGCGAGGACTCCGAACGGCAGGTTGATGTAGAAGACCCAGCGCCAGCTGAGGTGGTCCACGAAGACCCCGCCCAGCAGGGGTCCCAGCACGCTGGTGGTACCGAAGACCGCGCCGAACAGCCCCTGGTAGCGGCCACGTTCACGTGGAGTGACCAGGTCGCCGACAATCGCCATGGAGAGCACGATCAGCCCGCCGCCGCCCAGCCCCTGGAGGAAGCGGAAGCCGATCAACTGCGGCATGTTCTGCGCCGCGCCGCAGAGCATCGAACCGATCAGGAAGATCACGATGGCGGTCTGGAACAGCCGGCGGCGCCCGTACTGGTCGCCCAGCTTTCCCCACAGCGGGGTGCCGGCCGTGGAGGCGAGCAGATAGGCGGTGACCACCCAGGAGAGGTGGTCGATGCCCCCGAGGTCACTGACGATCGTCGGAAGCGCGGTGGCCACGATGGTCTGGTCGAGGGCGGCGAGGAAGAGACCCAGCATCAGGGCGCCGAGCGAGAGCCACAGCGTCCCCCGGTGCTGCTCCTCCCCCGCCGGCGCCCGCACGGTGGGCGCGGACTCTGCCGCCATACGGGGCCTCCTGTGACCGGACGGGCAGGGCAGGCCGACCGCACCCTGCGCGGACATCTCGTCCCATGGTGTCCGCAATGCCCGTCAACGGCCTCCCGGGCGCCGCCGCCGGGAGGGCCGACGGCACCCGGTGGGTCGGGCGCCGTCGCCCTCGGCCGGCGGGGACGCCCGCGGTCAGGCGTGGACGCCGCGCCAGGCGGGCTCCCACTGGGCCACCCGCTGGTCGCTCACCCCACTGGGCAGCCCGCCGTCGATGCCGATGACCGCGGCGGAACGCTCACCACGCGACCCGCCCGGGTGAACCGGGGCCGCCCGCAGCTCGGAGGCGCCGCTCCCGGCCGCTCCGCCCTCGGCTGCTTCGGCCGCCACCGCGTCGCCCTCCACCGCGTCGCCCTCCACCGCGCCGCGCGCGCCGTGGCCCGAGGGGAGGCTGCCGAACGGGACGCTGAAGCAGGCGGCACGCGGCCCGGCGGAGCCGGGCGGGTGGTGGCCCTCGTGCCCCGTCGACGTGGCGCGCTCGTGCAGCACCACCGACCGGGCCTCGCCGGGACGGAACGTCCACTCCTGCCGGGCGGCGGACCGTCCCGCGCCCGCTTCGCCGGCGGTGAGGTCGAGCCAGACCTCGTTCGCGGGGTTCGCCAGCGCGGGGTCGTCACCGGTGACGTGCTGGTAGTGCGGGCCGGAGTCCGCCGGTGCGACGCCGCAGGGATCGGTGTGCACATGTGCCCCGAACGTGTGACCCGGCTGGACGCCACTCACGCTCAGCCGCACCGTCGTCCGGCCGTCGACGATCCGCTGCTCGACCTCGATCCGCGCCCCGGCGGGCACCAGCTCCCGGTCGTAGGTGACCGCCGCCGCGGCCGGCGACTGGCCGGGGGTACCGAACTGCCCCCACGCCCGCAGGTGGTAGCCGCCCCGGTCGTCCACCCCCGATGTCCGGGCGTCCTGCGCCGCCGCGCCCCCGCCGCCGCTCAACGCGACCGCGCCCAGCGCCGCCACCGCGGCCGTCCCCACACGCACCCGTGCACCTCGCACAACCCCTGCCTCTCCGTCGGCACCACGTCACCGTCCGCTCCGCGAACGGCTCCCAGAGTGCCTGCCGCGAAGGCCCCGCAGAGACCGCGCGCACCCTCATGCACCGAGCGAGGTACACAGGCGTACGCTGTATGGCGGAGCGGGTCGCGGGCGGACGCACCCCCTTCAGCGGACGGAACTTGGTACGGCGCGCCGGAGCGGAACCGCCCGGCACACGGCGCCGTACGGCAGCGGACGGCGACGAGCGACACCGCCGGGGACGGGGCACACACATGGTGGAGACCCTCGGTGTGCTGTTGTACGCGCCCTGGATCTACGTCATCGTGATGGCCTCCATCCTGCTGGACGTCTTCGTCCCGGTGCTGCCCAGCGGCGCCGTCGTCGTCACCGCCGCCACCATCGCGGCGGGCACCGCGGCCGGAACGGCGAGCTTCCCGGCGCCCATGCCCGGCAGCCATCTGCCGGAGCTGTTCGTGCTGGTCCTCTGTGCCACCACCGCCTCCGTCCTCGGCGACCTCGCCGCCTACCGGCTCGCGCTGCGGGGCGGGGAACGGTTCGACTCGGTCATCGCCCGCTCCCGGCGGCTGTCCACCGCGCAGCGGCGGATCGGTTCCGCGCTCGCCCGTGGCGGCGGCCCGCTGGTGGTGCTCGCCCGGTTCGCCCCGGCGGGCCGCGCCGTGGTCAGCATCGGTGCCGGCGCCACCCGCCGCCGCAAGCGCGACTTCCTCCCGTGGTCGGCTCTGGCCGCCGTCGTGTGGACCGCGTACAGCGTCGGTCTCGGTTACCTCGGCGCCCAGCTTCTGGGCGCGGGCTGGATCAGCACCGGCCTGTCCCTGGTCGCGCTGCTGGCCGCCGGAGCCGCCGCGGCGGTCCTCCTCCGGCGCCGTCCCGCCCCCGGTACCCCGGCCCCGGCTGCCTGACCGCCCCGGCGCGCCACCCGGCCCCGGGCACGGCCGGGGGACCGCCCGCAGGCGGTGCGGTCGGCGGCAAGCGTCGAGTGGATGCGCGAGAAGCGCGGGAGAGGGCCGGGGAATCCCACCGGCAAGGGGCCGGCGATGGCGTGCCCCGGAGACGAACGAGTGGGCGCAACAGGGATCGAACCTGTGACATCTTCCTTGTAAGGGAAGCGCTCTACCGCTGAGCTATGCACCCGGACGCCCACACCTTACCTGGCCGCGCGCCCGGCCGGGCAAGCACCGGTCGCGGGTGGGGCTTTCCCCACCCCGAACCAGGTGGCGGTCCCCCTTCAACGAGCGCCCCGCGGCGCCTAGCGTGGAAACGCACCGTCCGTCAGTTCGCTGTCCGGCCGAGGCCGTTCCGCCCGCTCCACTCCGGTCTCCGCGCTCCGCCGCGCGCCCGGAGCACCCGCCGCACTCCGACCGTTCTCCCGTTCGCGGTCCGCCCGCTCCCCGTCCGCCCGTTCGCCTGCCTGTCGCTGGAGATGTCATGACCTACCGAGCCAACCGGACCGCTCCCCGCGTTCTCCTCGTCGCCGGAGCCGTGCTGCTGGCCGGCATGATCGTCTCGTCCTGCTCCGCGCAGAGCATGAGCGTGGACGGGGAGGAGCGGACGTTCACCGTGAACGCGGACGAGCTGGTCGTCGACTTCGACGACTCCGCGATCACGCTGCTCCCCGACGACTCCCTGTCCGGGGAGATCCACGTCACGCGCTGGTTCACGGCGTCCGGCCTCACCGGCCGGGCGGAGGTCGACTGGAACTTCTCCGACGACGGGACCCTGGTGCTGCGCACCACCTGCACCGGGCTGCTGGCCCGCTGCGAGGCCCACCACGAGATCGCCGTACCGGCGGACCTGCCGGTCCGCGCGGAGGGTGACAACGGCGACGTACGAGCCGAGGGCTTCGTCGCCGGGGTGGACATCACCACGCACAACGGCGCGATCGAGGTGAGCGGCACCGAGGGACCGCTGACGCTGCGCAGCCACAACGGCGGCGTCACCGCGACGGGGATCACCTCCGACGAGGTGCGGGCCAGTACCCACAACGGGGCGATCGAGGTGGCCGTGACCAACGCACCGAGCCTGATCGAGACCAGCACCCACAACGGCTCCACCCGGGTCGAGGTCCCGGGCGACACCAGCTACCGGGTGGAGGGCGAGACGCGCAACGGCGATCTCGACCTGGGCGTCGACGCGAGCGGCGACAGCCATCTGATCTCGGTGCGCTCACACAACGGCGGGATCACCGTGGCACCGGCCGCCGGCTGAGCCGCTCCCCGCACGCACGGCCGCCATGTCCACCCTCCCGCACGACCGTACGCCCGCACCCTCGCCCCGCCCCTCCTCCACCAGGGGCACGGGATGGAACAATGGGTGGCGTCGTACGGCATCGGCGGGGAGAGGGACCACGTGAGGCTGAGAGGCACCGCAACAGAGCTGGCGCTGCAGGTAGTACTGCCACTCCCCCTCCTGGCCGCCGCGGTGCTCGCCGTTCCGGGCGCGTTCACCGGTGGCGGCACCCGCCGCTGGGGCCGGGGCCGCGCGGAGGACCTCCGGCTGGAGGCCCAGCAGGCCAAGGACGCGGCCGCCGCCGCCTTCTACGACCTGGACACCGCGCAGCGCGATCTGCGGATCACGATCGAGACGATCACCGCCGTCGGCGACTCCAAGCAGGCGGCCCGGGTCGGTGTCGACTTCGCCGAGTTCGGGCAGCGCATCGACCAGGTCAGCCACGAGTACATCAACGTGATGGACGCCCACGACCTGGAGGACCCGCAGCTCGACGCGGCCACGGCCTCCCGCGCCCGGCACGACCTGTCCCGCATGCGGGACCAGCTGGTGCAGGCCAAGGTCGACCTGGAGCGGTTCGGGCACGGCCTCGGCCCGATGCTGGAGAAGGCCGAGAACCAGCTGCGCCAGGTGGCGCCCGCCGTGGAGCGCGCCAAGCGCTCGCTGCTCGCCGCGACACAGGCGCTGGACGCGGTGCGCGCCGCGCGGCTTGAGGCGGACGAGCTGGCGATGTCGCTGGCCCAGCTGGGCCCGGAGCTGCGCATGCTGAACGAGGGCGCGGCGCAGCACGGGGTGCAGGCGACGGTCCAGCGGGCGGAGGACGTGCAGCGCCGCGCGGAGCAGATCACCGCCGAGGCCGAGCGGATGCCGCAGCAGGCCGCCGACATGGACCGGCGGCTCACCTCGCTGCGGACCAGGGCCCAGGCCATCGCCACGCGTGCGGAGCAGGTCGACCCGGTTCTCTCCGAGCTGCGCCGTCGCTTCTCGGCGGCGTGCTGGCAGGACCTCCAGCGGGTGCCGCAGCAGGCGGCGGAGTCGGTCCGGCAGGCGGAGGAGACCCTGCGGGAGGCGCAACGGGCCCGCGACGAGCAGCGCTGGAGCGACGTCAGCGCCCGGGTGACCACGGTGCAGGCGCTGCTGGCGCGCACCGACGAGTCCGTCTCGGCGGCGGGCGACCGGCTGCGCCGGCTGAACGAGGTGTCGTTCGACCCGAGCAAGGAGATCGAGAAGACCCGGTTCACGGTGCGCGACGCCCAGCGGATGGCGATGTCGGGGCGGAGCGTGCCGGAGCCCCGGCACGCGGAGCCGCTGGACCTGGCGGTGGCGCGGCTGGACCGGGCGGTGGACGCCCTGGAGCGGGGTGGCCGGAACCCGGACTACTGGCTGTTCCTGGTGGAGATGCAGTCGGTGCGCGACATGGTCGGCGCCGTCGTGGACGACATCCGCGGCCGCCGCTGACGGCGTCACCCGGTCCCCTCCCCGGTCGTCGGGTCCGGGCAGTAGGCTGCGGGCATGCCCCGTTACGAGTACCGCTGCCGTGGCTGCGGCGACCAGTTCGAGCTGTCCCGCCCGATGGCGCAGTCGAGTGATCCGGCCACCTGCCCGCAGGGGCACACCGACTCCGTGAAGCTGCTCTCCACCGTGGCGCTGGGCGCCGGTACCGGGGGCGCGGGGGCGGCGGCTGCCGCGCCCGCGGCGCCGGCCGGTGGCGGCGGTGGCTGCTGCGGGGGCGGCTGTTGCGGTTGAGGGCTGCGGTTGAGGGCTGCGGTTGAGGGCCGGACGATCTGACGGGATTCTGTAAGCGAGAGCGGTTTGTCCGTTATCGCGAGGAGGCCCGGATATGTCTGCCCCGTCGGCTGTGCATGGTCCCCGGCACGCGCGCCGGAGCGCGCTGCACCAACTGCTGCACCGCACAGGTACGCAACTGGACGAGGAGCTGCCGGTCGACCACCGGCTGAGCCTGGTCTACCGGATCGGCGCCGGGCTGATCGGCACCGGGCTGGTCGTCTTCGGCGTGCTCGGCCTGGTGCGGCGGCTGGGGGTGTTCACCACGGCCGACAGTGCGGTGCTCGGGCTGAACACCAACGGCGCGCTGAGCCTGATCTCCATCTTCTTCGGCGCCTTGCTGTTCACCGGGATGCTGCGGGGCGGCAACTTCGCCTCGACGTTGAACATCGTGATCGGCACCCTGTTCGTCGCCAGCGGCTTCGTCAACCTCGCGGTGCTGGAGACCGGGCTGAACGTCCTGAACTTCCGCATCCAGAACGTGCTGTTCAGCTTTGTCGCGGGCATGCTGCTGCTGGTGTTCGGCATGTACGGGCGGGTGGCGGGGCGGCTTCCGCGCGACAACCCGTACTGGCGGGCGCGGCACCCCGAGAACGCCGCCGCCGGCCGGGAGCGGGAGGCGACGCGGCTCAACCGCCGCGAGCTGGAGGACCGGGCCGGGCGCGGTACCGGTGGCGCCACCCCGGGCCCGGCCGTCGCCGACCCGGCAACGGCCAACGCGCGGCCCGAGGTGTCCGCGGACGTGCCTCCCGGCGGCAGGGCACCCGGCTACGAGTCCACGGCGACGCCGCCCGCCGCCCCCGGGGCCGGCCGCTCGCAAGTCGCCACGGACATCAGGGACCGCGGCGACGACCGTCCGGCGGGACGACACCGCTGGTGGCGGAGGTTCGGCGGCAGGCGCCACTGACCGCCCGGCGGCCCGACGCGGAGCGCTCCTCCCCGGCGGGGCCACCCGCTCAGCTCTGGCGGGCCCCGGTGGCGCGGGCCAGCGCCGCCGTGAGGATCTGCTCCCCGCAGAGCACGCCCCGCGTGGGCAGTGCGGTGATGTGCGGGGCGCTCCACCCGGTGTCGGCGAGTTCGCCGTGGCCGGGCCGCCAGCCGTGGTCGGCGGCGTGCAGCAGGTCGGCGTCGAGCAGCGAGTCTCCGGCGGCCAGCACCTCGCGGGCGCCGGTGCGGCGCGCCACCTCGGCGACGGCGGCGCTCTTGGTGAGGGGACGCGGCACGAGGTAGACCTTCCGCCCCTGAACCGAGACGGTCCACCCCCGCTCGCCGGCCCAGTGGGCCAGCTCCTCCGCCCACTGCGGCGGGAACGCCTCGCGGTCGACCACGAGGTAGCAGAAGAGGTCCTCGGCGGTGCGTTCCTTCAGCAGCCAGGCCGGGTCGGCGGTGGTGCGCAGCCGTTCCCGGACCTCGGGCAGCGGGGCGCAGCCGCCCTCGATCGCCCGGCTCACCCGAACGTCCCACTCGGGGTCCGGTTCGCCGTCCACCAGCAGCCGGCCGCCGTTGGCACAGATCGCGTGGCGGGGCGGCGGACCGGGCAGCCGCAGCCTGCGGTACTGCTCCACGGTCCGGGTGGTGACCGGCACGAACCGCGCGACGTCACCGGGACGGGACGCGAGGTCGGTCAGCAGGGCGGCGGCGGTCTCGGTGAGGTACGACAGTGGACGGGCCTGGTAGACCTCGACGCACAGCAGCCGGGGCGCCAGGTGGTCGGGCCCGTCGAGGGCGAGGGCCGCCGCGGAGTAGATGAGGGTGCGGTCCAGGTCGCTGGCGAACAGTACGGGGCCGTCGGCGGACGGCGCCGGGGTGTTCGCGTGGGGTGCGTGGGGTGCCTGGGTTGCCTGGGGAGCGTCCGCGCGCGTGGCGGGAGTGGGGCGGCCGGTCATGACGCGGCCCTGCCGTCCGCACCGGTGGCGCCACGGGTGTAGCGGGGGTGGATGAGGCCGACGCAGCGGTAGGGCAGGTCGTCGGTCCACTCCACGGGGACACCGCGCTGTTCGGCGAGGAGCAGGATGTGGTCCAGGTCGGGACCCGCGTCGCGGCGCGCGACGATCCGCCACGGAACACGCCGCAGCAGTACCCGGGTGGTCTCGCCCACGCCGGGTTTGACCAGGTTGACGTCGTCGATGCCGTACTCCTCGCTGACGCGGCGGACGGCGGCCAGGCCGGCCCAGTGCGGCGCGCGGTCGGCGTCGGCGGGCATCGGCCCGGGGCGGGCGTCGTCGAAGTGGGCGGCGACGGCGTCGAGGAAGGTGCCGGAGACGTCGGCGTCCGCGAGTTCGCGGTAGAACTTGGCGCCGTGGTAGTCGTCCGGGCCGACCAGGTCGGCGCGCAGGACGGTGCGGGAGACCAGGCCGGAGACAGTCGAGTTCAGGCAGGCCGAGGGGATGAGGAAGTCCTCGCGGGTACCGAAGGTCGTGACACAGCCGCCGGGGTCGGCCAGCACCGCGAGCGCGGGGTCGAAGCCGGGGAACGCGTCGAGGGCGTCGGCCAGTTCGCGCGTGATGGCGCCCTTGCCGGTCCAGCCGTCCACGAAGACGACGTCGGCCGGGTCGTGGTGGGCCGCCAGCCACCGCAGCGCCGTGGTGTCGATGCCCTGGCCCCGCACGATGGACAGGGTGTAGTGCGGCAGGTCGACGCCGTGGGTGTGCCGCGCCCAGCGCCGCATCAGCACGCCGACGGGAGTGCCGGCGCGGGCGAGGGAGACCAGCACCGGGGTGGTGCCCGCCCCCGGCCGGGTGCGTTCGGCGAGCACGGTGTCGGTGACGGTGGCGACGGCCTGCGCGATGCGCGGGGCGGTCGCCTCCAGCGCGGTGTGGAAGAGCCGCTGGTAGCCGGCGCTGGGCTGGTACTCGACGGGCAGCGACTCCGCGTAGTGCGCGCCGCCGCTCTGGATGGCCTCCTCCCGCTCCTCGGTGGGCGCCTCCAGCGCGACACCGGACAGGTCCTGGAGCAGCCAGCCGACCTCGTCCCGGGCATAGGAGGAGAAACCCGGGCCCCGCAGGGGGTCGGGCAGCGGGGTGTGGGAGGGCAGCACCGCGTAGCGCAGCAGGGGTGTGTGCCGGGCGAGGTGGTCCAGGAGACCGCCCTCGGCGTGCAGGGCCGGAGTGTCCCCGGTGCTGTCGGTGACCAGCACGATGGCGTCCCAGGTGCCGCCCGCGACGTTGTGGGCGTGGCGCGGGGCGGGCGGTTCACCGGTGGGCAGGTCGTGCGCGGGAAAGGTGACGCGGCTGCGGATGGCGTAGCCGGGGTCGTCCACCGGCAGTACCGGGGAGCGGGTGGTGGTGGAGAAGTAGACACCGGGGCCGTCGGTGTCGGACGGGTCGGTGCCTGCGGCCTCGGTGGCTGCGGCCCCGGTACCGGCGGCGGGCGTGGTGCCCCGGGCGTCGTCCAGGGCGGCGGCGATCCGCAGCGGCGCGTACATCAGCTCCTCCGTGCCCAGCACCAGCACCCGGCGGGCCTCGGCGGGCAGGGAGCCGGCGAGGCGGGCGCCGATCGCGGGCAGCGCCGCCTCCAGCCGGACGCGGTGGGCGGGGGTGAAGCCGTGCCGGCCGCCGTCGGGCAGGCCGGTGGGCCAGCCGAGTTCGACCCGCACCGCGTCCGCCGTGGCGCGGGGGCCGGCGTCCGCCTCGGCGGCGCCGCTGACAGCGTGCTGCTCCGCGACCAGGCGGCGCCCGCGCTCCAGCACGTCCTCCGGAAGCTCGACGGTGCCCGCGCACAGCGCCACCACATCCACCTCCGCGCCGAGGTCGGCCGCGGTCTTGCGCAGCGCCTCGTCATCGGCGGCGGAACGCAGGTCGGTGAGGGCCACGATGACGTAGCGGGCGCGGGGCGCGCGGCGGTGCAGGGCGTGCAGGGTGTTGCGGACGGTCCGGCCGGTCGACAGCTCGTCGTCGACCAGCACCAGCGGGCCGGTGCCGGTCAGCAGCGCGGGGTCCTCGGGGAGCAGCAGATGGGAGGTGGCGTGGCTGTGTTCCTCCTCGAAGCCGCCGGCCTGCCGCACGCCGGGTACCGCCCGGCGGGTCGAGTGCAGGTAGGGCGCGCCGAGGCCGTCGGCGACACTGTGGCCGAGGGCGGTCGCGGTCTCGGCGTAGCCGAGGACCACGGCGTCTTCGGCGTCCGGTCCCAGCAGCTCCCGCACCCGCCGGCCGAGCCGTACCCCGGTGCCGTGGACCAGCGCGGGGCGCTGCGGGATGTGCTTGCCGAGGACGTGGGAGACCAGCAGGTGCGCCCGCTTGGGATTCTCGCGCAAGGCGAGGCCGAGCAGCGCGGGGAGTCCCTCGCCGCGCAGGGTGACGCCCAGCCGGTCGGCGACCCAGTCGCCGGACCAGGGTGGGGCGGGCCGCGGGCCCGGCCGGTGGTGGTGATCGTTCATTTGATGCCCGCCTCCAGCAGGTCCACGTAGTCCACGCCGTCCCGGGCGACCCCGAAGACCTCCGCGCGCAGCAGGGTGCGCGCGGCCCAGCTGCGGTGCGGCTTCACTTCGTTCATCTTGTTGGTGTAGGTCGAACGCAGCACGCCGCCCCCGTCGGGCCCGGCGTTGAGGATGTCGACGGCGTCGCAGAACTCCTCGTGGCTGACGACGGAGAGCGCGTGCACCGCGGCGACGTGCGAGGGGTGGATGCAGGTCTTGCCCTGGAGCCCGTTGGCCCGGTCCAGCTCGATCTCCTGGAGCAGTCCGTCCATGTCGTGCTCGATGAGCCGCTCGCGCAGTTCGACGCGCCCGCGGAAGGGGCTGGTGCGCAGCTGCGGCTGGAACATGCGGGGCTGGACCCGGAAGTACTCCCAGACCGGTCCGCTGATGGTGAAGCCGCTGCCGTCGGCGCGGCCGAAGACGTTGACCACGTCGGCGATGACGGAGGCGACGGGGTGGACGTCGTAGACGGTCATGTCGGGGGTGCGGCGCAGCCCGTAGACGGAGCAGAAGTCGGTGACGCCGATCCGCAGGGCGGGTATCCGCTCGCGGTACTTCTCCAGCAGCCGGGCGGCGTCGGCCAGGCCGGCGGCACGGGTCTCCAGGTGCATGAGTTCCGGTGACTCCAGCACGGGCATGGCGAGCAGTCGCCGGCCGCCGCGGGCCTCCGCCGCGACCAGCGCCTCCAGGAACTCCTGCCCGGCCGCCGCCGTGAACTTGGGCAGTACGTACCCGGCGAGAACGGCGCCCGCCGCGCCCAGCCGCTGAGTGAGGGAGAGGATCTGGCCGGGGTTGCGGACCCGGATGAAGATCAGCGGCAGGGAGTCCAGCGGGCTCTCACGGTGCAGCCGGGTCAGTTGGCGGACGAGGTTCTCCTCGGCGCCGGCGACCTCCGCGTCGCTGATGGAGTCCTCCAGGCACAGCACCATCGAGACGACACCGCGCGCCGTCTGCTTGTGCACGTCGCTGACGAGCCGGGGGCGGGTGGCGGGGCTGTAAAGGGTGGCGCCGAGCGCGACGCCCAGCGTGCGGACGTCTGAGTCGAGGTCGAAGGGGGCCGGTTCCTGGTGAAACAGCGCCCGGCGCTCCGCCGTACCGAGCTGCCCGTAGTGCCGCATACCGTGTTCCCTCGTGCCCAGCTGTCTCACCCGTGCGGACAGACCCAGCGGCCAATCGTACGATCAGCTTTGTTTCTCCCGTGCGGCGGCAGGCAGGATCTTCGGTATGAACCATGTGTCCAACAGGGGAAGAACGGTCCCGCTGCGGCTGCCCGTGGTGCGGGCCGCGATCCACTGGACGCCGGGCTCGGCGGCTGCTCCGGCCGGCCGGCGCGGGGGTCGCGCGGAGCCTGCCGGACCGGCCGACGTGGACACCTCGGCGCTGCTGCTGGACCCGGCGGGGCGGCTGCGCTCGGAGCGGGACGTCGTCGGCCCCACGCTGCCCGCGCACCCGTCCGGCCAGGTGCGCCGGCTGCCGAAACGGCACCACCGCGAAGGCGTCATGGACGCGGTGGAGGTGCGGCTGGACGGGCTGGAGCCGGAGGTCGCCGCCGTGGTGCTGGCCGTCTCCTCCGACGGCGCGCCCTTCGGCGGTTCTGGCTCGCTCCAGCTGACCCTGTGGGACGTGGAGGGCGACGCCCCCGTGGCGGTGCTGCCGCTGGCGCCGACCTCGGCGGCCGACACCGCGCTGGTCTGCGGCGAACTGCACCGCACGCCCGGCGGCTGGGAGTTCCGAGGGGCGCGGCGGGGCTACCAGGGTGGTCTGGCGGAGCTGACGTCGGCACACTCCGCCCCGGCGGGCCGTCCGGCCGCTCCCCCA
>NZ_BHZI01000074.1 GCF_004305975.1 Streptomyces otsuchiensis
GCCCCTCAACGACGGAACGTCCCTGCCCCAACTGGGGTTCGGTGTCTTCCAGGTTCCCGACGAGGAGGTGGACGAGCCGCTGGGCGTGGCGATCGAGGCCGGGTACCGGCTGATCGACACGGCCGCCGCCTACGGCAACGAGGCGGGGGTCGGCCGGGCCATCGCCCGCAGCGACGTGCCGCGTGAGGAGTTCGTCGTCACCACCAAGCTGTGGAACGACGCCCACGGCTACGACGCGACGCTGCGCGCCTTCGACGCCAGCATGGACCGACTCGGACTGGACTACCTCGACCTGTACCTGATCCACTTCCCCCGGCCGGCGCTCGGCGCCTACGTGGACAGCTGGCGGGCCTTCGAGAAGCTTCAGGCCGACGGCCGCATCCGCTCCATCGGCGTCTCCAACTTCGGCCCCGCCGAGCTCACCCGCCTCGCCGAGGAGTGCTCGGTGACCCCCTCGGTCAACCAGGTCGAGTTCCACCCCCTCTTCCTGCAGGAGGAGCTGCGCGCCGACCACGGGCGGCGCGGTGTGGTCACCCAGGCGTGGAGCCCGCTCGGCCGCAACCAGGGACTGCTCCAGCACCCGGTGGTCACCGGCGTCGCCGAGGCGCACGGGCGCGGGCCCGGCCAGGTGGTGCTGCGCTGGCACCTGCAGCTCGGTGTGGTGGTGATTCCCAAGTCCTCGCGGGCGGACCGTATCCGGGCCAACATCGACCTCTTCGACTTCGAGCTGAGCGAGGAGGAGATGGAGCGGCTGAGCGGCATCGGCCACACGATGCGCTGCAACCCCGTTCCCGGAACCCTGTTCGACGTGTCCTGACCTGCCGATACGTGTACCGGAGAGAAGCGATGACGACACAGCACCGTACTCCCACCCTGCCCGGCACGGCCGGTACCGCACGCGTCCCCGGCCCCGGCGGGCTCCTCGCCCGCACCGACCTCGCCGGGGTGCTGTTCGGGGCGGGCGCCTTCCAGATGCTCAACGCCGGCTGCGAGCTCGGCGTGTTCGAACTGCTGCGGGACAAGCAGGCGCTGACGCCCGAGGAGATCGGCCCGGCGCTGGGCCTGGAGGAGCGCCCGACCGAGATCCTGATGCTCGGGGTGACCGCGCTCGGCCTGACCACGGTGACCGACGGCCGGTACCGCAACGCGCCGGTGCTGGAGGACATGTTCGGCGACGGTTTCTGGGAGATCTTCCGGGACCTGGTCGCGTTCGAGGCGCACGTGGTCTACGCGCCGCAGGCCGATCTCGCGGAGAGCCTGCGCACCAACACCAACGTCGGCCTGGCCCGTTTCGCCGGCGAGGGAGACGACCTCTACCACCGGCTGGCGGCCGACCCCTCGATGGAGCAGCTCTTCTACCGCTGCATGCGGTCCTGGTCGCGGCTGACCAACCCGGTCCTCGTCGACAAGGCGGACCTGTCCGGCACCCGCCGGGTCCTCGACATCGGCGGTGGCGACGGTGTCAACGCGATCTCCCTGGCCAAGGCCAACCCCCGGGTCGAGTTCACGGTCGTCGACCTCCCGGGCGCCGTGGCCATCGCGGAGAGGAAGATCGCCGAGGAGGGGCTGTCGGACCGCATCTCGGCCCACGCGTGCGACATCTTCGACTCGCACTACCCCGGCGGCCACGACGCCGTGCTCCTCGCCAACCAGCTCGTCATCTGGTCGCCGCAGCAGAACCTCGGCCTGCTCCGCAAGGCGTACGAGGCGCTGGAGCCCGGTGGGAAGGTGATGATCTTCAACGTGATGTCGGACGACCGGGGTGACGGCCCGCTCTACTCCGCGCTCGACAACGCCTACTTCGCGACCCTGACCGCGCCCCGCAGCAGGATCTACCGCTGGACGGACTACGAGGAGTGGCTGGCGGAGGCCGGGTTCGGGGAGATCCAGCGGCTTCCCGGCGACACCTGGACGCCGCACGGGGTGATCAGCGGCGTCAAGCCACGGTGACGATGCCCGCCCCCGCGCCGGTCCACGCGCCTCTGCCCGTTCGCGGTGGGGGCGCGTGGGCGCGTTGGCGCGTTGGGCGCGGGTGAGTGGTGCGGCGCGCGGGTGAGGCGCGCGGGGCGCGAGCGCACGGCGCCCGTCAGCGGCCGAGCGCTCTTCGGTAGCGAAGAGAGCACTGAGAGCGGCCCTGGCTAGCGTCGTGAGCAACCCGGCGGCCGGCGTTCCACGTCCCGTTTCCGTGGCACGCGGCCGCCGGTGTCAGAACAGCAACCGACGGCGATTTGGGGTGCCCCTGTGCCGAGTGATCCCTTGCCCCGCAGCCTTCTCACGCTCTGCCTCAGCCAGGGCGTCGGCGCGATAGGTCTGGCCGCCGGAGCGGCGGCGGGACCGCTGCTCGCCGAGGAGATCGGAGGTTCCGCCGCGCACGGACCGGCGGCCATGGGCGCCCTGGTGGTGGGCTCCGGGCTCTCCGGCCCCGCCGCCGCCGCGCTGATGCGCCGCTTCGGACGGGTACCAGGGCTGGCGGTCTGCTACCTCACCGCCGCGCTCGGCGCGCTGATCGTGGTCCTCTCCCTGTCCTGGGGCTACGCCGCGCTGCTCGCGGGAAGCGTGCTGCTGGGGGCCGGTACCACCGCCGCCATGCTGGGCCGCTTCCTCGCAGCGGACCTGGTCGAGGACGGACGCCAGGCGCAGGCCATGGGCCGCGCGGTGGGCTCGCTCACCGTGGGCGCGGTCGCGGGCCCGGTGCTGCTGGGGCCGTCGGGCGCGCTGGCCGAGGCGTTCGGCTTCGACCGGCTCACCGGGCTGCACCTGATAGCCATGGTGGTCTTCCCCCTCGCGGCCCTCATCTGCGTGCCGCTGCACGCCACCTCGCGCCGTGCCGGCTCCGCCCGGGCGGACCGTGAGTCCGCGGAAGACGCGGCCGAGGAGGCGCCCGCCGACAAGCGGACGCAGACCGGTTCCCCGGCGTCCGCGGGACGTTGGCGGCAGTCACGCTGGCTGCCGCTGGCGGTCCTGGCCACCGGCAACATCTCGATGGTCGGGATCATGGGCGCGGCTCCCGGCCATCTCCACCACCACGGCTGGGACCTGAACGCGGTCGGATTCCTGATGGCGGCGCACATCGGCGGCATGTTCGCCCTGTCCCCGGTCTCCGCCGCGCTCTGCCGCCGCCTGGGGGCACGTCAGACCTCCGTCCTGGCGGCGGTTGCCATGGTCCTCACCCTGCTGCTGGGGGTCTCGGGACTGGGCCGGGCCTCCGACGTGCTGCTGGTCTTCCTGGCGGGCGCGGCCTGGAACATGCACCTGGTCAGCGGTAGCGCCTGGCTCGTCGAGGTCACGCCGCGGCCGCTGCGGCACCGCACGGAGGGGCTGGGCGAACTGGCCATGGGCGCCACCGCGGCCGTCGGCACCTTCGCCCTGGCCGGGCCGCTGCTGGCGGCGGGCGGGCTGGCCGCCATGTGCGCGGCACTCGCGGTGGTCAACGCCGGAGCCGGCGCGCTGTTCTGGCTGAGCCTGCGGTCCGGACCACCGCGGCTTCCGGACCCGGAGAGCCGCGAGGTGGCCCCGGTGACGTCCGGAGCGGAGCCGCAGCACGTTCCCCCTCGCTGAACCCGGGGCACGGCGTCCGGTGTCCGACCAGGGCCGGGCGGCCCCGGCCACGGCTCCCGGTGTCCGACCTCCGGGAGCCGCACCATGGAAGACCCACCACGAAACAGGAGCAACATGAGCGAGGACACCTCGGTGATGTCCGCGACCCGCTTCAACGGCCGGATCCGCCGTAACGGCGGCGCCTGGCCGGTGGAGGCGGGGCGCTACCGCCTGCTGGCGAGCCGGGCCTGCCCGTTCGCCGGGCGTTCACTGATCGTCCGGAGACTGATGGGACTGGAGCCGGCGATCTCGGTGGCCTTCACCGACCCGCTCCAGGACGAACGGGGCTGGCGCCTGCCCGCGCCCGACCCCGTGCTGGGCATCCGCTTCCTCAGCGAGCCCTACTTCGCCGCGGCGCCGGGCTACGACGCCGGGGTCAGCGTGCCGGTGATGGTCGATGTCCCCAGCGGCAAGGTCGCCACCAACGACATCGACACCCTCTCGATCGACCTCGCCACCGAGTGGGGCGAGCACGCCCGGCGCGGCGCACCCGACCTCTACCCCGAGGCGCACCGCGCGGAGATCGACGAGCTGAACACCGACGTCTTCCACAATGTCGCCATCGCCGTCTACGAGGCGGGCATGGCGGAGACCCAGGAGGCGTACGACAGCGCCTACCAGCGGCTCTTCGACTGCCTCGACCGGATGGAGGAGCGGCTGACCGGGCGCCGCTACCTGGTGGGCGACACCATCACCGAGGCCGACGTCCGGCTCTTCAACTCCCTGGCGCGCTTCGACGCGATCTACCACGGCTACTTCAAGTGCAACCGCAACCTGCTGGCCCAGATGCCGGCGCTGTGGGCGTACGCCCGCGACCTCTTCCAGACACCGGGGTTCGGGGACACCGTCGACTTCGACGACATGAAGCGGCACTACTTCACAGTGCTGGACGCCGGTAACCCCCACCACATCGTGGCCGGCGGGCCCGACCTCTCCGGCTGGCTCGCCCCGCACGGCCGTGACGCGCTGGGAGGGCGGCCCTTCGGCGAGGGCACCCCGCCGGGGCCGCCGCCCGCGGCCGAGGCCGTCCCCCCGGCCGGACGCCCGGGCTGACCGGCGGCGCGGGAGCCGACCCGTACGTGCCCCGGGGCCGGGAACCGTCATCGGTTCCCGGCCCCGGGGCACGCTCCGCGTCCGCCGCCACCGCGGCTTCCCGTCCTGTCCGGCGAGGAGCGTCGCGGGGTCGGGGGGCATCAGAGACCGCCTAGGTCGCCACCTGGTGGTGACGCCGTAGCAACTCCGCCACCCGAAAGGCCAGCTCGACCGACTGCACGGCGTTGAGCCTGGGGTCGCAGACACTCTCGTAGCGCAGCGGGAGCTGCTCCTCGACCAGCTGCTGGACGCCACCCAGGCACTCGGTCACGTCCCGGTCGGTCAGCTCCAGATGGAGCCCGCCGGGCACGGTGCCCTCGGCCCGGTGCACCGCGAAGAAGCCGGCGATCTCCGCGAACACCGTCTCCAGGTTGCGGGTCTTGCGGCCGGTGCCGGTCGCGACGGTGTTCCCGTGCATCGGGTCGCAGGACCACACCACCTCCCGGCCGCTGTCCCGCACCGCCCGGACCAGCGGCGGCAGCAGCGCCGACACCCGGTCCGCCCCGAGTCGCGTGATGAGCGTCAGCCGGCCCGGCACGCCGGCCGGGTCCAGCCGCTCGCACAGCTCGACCACCTCGCCCGGCGTGCTGGACGGGCCGACCTTCACCCCGACCGGGTTGGCGACCCCCGAAAGGAACTCGATGTGCCCGCCGTCCGGTTGCCGGGTTCGTTCCCCGGCCCAGAGCATGTGGGCGCTGGAGTCGTACCAGCTGCCGGGCTCGGCGCCGGGCCGGGTGAGCGACTGCTCGTACTCCAGCAGCAGCGCCTCGTGCGAGGTGTAGAGCGGGGCGAGCTGCGCCCCGGTGTCCTCGGCGCCGCAGGCGGACATGAAGCGCAGCGCCCAGGAGATGTCCTCGGCCGCGTCCCGGTAGCGGTGCGCGGCCGGGCCTCGCCGCACGAACTCCAGATTGCGCGCGTGCAGTTGGGACAGGGCGGCGAACCCGCCCTGGGTGACCGCCCGCAGCAGGTTCATGGTCACCGACGCGTGCCGGTAGGCGCGCCGCATCCGGTCCGGGTCGGGTGTGCGGCCCTTCACCGCCGGGTCGTTGACGATGTCCCCCCGGTAGGAGGGGATCTCCGCCCCGCCCACCCGTTCCGTCGGGGAGCTGCGCGGCTTGCCGTACTGCCCCGCCATCCGCCCCACCTTCACCACGGGCAGACCGCCCCCGAAGGTGAGGAGCACGGACAGCTGGAGGATCAGCCCGACCCGGCCCCGCACGTCCTGTTCGTTGGCGGAGGCGAACCGTTCGGCGCAGTCACCCGCCTGCAGGAGGAAGGCCCGCCCGGCGGCGACCTCGGCCAGGTCACGTCGCAGCGCGTCGGCCTCCTGGTGCAGGACCAGGGGCGGCATCGCCGTCAGCTCCTCCACCACCTCGCCGACCGCGGCCGGTTCGGGCCACTCGGGCTGCTGGGCCGTCGGCAGCCGCCGCCAGGACCCGGGCGTCCAGCCCGGTGGCGGGAGGTGCGGTCGCCCGGCGGCGGTCACCGGCCGCCGCCGGGTGGTGGCTTCGGGTGTGCCCGTCACCTGGCTCGTACTCATGCCTGTCTCAACTCCTCGATCAGTGCGGCCGGTGTACCGGACCGCATGAGGGCCTCCCCGACGAGCACGGCGTCCGCGCCGGCGCGGCGTACGGTCGCCGCGTCCGCGGCGCCGCCGACACCGCTCTCGGCCACCACCAGCCGGCCGGAACCGGCCAGCGGCGCGATGCGCTCGGTGAGTGAGAGGTCGAGCGAGAAGGTGCGCAGGTCCCGGTGGTTGACACCGATGACCGTCGCCCCCACCTCCAGCGCGACCCGGGCCTCCGCCTCGTCGTGCACCTCCACCAGCGCGGTCATGCCCAGTTGCTCGACCAGGGCGACCAGTTCGGCCAGCCGCTCCGCGGACAGCGCGGTCGCGATCAGCAGCACCGCGTCGGCGCCGCACACCCGGGCCTGCCACACCTGGTAGTCGTCGACGACGAAGTCCTTGCGCAGCAGCGGCAGATCACTGTGCGCCCGTACCTCCCGCAGATGTTCCGGCGAGCCGCCGAAACCGTCCCGGTGGGTGAGGACCGAGATCGCGGCGGCTCCTCCGAGCCGGTACGCCGCCGCCCGTTCCGTGGGCCGGTAGTCGGTGACCAGCGCGCCCTTGACCGGGCTGCGGGGTTTCAGCTCGGCGATCACCGAGAGGCCGGGGCCGCGCAGTGCCTCGGTGAAGTCCCTTACCGCCGGGGCGGTCTCCGCGGCCTCGCGGAGCGCCGGTTCGTCCAGCAGGGCGCGGTCGGCGGCCGTCTGTTCACGGGCCTGGGCGACCAGCCGGTCCAGCAGGGCGGGCGCCGCGGTGCCGCTCACGCCGTGGCCCGGGCGGACTCGGCGGCCAGCCGGTGGGTGAGGTCTCGCCACCGTGCCAGCAGTCGGGCCGCGTTGCCGCTGTCCACCGCCAGCGCGGCGGTCTCCAGGCCGCTGCGCCAACTCGTCACGTGTCCGGCGGCCTTGAGGGCCGCCGCCGTGTTGAGCAGCACCACGTCCCGGGCGGGCCCCCGCTCGCCGTCCAGCAGCCGGGTGACGATGCCGGCGTTCACCATGCGGTCGCCGCCGGTCAGTTCCGACCGGTCACAGTGCGGCAGACCCAACTCGGCCGGGTCGAGCCGGTAGTGGGTGCGCCGTCCCTGGTGCACCTCGACCACGTCGGCGGGTGCGCTGGTGCTCAGTTCGTCCATGCCGTCCATCGAGTGGAAGACCATCGCGTGCACCAGGCCGAGACGGCCGGCCGCCTCCGCCATCGGGGCGACCAGGTCCGCCTGCGGCACCCCCATGATCTGGCGCGAGGGACGGGCGGGGTTGGTGAGAGGGCCCAGCAGGTTGAAGACGGTGCGCGCCCCCATCTCCCGCCGCGCCTGGGCCGCGTGCCGGAAGGCGGGGTGGTAGAGGGGAGCGAACAGGAAGCCGATCCCGACCTCCTGGACGCAGCGTCGCGCCGCGTCGGGCGGCAGACCCACCACCACGCCCAGCTCCTCCAGGATGTCCGCGCTGCCGCAGCCGGAGGAGACGCCGCGGTTGCCGTGCTTGGCCACCCGGACTCCGCAGGCCGCGGTGACGATCGCCGCCGCCGTGGAGATGTTGAAGGTGTTCAGCCCGTCGCCACCGGTGCCGCAGATGTCCAGCACATCGGTTCCGGCGTGGACCTCCACGGCGTACTCGCGCACCGTGCGCGCGAGTCCGACCAGCTCGTCGACGGTCTCACCGCGCGCGCTGAGCCCCATCGCGAAACCGGCGATCTGGGCCTGGGTGGCCTCTCCGCGCATCACGATGCCCATGGCGCACGACGCCTCGGCCTCCGTGAGCTTCGTTCCTCCGGCGAGTTTCCTCATCACATCACGCATGCTGCGCTCTCCAGGAAGGTGGCGATCAGTCGTCTCCCGTCGGGGCTGAGCACCGACTCGGGGTGGAACTGCACTCCGTAGGTGGGGTGGTCGCGGTGTCGCAGGCCCATCACGGTGCCGTCGGGCGTCCAGGCGTTGGGGACCAGCGCGGACGGCAGCGACAGCGGGTCGACGACCAGCGAGTGGTAGCGGGTGGCGGTGAACGGCTGCGGCAGCCCGGCGAGTACACCGGAGCCGTCGTGGGTGATCTCCGAGGTCTTGCCGTGCGTCGGCGAACCCCGCACCACCGTGCCGCCGAACGCGGTCGCGACGCACTGGTGCCCCAGACACACCCCGAGGACGGGGCGGTGCCCGCTCAGCGCGCGGACCGCCGCCACGCTCACACCCGCCTCGGCGGGGGAGGAGGGCCCGGGGGAGATGAGCAGCAGGTCGGCGGTGGCCAGCTCCTCCGGGGTGACCGCGTCGTTGCGGTGCACCACCGGGTCGGCGCCCAGCTCGGCGAGGTAGTGGACGAGGTTGTAGGTGAAGGAGTCGTAGTTGTCGATCACCGCCACCCGCGGCCCGGCGGTCACCTGTCCGCCTCCGCGTGCCGTACCGCGGCGAACATCGCACCGGCCTTGTGCAGCGTCTCCTGGTACTCGGCGGCGGGATCGGAGTCGCCGACCACCCCGGCGCCCGCCTGTACGTGGACCCTCCCGTCGGAGACCACCAGCGTCCGCAGGCCGATGGCGAGGTCCAGCCGCCCGCCGGGGCCGAGGTGACCGATGGCACCGCCGTACACGCCGCGGCGCTCGCCCTCCAGCTCGGCGATGATCTCCATCGCGCGGATCTTGGGCGCCCCGCTGAGCGTCCCGGCGGGGAACGCGGCCCGCAGGGCGTCCAACGCGTCGCGACCGGGGAGGAGTTCGCCGTCAACGGTCGACGACAGGTGCATCACGTGCGAGAAGCGCTCCACGTCCATCAGCCGGCTGACCCGCACCGAGCCCGGAGCGCACACCCTGCTCAGGTCGTTGCGTCCCAGATCGACCAGCATCACGTGCTCGGCCCGCTCCTTGGGGTCCGCCAGCAGCGCGGCCTCCAGCTCCAGGTCGTCGTGCTGGTCCCCGCCGCGCGGCCGGGTACCCGCCAGCGGACGGGTCCGCACCCGCCGGCCCTCGACCCGTACCAGCAGCTCCGGTGAGGCGCCGATGACGTGCCGCCCGCCCCCCAGACTGACGTGGTACATGTACGGCGAGGGATTGATCGCCCGGAGCTGCCGGTACAGCGCCCGTGGGTGGGCACGCAGCGGCTTGCTGAACCGCTGGGAGAGCACGATCTGGAAGGCGTCACCCGCGGCGATGTACTCCCGTGCCCGCCGCACCCGCCGCTCGAACTCCGCGCGGCTCACCTCGCACCGCCAGCCGTCGGGCCCGGCCCGGCTCTCCGGCGCCGCGAACGGCCGGACCGGTGCGCCCTCGTGCGGCCCGGGGGCGGCCAGCCGCCGCTCCATCTCGTCCAGCCGCGCCACCGCCTCCCGGTACTCCTCGTCACGGGGCCGGTGCGCGGTCATCAGCAGCAGCCGCCGGGTGGCGTTGTCGATGGCCACCACGTCGTCGGCGATCAGGAACGCCGACTCCGGCACGCCCGGCCCGGGCCCCGGCGGGACCGGCAGCCGCTCGAAGTGCCGCGCCGCCTCGTAGCCCAGGTAGCCGACCGCGCCCCCCTGGAAGGGCGGCAGCCCCGGAAGGACGGCGGCGCGCTCCGCGAGCAGCGGGGCGAGTGCCGTCAGGGGGTCCCCTTCGGTGACCGGCGCGGGGCGGGGCCGGTGCCCCACGTAGGACCAGCGGGCGACGGCCGTCCCGCCGACCGGGACGCTCTCCAGCAGGAAGCCGGTCTCCCCGTCCGCGCAGAGCCGGTCGAACACCGTCGCCGGGGTCAGCGCGTCGGCCAGGAACTCACGGTAGAGGGGCACCACCGGGTGGTCCCGTCCCAGCGCCCGCGCCGTGTCGCGGTCCGGGACGGTCACCGCCACCGGAGCGCGCGGCGCCGCCACGGCCCCCGTCACCGCAGGCTCCGCACCAGACAGCGGGCCTGGTCGGCCGGCCCCATGAAGATGCCCTGCTGACGGGCGCGCGGCACCGGGCCGAGCGGGTCGAGCCGGATCTCGGAGACCGCCATGGCCAGGATCATCCGCATCTCCGCGAGCGCGTACCCGCGCCCCACGCAGGTCCGGGTGCCGCCACCGAACGGGCCCCACACGTACTGGTCGGGCTGCTTCCCCAGGAACCGCTCCGGTGAGAAACCCAGCGGGTCGGCGTAGAGGTCCGGGCTGCGCTGGAGGACATGCGCGCAGTGCACCAGGATCGTGCCGCTCGGCAGTAGGTAGTCGTCGATCCGCAGCGGCTCCGAAACCATCCGCACCCCGTTGAGCGCGGAGACCGGGTGCAGCCGCAGCGCCTCCATCACGGTGGCGTCGACGTAGTCGAGGTCGCCGAACTCCTCACGCGCCAGCGGACGGTGCCGGAAGCGCCCGCCGACCTCGGCCCGCAGCGCCCTCTGCACCCGCTCACTGTGCATCACCTCGACGAACGCCCAGGCCAGGGTGTTGGCCGTGGTGGAGAAGCCGGTGTACAGCAGGCTGAAGACCTCGTCCCGGACGACCTCGTCCGTCAGTGACCCGTCTCCCTCGGCGGCGTGCCGCAGCAGCGAGGTGAGGACGTCGTCCCGGCCCAGCGCCTCCGAACGGGCCAGGTGGCCGGGCATCCGCTCGGCGACGAACTCGCGGACCGCGTCGTCCGCCGCCAGCATCTCGTCCCCGGTGAACCGCGCGTTCTCGGTGCGCGGCAGCAGCCGGGCCAGCGTGCGGCGGTCCGCGGCGTCGAAGTTGCCGCAGACGACCTCGGTGATCACCTCGCTGGTCAGCTCCTGGAGCGCGGGGAACAGCTCGAAGGGCGTGTCCCGGGGCCACGCGGCCAGGTGGCTGTCGACCGCCTGCGCGATGATCGCCACATAGTCACGGTTGCCGCTGAAGGCGGGGTGCAGCTGGGAGCGCCGCCGCCGGTGGGCGCGGCCGTCGATGTAGCCGACCGACTCCTCCATGGTCCCGAAGAACACCTGGTTGGCGTGGGCGCCGCTGGTCATGCTCGCCGGCGCCGTGTACATCGCCTGCAACTGCTCCGGCCTGGTGAGGAAGACCCACTCTCCCCGGTGTTCGACATCGACCAGGCCCTCGTTGCCGAGCGAGCCCAGCCGCAGGGTGAAGGGAGTGCCGTACCGGCGCGACGCCTCCTCGACACAGGCGAACGGGTCCCGCTCGAACCACCCCAGCTGGTCGGCGGCCGGAGCGTCCGGGCCCGGTGGGACGGACTGAACCTCGGTGGTGGTCCTCATGACGCGATACTCCTCTCCACATGGTCGCGCTCAAGCGTTTCCCTGGCCCACTCCAGATCGGTCATCAGCCGGTCGAGCACCGCCGCGTCCGTCCGGTGGTGCATGACGCAGACGCGCAGGACGGTCCCGTGGCCCGGCAGGCTGGATGTGGACAGATAGACGTTGCCGCGTGAGTTGATCAGTTCGCACGTTCGCTCGTTCAGCCCGTCGGCCGCCGTGCCGCCACCGGCGGGCCCGAGCCGGAAGGTCACGGTCGGCAGGTGCGGACGGCCGCGCGGTACGACGGTGACGCCGTCCAGCGCCGCCAGCCGCGCCGCCACGTCGTCCGCGAGGTCCAGCGTCCGGTCCAGGGCCTCCTCGAAGGCCCGCAGTCCGTGCAGCCGCAGCGGCAGCCACGCCGTGAGGCCCCGCACCTCGCGGGTCACCTCCGGCCCGTAGTTCATGAAGTCCGGGCGGTCCTCGTCGTCGGACAGCTCCGGGATGTAGGCCGCGCCGGGAATGGCGAAGGCCGCCTTGAGGGTCTCCTTGCGGCGGACCAGCAACGCCGAGTTGCCGTGCGGCAGGAACAGCGACTTGTGCGCGTCCACGGCGACCGAGTCGGCCTGCCCGGTGCCCGCCAGCAGCTCCCTGCCCCGCGCGGTGAGCCGGAAGAAGCCACCGAAGCAGGCGTCGACGTGCAGCCACACGCCCCACTCGCCGCAGAGCGCGGCGATCCCCTCGATGTCGTCCACCGCACCCGTGTTGGTGGTGCCGGCGGTGGCCACCACACACGCCGGCGTCACGCCGTCGCGCAGGTCCCGCTCCACCATGGCGCGCAGCGCCGCCAGATCCATCCGGCACTCCGCGTCCACCGGGACGGACCGCACCCGGTCCGCGCGCAGCCCGGCGAGCCGGGCCGCCTTCTGCACCGAGAAGTGACCCTCGGCGGAGACGTACACCGCCGACCGGTGCCGCTCGTCCTCGGCTATCGGCTCCAGCGCGCAGCGCAGCGCCATGAAGTTGGCGATGGAACCCCCCGTGGTCAGATAGCCGAAGGACCCCTCCCCGTACCCCATCGCCGTGCAGAACCAGCGCACGACGGCGGTCTCGATCTGCACGAAGCCCGGCGCCGCGGCCCACGCGCCGGCGAACCGGTTGAGACTGCGCGCCACGAACTCGCCCACCGCGCCCTGGAACAGGCCGCCCGAGGGAACATGTGAGAGGAATCCCGCGTGGGCGTGGAGCATCCCGCTGGGCAGCGCCTGGTCGAAGACCTGGTCCAGCAGATCACTCAGCTCGGTCCCCTCGTACGGGGCCGACGCGCCCTGCGGCCCCAGCGGTCCCGCGCCGACCCGGTCCAGGTCACCGAACGAGGCGGGGAGACCGCCCTTCGCCAGGTCGCCCTGGTACGCCGCCAGCCGCTCGGCGACCCGGTCCAGCAGCTCCTTCTCCTGGTCGGGACTGAGGGACAGCCCCTGGCCGGCGGGCACCACCGACACCTCCGCGGCATGGTCGCGCCGCGTGACGGCGGCGGCGTACGCGTCGATGATCAGCTCGGCGTCCCGCACCGGATCGAGCCGTGCGCACAACTCGTCGAGCAGGGCGGACTGCCGGGCGTGCCGGGCCGTGACCTCGTGGTACGGCGTGTGGGTGAAGGCCACCGCGTGGTACAGCGGCACATACAGGTCCGGGTGCCGCCGGTGGATCAGCTTCTCCAAAGCGGTCCTGGCCTGGAACCCCGGACTGGCGGCGCTCCGCTTGAGTTCCGAGCTCATCGCCAGCGACAGGTCGGCGATGGCGTCACCGGCCGGCTTCCGGGTCCGGGTGAACTCGGGAAGGGTCACGTCGATGGCACCGACCGGGCCGTGCCGCCCGACGCTCGCGTCGTACAGCGACATCAGCGAGCGGACGTCCTCGAAGCTGCAGTTGATGCCCTGCCCGAAGAACGGGACCAGGGTGTGCGCGCTGTCCCCGAGCAGCACGGTCCGCTGATGGTGGTAGGGGAGGCAGCGAATCGTCTTCAGCGGCGCCGGCGAGACCGCGAGCACGTCGGAGGCCAGCGACGGCAGGAACTCCACGACGTCGGCGAAGTGCTCGGCGAACAGTTCGTTGACGGCCTCCGGGGAGGTGATCGTCTCCCAGCTCGGCTGTTCCGGATCGGGATGGGTCAACGGCATCCACAGCCCCGCCGTGTAGGTGCCGTCCGTGTTGGGCTGGGTCATCAGCATGAAGTGGCCCCGCGACCAGATGTGCAGCCCGTGCTGCTCGCTGCGCGGTTCCGCCGGGTCCCGGTGGGCGCGCAGCAGCGTGTGCCCGCCGTCCTCGTCGGCGGGCAGCCTGACCTCGACGAAACCGTCGCCGAAGTGGTCCTGCGAGACCTGCATCCGCGCTCCGGAGCGGGAGAGCACATGGCGCACCATGCTGTTGGCCCCGTCGCAGCCCACCAGCAGCTCCGCGTACGCCTCGGTCACGCTCACACCCCGGACCGCGAAGGTCGCCCGCGGTATTGAGGGATCGGCGCCGACGAACTCGTGGTGGAAGTGGAACCGGGCGCCCGCGTTCTCCGCCCTCTGCAGCAGCAGCTCGTGCAGGCTGCCCCGGGGAATGGACAGCAGGTGGTGCTCGGGGCCCGAGCCGTAGGGCTGGTACGAGAGCGTGCCGTCGGCGGCGTGCACGATCCGCTGCGGAAGCGGAACACCCCGCCCGTACAGCAGCTCCAGCAGGTCCTCGTCGAGGGAGTCCATGCCGCGCTTGGTGAGCGTGAGATTGAACGAGTGCCCCCGGGCGGGAGGGTAGCTGCGGATGTCGGGGCCGCGTTCGTAGACGTCCACCTCGAAGGAGCGCTTGCGCAGCTCGATCGCGACGAGACATCCGACCGGCCCGCCTCCCACGACGACCGCCCTCAGAGAACGTGAATCTCCTGGCATCGATGTCTCCTCCCGGTCCGGCTGAAAACTGGGGCCTGGAGAAGGAACTTAGGAACGTGGTCTCTCGCCGGTCTCTCTCTTCTCTCTCCCGGTGCGCGTGTAGCGGGAGAGAGCGGCAGGTCGCGGGGAGGGCGGCGGGCGGCGGCGCCCGCGCCGGCCGGGCGGGCGGTGTTCGCGGTCCGGTGGCGCCGCGGGCGGTGTCTCAGGCGGAGAGGACCCGGACCGGGGTGCCGGCCGTGTACGCGGCGATGTCTTCGGCGGCCTGGCCGTAGAACACCCGGTAGGTGCCCTCGGTGACGTAGCCCAGATGCGGGGTCAGCAGCAGGTTGGGCACGGTGCGCAGCGGATCGTCGTCCGGCAGCGGCTCGTGGTCGTAGACATCGAGTGCCGCACCCGCGATGCGGCCCTCACGCAGCGCCGCCGTCAACGCGGCCGTGTCCACCACCGGGCCACGGGAGGTGTTGACCAGCAGCGCCGACCGCTTCATCCAGGCCAGCTCCCGTGCCCCGACCAGACCCCGGCTGCGCGCGCCGAGCTTGTAGTGCACGCTCACCACGTCCGCGGTGCGGAAGAGCGTCTCGCGGTCGACCGGTTCGGCACCCGCCGCCCGGGCCCGCTCGGGATCCAGCCGGCTGCTCCACGCCAGGACCCGCATTCCGAACGCCGCCCCGACGGCCGCGACCGGTGTACCGAGCCGGCCGAGACCGACGACGCCGAGGGTCGCGCCGTGCAGGTCGGTGCCGATGGTCCGCTGCCAGCCGCCCCGCCGCATCGCCGTGGTCTCCTCGGGCAGGCCGCGGGTGAGCGCCAGGACCAGCCCCCAGGTCAGCTCGACGGTCCCGTGGGGAGCCCCCTCGGTGCCGCAGACCGTCACGCCGTGCGCGGCGGCCGCCTCCAGGTCGATCGCGGCGTTGGCCATGCCCGTGGTGACCAGCAGCTCCAGCTCCGGCAGACGGGCGAAGAGCGCCGCGTCGAACGCGGTCCGCTCGCGCATCGCCACCACCGCCTGCCGCCCGGCCAGCCGCGCCGCCAGCGCGTCCGGATCGGCGATGTGCTCGTGCACGAAGTCCACGTCGCCGCGCCCCGCACCGAGCGCGTCCCAGTCGGCGAACCGGTGGGCGGCACGCTGGTAGTCGTCCAGGACCGCGATGCGCATGGCTGCTCCTCAGATGGCGGGATCGGGACCACCGGCGGATTCAACACCACCGGCGGCGACGGAGGACGCCGCGTTCCGCCGTCCGGGCGGCTCGGTCGCCGGGCGCGTCGGACCGGTGACCCGGGCTGGGGAGCGACGCGCGGGGGAGCGAGCGTCTATCTTCGGTCCCAGCAGTACCCGCCGGGGGGCGGGTGCGCATCCGGAGGGGCCGGTCATGGAACGAACTCCCGCGTCGTCCGACATCTCACCGCGTGCCCGTGCGCTGATCGAACAGGACGATCCACGGGTCGTGGCGGTGGACCGGCGCCTCGCGCCCGAGCTGCCGCCGTCCTTCTCGCCCGACCAGCGGCACTACGCCGCGGCCGTCGCCGTCGCCGCGCTCGACATCGAGGGGCAACGCGGGCTGCCCTCCGGCAGCGCTGCGGGCGGACGGCGGCCGCGTCAACCTCGCGCCCCGCGCCGGCGGCGCGACCCGGCGATGGAGCGGGTCGGACTCGTCGTCACCATCGTGCTCTTCGCGCTGGTGCTCGGCGTGCTGGGCGCCGGCGTGGTGTGGCTGTGGACCCTGGTCCTCTAGCTCCTGACAGCCGCTGTCGCGCACCGGGCCGGGGGGCCACGCGGACCCGCGGTGGCGCCCGCCTGACGGGGCGTAACCGCTTTCCCGCCCGCCGGCGGCCCCGGAGCGCACCGGTCAGCAGGCGGGCTTCCACCCACCCGCGGGAGCGCGTAACCCCTCCCATGTCCGGACGTGTACGGTTGCCTTCCGGCACTGTCCGTGATCTGACCGGTCGCGGCGGCCGTCCCTGTTCAGAGGGCCGGTACCGTGCCGACAAGGGGGTGGCACCCGGTTTCCCTCCAGCCGGGTACCGGGGAGGTGACGAGCGTGAAGATCCGGCTGCTGGGCCCGTTGGAAGTGCTCTCCGAGGACGGGGAGCCGTCCACGGTCAGCGCACCGATGCTCCGCGCGCTGCTCGCGGCCCTCGCGCTCCGGCCGGGACAGGTCGTGCCGGCGGGAGAACTCGCCGGGCAGCTGTGGGGCACCGACCTGCCGCCCAGCGCCCGCACCACCCTGCGCAACTACGTCATGCGACTGCGGAAGGCACTGCCCGAGGGCCGGATCCGGACGGCCGCCGGCGGCTACCAGCTCGTCCTCGACGAGCAGGACACCGACCTCGGCGCCTTCCGTGAACTGCTCACCCGCTCCCGCGCCCTGACCTCCTCCGCGCCCGCCGAGGCGCTGGAGATCCTCGAACGCGGACTGGGCCTGTGGCGCGGCACCCCGCTGGAGGACACCGGCGACTGCCCCCTGCGCACCTCCGAGCAGGCCCGCCTGGAGGAACTGCGGCTGACCGCCGTCGAGGAGCGCTTCGACCTCAAGACCGCGCTCGGCCTGCACAGCGAGATCATCGACGAGCTGACCTCCGCCGTGCACCACCACTACCTGCGCGAACGCCTCGCACGGCAGCTCATGCTCGCGCTGCACCGCTGCGGCCGGACCGCCGACGCACTGGTCGTCTACCGCACCGTCCGCGAGCGGCTCATCGACGAACTCGGCCTCGAACCGGGCCTGGAACTGCGTCAGCTGGAGGAGTCGATCCTGCGCGACGACCCCGAGCTGCGCCGCCCCGCCGCCCCCGCGGCCTTCCCCACGGGCACCGGCCCCGTGCGCGGGCCGGTCATGCCCAACTTCCCCGCCGCCATTGCCACGTTCGTCGCGCGCGACGCCGAACTCGCCCTGGTACGGCAGCGGCTGGCCGACGCCGCGACCGCACCCGGGATCTGCCTCATCGACGGCGCCGGCGGCGTCGGGAAGTCCGCGCTCGCCGTACGTGCCGCGCGCGGCGCGGCCGAGTTCTTCCCCGACGGACTGCTCTACGTCGACCTGCGCGGAGCCGATCCGCACAACCCCGCCCTCGCGCCCGAGTCCGCCCTGCGGCTCCTGACCTCGGCCCTCTCCGTCCCGCTCAAGGACATCCCGCAGGACGTCGGCCGCGCCACGGAGCTGTACCGCGAACGGCTGCGCGGACGGCGCGTGCTGCTGCTCCTCGACAACGCCCTGGACGCCGAACAGGTCCGCCCGCTGCTGCCGGCCGAACCGGGCAGCGCCGCCCTCGTGACCAGCCGCACCATGCTGGCCGGACTCGCCGACGGCCACCACGTCCACCTCGGCCGGCTGGCCGACGACGACGCCGTACAGATGCTCCGCTCGACCGTCGGCGGCGCGGGCGCCAGCGGCCGCCCCGAGGAGTGGTACGAGCTGGCACGCGTCTGCGGGCAGCTGCCGCTCGCCCTGCGCATCGTGGCCACCCGGATGGCGGCCCGCCCCCGCTGGAGCCTCAGCGACTGGATCGCCGTGCTGCGCGAGGAGCACGGCCGCATGGAGCAGCTGCGGGTCGCCGACCTCGACCTCAGGGCCAGCCTCATGGTCAGCATCGACCAGCTCGCCGACAGCGAGAACGAGGTCGACCTCCGGGCCGCCTGGCTCTTCCCCCGGCTCGGTGTCGCCTCGCTGCGCTCCTACACCGCGGCCACCGCCGCCGCGGCGGCCGGCTGCACCCCCACCGAGGCCGAGGAAGCGCTGGAACGCCTCACCGACGCCCGGATCATCGACAGTCCCCGGCCCGGCGAGTACACCCTCCACGACCTGCTGCGCTCCGCGGCCGCCTGGCAGGCCGACCGCCTCGACCCGGAGGAGGCCCGCGCCAGCCTGGCCGGGCTGGCGTCCTGGTACCTCGGCGCCCTCAACTCCGCCATCCTCACCTTCCAGGTCAACGAGGTCTACCACGACCGCTGCCGCGCCGCCGCCGACCGCTTCCCGGCGACGGCACACCACAACGGGTACGAACAGGCCTTGAACTGGCTGGACTCCGTGCGCGAGGACGTCCTCCTCCTCGCCGAACAGCTCTCCGCGCCCGGCTACGACGAGGGCACCCACCTGGCGGGGCGCCCGCTCTCCACCTTCGCGCGCGAGGCCGCGCTCGCGATCGAGCCCTACTTCGGCGTCCGGCTGGACTGGCGCGACCAGGAGCGGGTCTGCGACATCGTGCTGCGGGTGGCCGAACGCCTCGACGACACCTACGGCGAGGCCGTCGCGCTCTCCCAGCTCGGCCGCGCCGCCGGCCAGCAGCAGGACAGCGCGCGCGGCACACGGCTGCTGCGCCGCGCGGACCGGCTGCTGGGCGCGCTCGGCGAGAACGACTACCGGCTCACCGTGCTCAGCAACCTCGCGGCCTGCCTCGCCATGGGGGGCGAGACCGAGGCCGCCCGGGCCGCCGGTGAGGAGGCACGCGAGCAGGCGAGCAGGCAGGGGCTCGTGGACACGGAGGTGTCCGTCACCTGCAACCTCGCCTACAGCTACCTCAAGAGCGGCGACGCCCGGCGCGGTCACGAACTGGCCGTCCGTGCCCACCGGCTGTCCCGGCTTCCGTACTCCCGCACCATGGTCAGCGGCATCTTCGCCGAGTACCACCTCGGCCGCCGCGAGTACGACCAGGCGGCGCGCTGGGCGGAGCGCGCGATGCTGCACGCCGCCGGACACGTCCTGGACCCCTACACCACCGCGCACATGCGCGGCCTGCTGGCCACCGCGCTGCGCTACTCGGGACGCGAGGCGGCCGCCGACAGCCACAACGACCAGGCGCGGGCCGAGGTGGACGCCCTGAACCGGCGGGAGAACAAGAGCATCCGGCTCTACTACGTCGACGGCCCGGTCCCCGGCGCCCGCGCCCACGGCGAGGGGGACCCGCCGCCGGTCGAACCCGGTCCGCTCACCGTCGTGCCGCTGGAGTCGATGGGCGAGCTCTCCTCGCTGTTCCCGGAGCCGTCCGGGTCCTCACCGTCGGACGAGGAGCGGAGCGGCCGGGGCGACACCGGACGTCCGCGCCGCGGCGCCGTCGGCGAGTAGCCGTCCGGCGCCACCACCTGCTCCGGCGCGTCCAGGGCGCGCCTTCGCGTTGATGTCCGCCGCGGTGGTTCGTGCGCCTTGTCGCGTGCGCCCCATCGCGTGCGCACCGGAGCGTTCCGGCGCTGCGCGACACCGGCGGAGATGCCCGTCGCCGCCCTCCCCGCCCGGTGCCACGTCGCGGATACGGAACTGATACGGCCGCCGCGTAGCGTCAGTGGTTCCTGCCGCAGGCCGTGCTGCCCCGGCGCGTCGTGACATCGCACCGACCGCCCGAGGGGGCCGGCCCACGCGGCCCCACGGAGGAGGAAAGATGAGCGAAGAGGTCAAGCTCAGCCCGGAGGAAGCCACCCGGGTGCAGAACATCATCGACCAGGCGTTCGAGGAGATGGAGACGGTCTCCCGGGAGGTCGCCGCCAACGCCGGCCAGGTGTCCGCCGCCTACCAGGGCGGGGGCACGGCCCAGGCCGGCGAGAACTACGAGGGGCTGGGCCGGTTCGGCGGGCTCCTCGCCGAGACCCTCAACGGGCTCGCCGCCGACCTCAACGTCACCGTCAACACCGGTGTGGAGACGGACTCGCAGGCCGAGAGCCTGATCCGCAACGCCGGCGGTGGTGGCGGGGCCGACGCCGGTATCGCGGCCGCCATCTGACGCAGGGCCCGCCGGCGCCGCGCCGCGCCGGGCGTCATCGCCCTCGCCCCGGAGACCGCCCGGGGCGAGCGCCGCAGGACCTTTCGACCACCACACGGGAAGAGACGACCCATGGTCATCCAGTTCACCAACGCGGGTTTCGAGAACCTCCACAGCGCCACCGCGAAGCAGCGCGAGGAGTGCGAGCGCATCTGGGAGAACGTCCGCAGCTCCCTCTACGAGCTCACCGAGCAGGGCCTCGTCGACGAGCAGATCCGCGGCGCCCTGCTGGACCGCGACACCGAGTTCCGTCGCCTGGCCACCCGGTTCGACGAGGACGTGCAGAGCAACTCCACCGCCATGCGCAACGTTCAGAACACCGGCATGGAGGGCGGCCAGGCCATGGTCAACGTCCTGCGCCGCTGACGCCGGACGTCGTCGAAGGGGGACAGCCACGCCGGTCGCCACCGTGACCGGAGGAAGACCGAAAGGGAGGGGGACGGTACGTGGACGAGGAGAACATCACTCTCGACCCGGAGGCACTCGACGGCGCCGAGTCCGATCTCAGCGGCCGCAACGGGCTCTACGGGATGAAGGCGGCCTTCGCCGGCGTCGCTTCCTCCCGCGCCATGTTCGGGGACGTACCGAACGCGGAGGCGGCCTCGGCGGCGTTGGAGTCGGCGGCACACAGCCTGATCGAGCAGATCGAGCGGGCGGGGGGATCGATCGAGAGCATCGCGGCGGACGCCAGCACGGCCGCCGGGATCGCCCGCGGGACGGACGCCGAGGCGCATCGCGTGCTGACCTACGAGGAGCACCTCGCGCTGTCGTTCGAGGGACGCATCAACGACCAGCATTTCCACATCGAAGAAGGCCACTGACGTGGCGTGGCGCAGGCCCAGTCACCCAGCACGGCCGTGAGTGACCACCGGCCCGGGGGAGGAAACAGCAGATGACCGTGGACTCGGATTTCGGCGACGTGATCCGGCGTATCCGCAGCCCGCAGCACATCGCGATGGAGGCGGCCGCCTTCGCGTGGAAGCTGCTGGCCGAGGCCGCGACCGGTGAGGAGACGGCACTGGTCGGGGTCGCCTCCGAGGCGGCGGTGAACAACGGCGCCGGCCTGCTCGAACTCGCCGACGGCGTCGACAGCGTGGCCAGCTGGTCGGGCAACGCCGGCGGTTTCGCCGTGCAGATCGCGCAGCAGCTCAACGAGGCCGCCACCCGCACGGCGAGCGCGCTCTGGGAGGCCGAGGACGTCCACGGCCGGTACCAGGAGGCCAAGGAGGACCTCAAGGAGCGGATGGCCTCCGCCGACGGCATGGTGCTGTCCACCATCTCCGAGAACGGCCAGAACAGGAAGCAGGAACTTCTCCAGGAGGCCCGGGCGATCCTGACCGGTCTCGGCCATGACTTCGCGCAGGTCATCGGGGGTAACGCGCCCACTGCGCCAGGCGGTGGCGGCGGGGGAGGCGCCGCCTTCCCCGGCGGCGGTGGAGCGGCAGGGGCGGCGGGCGGGGGGGCCGCGGGCGGGGCGGCGG
>NZ_BHZI01000075.1 GCF_004305975.1 Streptomyces otsuchiensis
GGAAGGTGGTGGACGGGCCGGGCCGGGAGACGAGCCGGCCGAGAGCGGAGGCGCTCGTGCGTTCCGTCGTCATGGCCTGCTGAACTCCCTTGCACTGAGCGGGGATCGGGGCGAGGAGCCGGACAGGAGCCCGCGGTAGAGCCGGGAGAGCGCGGCGGCCCCGCGTGACACGTCGTGCTCGGAGCGGGCGAAGCGCCGTCCCTGCTCGCCGAGTTCACGGGCGCGTACCGGGTCGTTGAGCAGGCGGACGATCGCCCGGCCGAGGGTCACCGGGTCCTCGCGCGGGACCAGGCAGAGCGCGGTGTGGGCCGGGGGCAGGCTCTCGCGCGCTCCCGACACGTCGCTCATCAGCACCGGACGCCCGCTGGCCAGGGCCTCCAGCGGTACCAGGGCCATGCCCTCCCAGCGGGAGGGAGCGACGACCAGGGTGGCGGCGGAGTACCAGGGCGCGGCGTCGGTTACGGCGCCCACGAACTCCACGCCCTCGGGCGCGGCGGCCCGCAGCGCGGCCTCGTCCGGTCCGTCACCGACCAGGACCAGCCGGGCGCCGGGCACCCGGGAGGTGACGTCCGGCCAGGCGCGCAGCAGCACGTCCTGGCCCTTCTGGCGGCAGAGCCTGCCGACGCAGACGACCACCGGGGCTCCGGTCTCCGGCAACCCGGCCTCCGGCACGGCGTCGAACCGGTCCAGGACGTCGCCCACGTCGAACGCGTCCTCGATCGGGGAGCCTTCCGCCGGGAGCACGCCGGCCGGGTCGTCCTCCGCCGGGAGGCGCCCAGCGCCCGCGCCGTCGGCGCCCGGCAGCGCGGCCGGGGCGACGTTCTCGTAGTGGGCGACATCGACGCCGTTGCGGATGACCGTCCAGCGGGCGCGGACGCCGGCGCGCTGGCCGCGGCGGCGCTCATCCTCGCTGACGCAGACGATCTGGTGGGCCCAGCGCGCGGCGTACCGCTCCCAGCGGAGCGCCATGGCGCCGGTGAGCCCGCCGGCCGCCTCGAACGACCAGGCGTGCGGCTGGTAGACGGTGGGCAGCCGGCCGCGCAGGGCGAGCCGGCCGGCCAGCCCCGCCTTGGCGCTGTGCAGATGGACGAGGTCCGGTCCGATCTCGCGCACGATGCGCGCGACGGCGGCGGACTCCTGCCCCACCCGGGCGCCTGGTTCACGCGCGGCGGACCAGGGGCAGACGGTGGCGCCCGCCGCCTCGGCGGCCTCGCCGAGCCCGTCGGGAGGACAGAGCACGACCGGCCGCAGCCCCTCGGCGCGCTGGGCGCGCACCAGGTCGGTGACGACGCGGGCGACGCCGCCGTCGGCGGGCTGGGCGATGTGCAGGACGGTGAGCTGCCGGGGGTAGGTGGCGGCCCGGGGTGCGTGGATGGCCCGGGGCCGGGCGGCGGTGCCGGTCCGTTCCGGGTCGCCGGTCACGTCCGCCGTGGTGGCGGTGGTCTCAGCCACGGGCGTCGGCCTGGAGGAAGACCGCGCCGAGGTGGTAGCCGCTGCCGCCGAAACCGACGGAGAGCCGTTCGGCGCCGCGGTTCAGCGCGGGCGTGAGATCCATGATGTCGGAGTCGTAGCCCAGCGTGTTGTGGTGTGCCGGGGTGCGGGTGGTCACGGGGGTGCCCAGGTCGCTGATGGTGGAGTTCAGGACGTTGGCGGCCGGGTTGGCGGCGTCGGAGAGGCGGACCGGTGCACGGCGGTCGGCGGTGACGCTCAGGGTCTCGCCGGAGCTGCCGCGGTCGCCGTCGTAGCCGACGAAGCCGAGGCGGCCGGAGGCGCCGGGGGCGGCGTCGAGGTCCGCGACGTCGATGGTGACGTCGCCCTCGGCGCCGGGTGAGCGGAAGCCGTCGTAGAGGACCAGGTCGCGCAGCGGTGCGTCGGGGTGTTCCCAGGCGGCCACCAGGGTCCAGCCGCCCCAGGCGCCGGCCTCGGAGTGCCCCATGGCGACGTTGATGTCGGCGACGGTCCAGGCGCCCTGACGGGAGTCGCGGACGAGTGCGGTGACATCGGCGGAGGCCGTGAACGCGTCGTCGTGGTCGGTGACGCGATGGCCGATCATCGAATCGGCGCGCAACACCTTGTAACGGCCGCCGGGTTCGGCGATGAGAACGCGCCCGTTGTCGGCGTGCGGCTTCTGTTCACCCACCCGGAGATTTCCACCCCAGTAGAGCCGGGCGTGGGTGACGCGGGCTCCGTCGGGAATTCGGAGTTCCGCACTGGTGGAGTTGTAGGTGTTCGGATCGTCATCGATATCGGTGTAGAACATCTCGTAGTCGCCGTTGCGGGCGACGGCTCCACGTTGTGCCTGGTTGCAGGAGGGCGCGCCCGCGACCACCGGGTTCACGCAGGTGATGGCGGAGTTGGCGGCGCGGGAGATGCCGCCGTTCTGCTGGACGCGGTAACGCTCGGAGAAGGGAACCGAGGGGGCCGACGCCAGGGACTGCGCGGCCGCGGTCTGGATGATTCCGGACAGCGCCAGCACTGCGAATACACAGAGCACGGCGCGGCCCACACGTCTGGGGTGGAAACGCATGAGGATCTCCAACTCTCTTTCCAGTGAGCTGGAGAAAACTCTTACAGACCGGAAATGTGAAATCCCGTGCAACGCGCGGCGTTGAACCGTTCAACTAATACTCACACAATCCGATGAGCCGGATTAAGTGGGCACGTTTCCGCTGCTCATGACGGGGACCACCCCACCGCCCGGCGCGGCCGCATTGACTCCGGCGAACCGGGCGACCCGGCTCACCACCCCCGAGACCGCGCACGCTTCACCGCGCGGCGAGATGCGCGCACGCCCCTACGCGCGGTGAGAGAGGTCACACCACCGGGGAACGACGAAGGCTCCCACCGAGATCGGTGGGAGCCTTCGCTCACTGTGCGCGAGGGGGGAGTTGAACCCCCACGCCCTTTCGGGCACTGGAACCTGAATCCAGCGCGTCTGCCTATTCCGCCACCCGCGCATTGGGTGTGTCTCTCAGCGCCTGCCCTGCACCCGTTCCGGGTGTCGGAGCGCCTCGCGACATGAAGAACGTTAGCACGGGTCCGCCCCCGGTCTCACATCCGTATGCGCGGCCCCCCGAGCGGTGCGCCACCTCCCCTACCGGGTATGCGGGACACTGTGTTCTGATCCGCTCTACGATCCAGGGGGGATCACGCGCGCACGACCCACCGGCCGGGTCCGACCGGGAACCAGCCGATTCACTCGCGCGTGGATACGATCAGTAAGCATGACCGCTGACCGCACCGGCGCGCCGCACGGCACACCGGGGCTCGTGCCGTGACGGGAAGCGCACAGACGCCGGGTACACCGGAGTAAGGAGGTGCACCATGGGAGTACTCAAGCGGTTCGAGCAGCGGCTGGAGGGCCTGGTCAACGGCACCTTCGCCAAGGTGTTCAAGTCCGAGGTGCAGCCGGTCGAGATCGCCGGGGCGCTCCAGCGTGAGTGCGACAACAACGCCACGATCTGGAACCGAGAGCGCACCGTCGTTCCCAACGACTTCATCGTGGAGCTGAGCGCCGGCGACTTCGACCGGCTCGCCCCCTACTCCGGACAGCTCTCCGAAGAGCTGGCCGGGATGGTGCGCGAGTACGCCAAGCAGCAGCGGTACACCTTCATGGGCGAGATCAAGGTCAGCCTGGAGAAGGCGCCCAACCTCGACACCGGCCTCTACCGGGTCCGCAGCCGCACGCTGGCATCCTCTGCCTCCGGTGCGCCGATGGGCGGCCCGCCGGCACCGGCCGGCCCCCCGCCGTCGGCACCTCCGGGCGCCACGCACGGCGGCTCCGCGGGCTACCCGGGCCAGGGCGGCGGAACGGCGGCGGGCCAGGGGTACGGCGTACCCGCGCCGCCCCCGCCGGCGTCCGCGCCGGGCGGCTACCGCACGAGCGGTGCCGGAGCGGGCGACCGCACGCGCCGCTGGGTGGAGATCAACGGCACCCGCCACCAGATCTCCCGCGCCACGCTGGTGCTGGGCCGCTCCACCGAGGCGGACGTACGGGTCGACGACCCCGGCGTCTCCCGCCGACACTGCGAGATCCAGGCATCGGAACCGGCCACGGTGCGCGATCTCGGCTCCACCAACGGCATCGTGGTGGACGGGCACCCCACCAAACACGCTACGCTCCGCGACGGCTCACGGATCGTCGTGGGCAGTACCACCATCATCTACCGGCAAGCCGAAGGGTGAATCGGGGGCCATGTCAGAGCTGACCCTGACGGTCATGCGGCTCGGCTTTCTCGCCGTGCTGTGGCTGTTCGTGATCGTGGCCGTACAGGTCATCCGCAGCGACCTGTTCGGCACACGTGTCACACAGCGCGCGACCGCGCGCCGCGGCGCTCCCGAGCAGCGTCCGCAGCCGCAGCGACGCCAGCAGTCCTCGGGACGCGGCAACCGCCAGCGACGTGGGGCGCCCACGAAGCTGGTGATCACCGAGGGCTCCCTCACCGGAACCACTGTCGCCCTCCAGGGGCAGACGATTACGCTCGGCCGGGCACACGACTCGACCATCGTGCTCGACGACGACTACGCGTCCGGCCGGCACGCCCGGATCTATCCGGACCAGGACGGCCAGTGGATCGTCGAGGACCTCGGCTCCACCAACGGCACCTACCTGGACCGGTCCCGGCTCACCACGGCCATGCCCATCCCGCCGGGAGCGCCGGTCCGGATCGGCAAGACCGTCATCGAGCTGCGGAAGTAGGGTCAACCCGACTATGACGAGTACAGGGCGGGCACCATGCGGCGGAGCGACCGGCGCGGCCCGGAACCGACTGGTGAGGCGAGCATGAGTCTGACACTGCGGTTCGCCGCCGGGTCCCACACCGGAATGATCCGGGACCACAACGAGGACTCCGGATACGCCGGCCCCCGGTTGCTCGCCATCGCCGACGGCATGGGTGGCCAGGCCGCCGGCGAGGTCGCCAGCTCCGAGGTGATCTCCACACTCGTCCAGCTCGATGACGACATCCCCGGCTCGGATCTGCTGACGTCCCTGGACGCCGCGGTCCAGCACGCCAACTCCCGCCTGCGCTCCATGGTCGAGGAGGACCAGCAGCTCGACGGGATGGGCACCACCCTGACCGCCATGCTCTGGACCGGCCAGCGGCTCGGCCTGGTCCATGTCGGCGACTCGCGCGCCTATCTGCTGCGCGAGGGCGTCCTCACCCAGATCACCCAGGACCACACGTGGGTGCAGCGGCTGGTGGACGAGGGCCGGATCACCGAGGAGGAGGCGACCACCCACCCGCAGCGCTCCCTGCTGATGCGCGCGCTGGGCAGCGCCGACTCCGTCGAGGCCGACCTCTCCATCCGCGAGGTGCGCGCCGGTGACCGCTACCTGGTCTGCTCGGACGGCCTGTCCGGCGTTGTTTCACATGAAACAATGGAACACACGCTCGGCGCCTTCGCGCCGCCGCAGGAGACCATCCGCGAGCTGATCGAACTGGCGCTGCGCGGAGGCGGTCCCGACAACATCACCTGCATCATCGCCGACGTCCTCGATGTCGGTCAGGGCCAGAGCGGCGAGGCCGAGGGTTCCCGGTACAGCGACGCCCCGCAGATCGTCGGCGCGGTCGCCGAGAACCAGCCGGCGCCCGGCGGACCGGTGACCCAGACCCCCGCCTCCCGCGCCGCGGAGTTGAAGCGGCCCCAGCCGGGTCCGGCCGGCTCCGGTGACGGCGCCGGGGACGACGGCAACGGCGTCATCGGCAGTTTCGGGTCCTTCACCGACGACGAGTACCTCCCCCGGCGCTCCGGACTCCTCTGGTTCAAGCGCATCGCCCTGGTGGTGCTGGTCCTCGCCCTCCTCGGCGCCGCCGCGTACGCCGGCTACCGCTGGACCCAGAACCAGTACTACGTGGCCGCCAACGACGACCACGTCGCCGTCTACCAGGGCGTCAGCCAGGATCTCGGCCCGCTCAGCCTCAGCCAGGTCCACGAGGACCACCCGGAGATCGCCCTCTCCGACCTGCCCGCCTTCCAGCGGAGCGAGGTCGAGAACGCGATCGCCACCGACAACCTGGCCGAGGCGCGCACCAAGATCAGCGAACTCGCCGACCAGGCCGAGGCCTGCCGCCTCCAGGCCGAGCGCGAAGCCGTCCGGGCCGACGAGAACGCGTCCGACGCCGAACTCCCCTCCCTCTCCGAGAGCCAGCAGCGGCTGGCCCGCCAGTGCACCAGCTGAGCCATGCCGCCACGCTGAGAGAAGCCGAGCCATGAGCAGCACCGCGAACACCACCGTGGCCAGTGTCGGTACGCCGAGCAGGCGGAACACCGAGCTGGTCATGCTCGCTTTCGCCGTCCTCGTCCCGGTGCTGGCCTACGCCAACACCGGTATGGCGCTGGACGGTTCGCTTCCCGCCGGAATGGTGGCCTACGGCCTCGGTCTGGGCGCCATCGCCGGCGTCGCGCACCTGGTGGTGCGCCGCTGGGCCCCGTACGCCGACCCGTTGATGCTGCCGCTGGCCACCCTGCTCAACGGGCTGGGGCTGGTCCTGATCTGGCGGCTGGACCACGAACCCCGGCTCCAGCCGGTGGACGCGGCCCCCGCGCAGCTGATGTGGTCGGCGCTGGGCGTCGGTCTGTTCCTGGCCGTGCTGATCTTCCTGCGCGACCACCGGGTGCTCCAGCGCTACACCTACATCTCGATGGTGGTGGCGCTGGTCCTGCTGCTGCTGCCGCTGTTCTTCGGCGCCGACACCAACGGCGCCCGGATCTGGGTGCGCATCCCCGGTGTCGGCTCCCTCCAGCCGGGCGAGTTCGCCAAGATCGTCATCGCCGTGTTCTTCGCCGGCTATCTGATGGTCAAGCGCGACGCCCTCGCACTCGCCAGCCGCCGCTTCCTCGGGATCTACCTCCCGCGTGGCCGCGACCTCGGACCGATCCTGATGGTCTGGGCGGTCAGCCTGATGATCCTGGTCTTCGAGACCGACCTCGGGATGTCGCTGCTGTTCTTCGGCATGTTCGTCGTGATGCTCTATGTCGCGACCGAGCGGACCAGCTGGATCGTCTTCGGCCTGCTGCTGTCCGTCGGCGGCGCCGTCTTCGTGGCCTCGTTCAACTACCACGTCGGCGTGCGCGTCCAGAACTGGCTGAACCCGCTGCAGCTGGGCGACAACGGCGGCGTCACCGAGACCGCGCAGGCGATGTACGCCTTCGGTTCCGGCGGACTGCTCGGCTCCGGCCTCGGTGAGGGCTACTCCCGGCTGATCGGCGGCATCGCCACCAAGAGCGACTACATCCTCGCCACCGTCGGCGAGGAAATGGGCCTGGTCGGGATGATGGCGATCCTGCTGGTCTACGCACTGTTGATCGAGCGGGGGCTGCGCACCGCGCTGGCCGCCCGCGACCCCTTCGGCAAGCTGCTCGCGGTCGGTCTCTCCGCGGTCTTCGCCCTCCAGGTCTTCGTGGTCGCCGGCGGCGTCACCGGCCTGATCCCGCTGACGGGCATGACGATGCCGTTCCTCGCGCAGGGCGGGTCCTCGGTCATCGCCAACTGGGCCTTGATCGCGCTCCTACTCCGGATCAGCGACACTGCCCGTCGACCCGCCCCCGTACCGGCGTCCAGCACGGACGCAGAACAGACTCAGGTGGTCCGAGCGTGAACAAACCAATGCGACGGGTCGCCGTCTTCTGCGGCCTGCTCATCCTCGCGCTGCTGCTCCGCGTCAACTACGTGCAGTTCATCCAGTCCGATGAACTCCAGAACGACCAGCACAACCGCCGCGTGGCGATCGAGCGCTACGCGCACCCGCGCGGCGACATCATCGTGGACGGCAACGCCATCACCGGCTCCACCGAGACCAGCGGCACCGACTTCGAGTGGAAGCGGACCTACACCGACGGCGAGATGTGGTCGCCGGTCACCGGGTACGCCTCCCAGGGGTTCGGCACCACCCAGCTGGAGAGCCTCTACGACGGCATCCTCACCGGCGACGACGACCGGTTGTTCTTCAGCCGCACCATCGACATGCTGACGGGCAAGGACAAGAAGGGTGGCAACGTGATCACCACCCTCAACGAGGACGCCCAGCGCGCCGCCTTCGAGACCCTCGGCGACCGCAACGGCGCCGTGGCCGCGATCAACCCGGAGACGGGAGCCATCCTCGCCCTGGTCTCCAAGCCGTCCTACGACCCGTCGAGCTTCGCCGGGCTCGGCAGCGACGACGGCGAGGCGTGGAGCGCGCTGCAGAAGGACGACAACGAGAACGACCCGATGCTCAACCGCGCACTGCGCGAGACGTACCCGCCCGGCTCCACCTTCAAGCTGGTCACCGCCGCCGCCGCACTGGAGAACGGGCTGCTGGACGACGTCGAGCAGGAGACGGACTACGACGTCCCGTTCGAGCTGCCCGACACCGACGGCCGGACCGTCGGCAACTCCATCGACAACGTCGGCTGCGAGGACGCGAACATCATCGTCGGCCTCCAGTGGTCCTGCAACAACGTCTTCCTCGGGATCAGCGCCGACCTCGGCAACGAGACGATGATCGAGGCAGCCGAGTCCTTCGGCTTCAACGAGTTCCACGACATCCCGGTCCGCTCCGCCGTCAGCTCCTACCCCGAGGACAACCGGCCGCAGAACTCCCAGGCCGGTATCGGCCAGGCGTCCAACCGGGCCACGCCGCTCCAGATGGCCATGGTGGTCTCCGCCATCGCCAACGACGGCAAGCTGATGGAGCCCTACATGGTGGACCAGCTGGTCGCCCCCAACCTCAACGTGGTCGAGCAGCACCAGCCGACCGAGCTGAGCCGGCCGCTCTCCCCGGAGAACGCCCAGGCGCTCCAGGAGGCCATGGAGGTCACCGTCGAGGACGGCACCGGCAAGCCCGCCGAGATCCCCGGGGTCCGGGTCGGCGGCAAGACGGGTACCGCCCAGCAGGGCGTGGACAACAAGGAATCGCCCTACGCCTGGTTCGTCTCCTACGCGAAGACCGACGACGGCTCGCCGGTCGCCGTCGCCGTGGTGGTCGAGGGCGGCAGCGGCGAGGGCGAGGTCTCCGGCGGGCGGCTCGCCGCGCCGGTGGCGAAGGCCGTGATGGAGGCGGTCCTCCCGAACTGATCCGGGTGATGTTCCGCACCGTGTGAGCGCCGCCGCGCGGTTCTCCCCGTCGCCGCCGGCGGCCGTCAGGCCGGGGCCGGTGAGGGCCGGGAGAACCGCGCGGCGGCGTTCTGCGTCCTACCGGGGATGGGGGGCCGTTCCGCTGTACCGGTTGGGTATCGGCGGGCCACCACCGCCCGGGGGCCCCGGCCCGCCGGGTACCGTATCCCCGGGTCACCTAGGCCCGCAGCACACCGCCCGCGCCCGATAGTGGGCCGGGACGAACGGAGAGGGCTGGAGACATGGAAGAGCCGCGTCGCCTCGGCGGGCGGTACGAGCTGGGTCACGTGCTCGGCCGCGGAGGAATGGCCGAGGTCTACCTCGCCCACGACACCCGTCTGGGCCGTACTGTCGCCGTCAAGACCCTCCGTGCCGACCTCGCGCGTGACCCCACGTTCCAGGCCCGCTTCCGCCGTGAGGCCCAGTCCGCCGCGTCCCTGAACCACCCGGCGATCGTCGCGGTCTACGACACCGGCGAGGACTACGTCGAGGGCGTCTCCATCCCGTACATCGTGATGGAGTACGTCGACGGCTCGACGCTGCGGGAGCTGCTGCACTCCGGCCGGAAGCTGCTCCCGGAGCGGACCCTGGAGATGTGCATCGGCATCCTCCAGGCGCTGGAGTACTCCCACCGCAACGGCATCGTGCACCGGGACATCAAGCCCGCCAACGTGATGCTGACCCGCAACGGCCAGGTCAAGGTCATGGACTTCGGCATCGCCCGTGCGATGGGCGACTCCGGCATGACCATGACACAGACGGCGGCCGTGATCGGCACCGCGCAGTACCTCTCGCCCGAGCAGGCCAAGGGCGAGACCGTCGATGCCCGTTCCGACCTGTACTCCACGGGCTGTCTGCTGTACGAGCTGCTGACCGTCCGGCCGCCGTTCGTCGGGGACTCCCCGGTCGCGGTGGCCTACCAGCACGTGCGGGAGGAACCGCAGCCGCCGAGCGTCTTCGACCCGGAGATCCCGCCGGACACCGACGCGATCGTGCTGAAGGCCCTCACCAAGGACCCCGACTACCGCTACCAGTCGGCCGACGAGATGCGCGCCGACATCGAGGCGACGCTCGACGGCCGCCCGATCGCCGCCGCGGCGGCCATGGGCGCGGCCGGGTACGGCGGCTACGACGACCGCCCCACCCAGGCGCTCACCCCGCAGCGGGGCGGCCCCACCACGACGATGATGCCGTCGTCGGGCAACGACTACGACAACTACGGGGACTACGACCGTCCCGACCGGCGCAAGAAGAACAACCTCTCCATGGCGCTGATGATCCTGGCCGGTGTGCTGGTGCTGGTCGGCGCGATCTTCATCGGGCGGTCCCTGTTCGGCGACCAGCCCGCCTCGGATCCGGATGTGCCCCAGTTGCTGGGCGAGACCGTCGAGAGGGCGGAGCAACGCGCCGAGAGCATCGGGCTGAAGGTCGAGGAACGGGACAGCAAGCCCTGTGAGGACTACGCGGAGGGGACGGTCTGTGAGACCGACCCCGCTCCCGGCGAGACCATCGCGGCAGGCGGGACGATCTACCTGACCATGTCGGAGGGCCCCGCGGCGGTGGAACTGCCCGACCTCATCGGCGAGAGCTACGACAGCGCCGTGGAACAGCTGCGGGAGCTCGGTCTGGAGCCGGAGCAGGAGACCACCGAGACCACCAGCGAGGAAGCCGGCACGGTCCTGGAGCAGGACCCGGTCGGCGGGTCCGAGGTGGAGCCCGGATCGACGGTCACCCTGACGGTCGCCACGGCCCCCGACACCCTGCCGATGCCGGACGTCTCCGGGCTGAGCCTGGAGCAGGCCAAGGCCCAGCTGGAGGGTGGCGACAACCAGTTCAGCGTCACCGCCGAACGGCGGCGTGACGACTCCCGCGATCCCGACACGGTGATCAGCCAGAGCCCCCGCGCGGGCGAGGCCGTGCAGCCGGGCAGTTCGGTGCACCTGGTCATCGCCCAGCCGACGGAGCAGCCGCCGGAGATCGAGATCCCGCAGGACATCGTGGGACGGCCGTTCACGGAGGTCCGCGACCAGCTCCAGGGGCAGGGACTCCAGGTCTCCGTGCAGGGCCCGGACGGCGAGGACGCCGTGGTCGCGGGCTCCAACCCGCCCCCGGGAACCAAGGTGAAGGAGGGTGACCAGGTCACCCTGAACACCAACAACGGTGGCGGGGACGGGGACGACGGGGACGACGGGGATGACGACGACGGTCCGCCCGGCTTCCTCGGCGGCCTCGGCGGCTGACCGAACGCCGGAATCGCCGGAATCGCCGGAATCACCGGAATCACCGGAGTAGCCGGAGACGACGGCCGGGACGGGGGCGCGCGGGTGACCGCGCGCCCCCGTCCCGCGTGAAGCGCCCCGCCTCGCTTGAACGCAACCGGCTCCACCACGCGGTGAGGGCGGACCCCAATGGGTCCGCCCTCACCGCGTCGCCGTCGGAACCGGCCGTCCGAGCGGCCGGTCACCGTCGGCCGGGGCCGGGCGGTCGCCCGGCCGGTGTGTCAGGAACGCTCGCCGGCGTCCCGCGCCTCGGCGTCGGCGTCGGCCTGCTTGGCCTCGACCTCCTGGTCCACCGCGTCGTGGCGGTGGCCGGGGGCGCGGTCCTCGAAGGCGTACCCGTCGGCACCGACCTCGGTGGCGGCCGGCGGCTCGACCAGCCAGTCCGGGTTGGCCTGGCGCTCCCACCACTTCCACACGGCGTACGCGCCACCGGCGACGACGCCCGCGGCGCCGACCCACTTGGTGGCGGTCCACGCCTTGGCGCGGCGCTCACGGCGGCGCACCGCCTTGCGGATGTCCTTGGCGCTCAGATCGCCACGCAGCCCCGCGTAGGCGGCCGCGGAGCGCGCCGCCGCCCTCTCGGCGGCGGGCCCGGCGGCGGCGCGGGCCTGCTCCAGGCGCGGCGCGGCGGCGGCCTTGGCCTTGCGGGCCGCGGTGCGGGTACGGTCGGCGGCCTTGCCGGCCGCCTCGTCGACGCCGTCCGGCAGCGAGTGCCGCGCCTGCTCCAGGCGGGGCGCGAGGTGCGACTCGTAGTTGTCACGAGCCTTGGCCGCGGCCTTCTTGGCACGCGGCTTCAGGTACGTTCCCGCCTCGTGTGCGTAGTGCACCGCGGACTCCTTGGCGGTCGCGGCGTACGGTCCTACCGCCTCCGCCGCGGTGCGCGCGGTTTCCCTCGCGTTGTCGCCGGCGGCGCGCACGCGTTCTTTGCGGTTCACGGGACAGACCCTCCTGTCGGTGGTTCGCTGTTGCGGTCTTCGTGCGGTCATCCAGCCGTCATAGACGCCTTGCTCCGCTGTGCCGCCTGTCCACTCGTACGCAAATCATGCCGGTTAGCAGCGTCTCAGGCACGCGAAACGGGCATCCGGGGCACCGCGTGTCGCGCGGGCATGGGAGGATCGTGCACCGTCAGCCCAAGGACGACGGAAGGTACATCGTGGCCGAGCAGCTCTTCGCCACCCTGAAGACGAACCATGGCCCCATCGAGGTCCAGCTCTTCCCGAACCACGCGCCGAAGACGGTCAAGAACTTCGTCGAGCTGGCGGAGGGCACCCGGGAATGGACCAACCCCGCCACCGGCGAGCGCGCTGCGGCCAAGCTCTACGACGGCACGGTCTTCCACCGCGTCATCAGCGGCTTCATGATCCAGGGCGGCGACCCCCTGGGTAACGGCACCGGTGGCCCGGGGTACGAGTTCGGGGACGAGATCCACCCCGACCTGGCCTTCACCAAGCCCTACCTGCTGGCCATGGCCAACGCCGGACCGGGCACCAACGGGTCGCAGTTCTTCATCACGGTGGGTGCGACCACCTGGCTCACCGGCAAGCACACCATCTTCGGTGAGGTCACCGACGCCGCGAGCCGGAAGGTCGTTGACTCCATCGCCGGCACCGCGACCGACTCCCGGACCGACCGCCCGAAGCAGGACGTGGTGATCGAGTCGGTCACCATCGAGTCGCGCGAGGGCTGAGAGCCACCGCGAGCGCTCCGTGACCCGGCTGCGGCCTCCACCGCGCACCGGGAACATTCCGGCCCCCTGGTCCGTAGGATTCAGGGGGCCGGAGTGTGCCGCGCGGGGCGCGGGGAAGATCCCTGGACACGCGCCGACCACAGGCCGCAGGGGCGAGAGGACACCATGACGCAGTACGAGCGCCAGCCGGGCCTGGCCGTCTGCTACCGCCACCCGGAGCGTGAGACGGGCATCCGCTGCACCCGCTGCGAGCGGCCGATCTGCCCGGACTGCATGGTCGACGCGGCGGTCGGCTACCAGTGCCCCGAGTGCGTGCGCGGCGCCGCCGCCCACAGCGCCGCCACCCGGCCCCGGACGCTGGCCGGAGGCACCGTACGCGCCGACACCCGCCTGGTCACCATCGTGCTGATCGCGCTCAACCTCGCGGTCTTCGCCGGGCTCAAGGCCACCGAGTACCTCTCGGGCAGCGACGCCGAGTTCCGTCTGATCTCGGACTTCGCGATGCTCGGCTACGCGCGCGACCCCGGTTCGTTCGAGCTGATGGGCGTCGCCACCGGCGAGTGGTACCGGATGCTCAGCTCCGCCTTCATGCACCAGGCGGTCTTCCACCTGGCGTTCAACATGGTGGCGCTGTGGTTCCTCGGCCCGAACCTGGAGGCGGCGCTGGGCCGCGGCCGGTTCATCGCGCTCTATCTGATCTCGGCGCTGGCCGGCTCCACCGCGTCCTACGCGCTCGCCTCGCAGTACCAGCTGTCGCTCGGCGCCTCCGGCGCGATCTTCGGCCTCTTCGGCGCGCTGGCGGTGCTGCTGCGGAAGATGCGCTACGACATGCGGCCGGTGCTGATCCTGCTGGCGATCAACCTGGTGATCACCTTCATGCCGGGGCTGAACATCGCCTGGCAGGCGCATCTGGGCGGCCTGGTCGCCGGTGCGGCGATCGCGTTCGGGATGGTGCACGCGCCGCGCGAGCGGCGCACGCTCTACCAGGCCGGGGTCTGCGGGCTGGTGCTGCTGGTACTGGTCGGGGTCTGCGTGGCCCGCACGCTCCAGCTGCTCTGAGCGGCATCGGCGTCGGGCGGCCGGCGGTCGGGCCGGGCCGGGCCGGTCGGGCCGCCGTCGTGACGGCGGCCCACCTCACCCGGCCACCCCACCCGTTCCCACCAGCGACCACCACCCTGGGGTACCGGGTTATCCACAGCCGGTACCCGATCTTGGCCGACTTGTGGACAACACGCTCCGAATCCGCGTTCGAGTCCTGTTTCCGCAGGCGAACAGGGGTGCGGCCGTCAGCTCCGGCCGCCCGGCGACCCTCCGTGACGGCGAGTTATCCACAGCTTTTGTGATGTTCGCCGAAGCTGTGGATAACTCGCGGCCGCTATTTCCACTGGGTGGAAACCACGAACCCCGCGCCGATGAAGCCGAACCCGACCACGATGTTCCAGGCGCCGATGGCACCGATCGGCAGGTCGCCCTCGGCGACGTAGTAGACGACGATCCACAGCAGGCCGATCACGAACAGCGCGAGCATCAGCGGCGCCACCCAGCGGCGGGCACCCCCCGACCGCATGTCGATCTTGGTGGCCTGCTTCCGGTCCACCTTCTTGTCACCCTTGTCTGTCTTGTCGCTCTTCGCGTCGGAGGACTTCCTCTCGACCGCCTGCTGCCCCTCGGGCTTCGCAGCGGAGCCGTCCTTCTTCTTGCGGATCCGGGACTTCGGCACGAGAGCCTCTCCTGTCTACGCGCTGCGCTCGCACAGCGGAACACGGTGCGGGAATGTTCGGATAGCGTAGTGCGTGAAGTGTCGATGAAGGGAGCAGGGTGCGGTGGGTGACTTCCGCTTCCGTCCGGCGCGGCTGGGCACCCTGGGTGTCTTCACCCTCGCCGGTCTCATCTTCTGGACCAGTTTCAGTGTCTCCGGCGGCAGCAACATCCGCAGCGACGACTCACTGCTCCAGATGTCCGACCTCATACGCGACCGGGGCCGTGAGAACGCCCGGCTGGAGGCGACCGCCGCCGAACTGCGCACCGAGGTGCAGCAGCTGCGCGAACGCGACGCCGCCGCCGACCCGGCCGGCGCCGAACGCCTCGCCGGCCAGGAAGAGGACGCGGGCCTCAAGGAACTGACCGGCAGCGGCCTGACCGTCACCCTCACCGACGCCCCGCCCGACGCCGTACCGCTGCTCCCCGACGTCCGCGACCCGCGCCCCGACGACCTCGTCATCCACCAGCAGGACCTCCAGGCCGTCGTCAACGCCCTGTGGGCGGGCGGCGCCGAGGGCATCCAGGTGATGGACCAGCGGCTGATCTCCACCAGCGCGGTCCGCTGCGTCGGCAACACCCTGATCCTCCAGGGCCAGCTCTACTCCCCGCCGTACGTGATCACCGCCGTCGGCGACACCGAGCAGCTGCGCGACTCCCTGGACACCTCCCCCGCGATCGAGCTGTACCAGCTCTACGTCGACGCCTACGGCCTCGGCTGGAAGCTCGACGAGCACACGGAGACCACGCTGCCCGGCTACACCGGTTCCACCGAACTCCAGCACGCCCGCCCCGTCGAGTGACCGCGACGGCGTGACCGCTGCGCCGCCGTGACCGGGGCGCCGACACCGGCCCGCCTCCGGCGCCGCCGCCGCGCGCACCACCGATGTGACCGGATCGGCCACCCAATGACCGCGATGCCCACCGGCGCTCCGCGCACGCGTCGTACGCTGGTGCCGCACGGCCACGCCGAGGGGCGGGTGCGGGCGGGCCGCTCCCCACGGGGCGCGCCGCGGGAGACAGAGAGGGAAGCTCCACCATGTACGGCTGGATCTGGCGGCACCTGCCGGGCAACGCACTGGTGCGTTCCCTGCTCTCACTAGTCCTCGTGGCCGGGGTCGTCTACCTGCTCTTCAGCTACGTCTTTCCGTGGGCCGAGCCCCTGCTGCCCTTCAACGACGTCACGGTCGAGGGATGAGGAACAGTCCGGCTATGGGTACCCGCGTTCTGGTCGTCGACAACTACGACAGCTTCGTCTACAACCTCGTCCAGTACCTCTACCAACTCGGCGCCGAGTGCGAGGTGCTGCGCAACGACGCGGTACGTCCCGGCCATGTCGAGGAGGGCGGCTTCGCCGGCGTGCTCCTCTCTCCCGGGCCGGGGACACCGGAAGAGGCGGGCGTCTGCGTCGACATGGTCCGCCACTGCGCCGAGACCCGGGTGCCGGTCTTCGGCGTCTGCCTGGGGATGCAGGCGATGGCGGTGGCCTACGGCGGCGTCGTCGACCGCGCGCCGGAACTGCTGCACGGCAAGACCTCGCCGGTGCTGCACTCCGGCACCGGCGTCTTCGACGGCCTGCCCTCGCCGTTCACGGTGACCCGCTACCACTCGCTGGCCGTCGCCGAGTCGACGGTACCCGCCGAGTTCGAGGTGACGGCCCGCACCGAGCGCCCCGACGGAGCGCCGGGCGTCGTCATGGGGCTGCGGCACCGGACGCTGCCGGTCGAGGGGGTGCAGTTCCACCCCGAGTCGGTCCTCACCGAGGGCGGCCACCGCATGCTGGCCAACTGGCTCGCCGTCTGCGGCGACACCGAGGCCCCGGCGCGCTCCCACGGCCTGGCGCCCGTCGTCGGACGGCCCGGACGCCGGGAGGCGGCGTGAGCGGCCGGTGGCAGCGGGAGGCGGCGTGAACGGGGAGCCGCGGTGAACGCGTCGCGCGGCGCCCCGGGGTGGGACCCGGACGACGACGGAACCGCCCAACGGCCGCCCGTCGACTACGAGGCGGCGATCAGCGCCCTGAACGACCCGCTCAACGACCCGCTGCCGGAGGCGTACACCTCCGGCGGTGGGAACCGTGGCGCGGGCGACAGCGGGTACGACCCCTGGGAGCCGGAACCGGAACCGGGAGCGGGGCCGTCCGGCGACCGCCCGGCCACCGGACGCAGACGCCGTCCGGCGGGCGCACAGCCGGGCGCGCGACCCTTCCCGCAGCCCGGCGGCGCCGACGCGCTCGCCGGCCCGACGGGCCCGGCAGCCGCACCGGGCGCCCCCGTCCACCCCGGCGCTCCGGCAGGCCAGGACGTCCGGCGGCCGGGACGTCACCGGTCCGCCGACCGGCCGTCGGTGGACGTGCCGGGCGCCAACGCACCGTCGTACGGCGGCCAGCCCTCCCCTCAGTCCGCGTTCGCGCCCCCGGGCGCCCCCGTCCGCCCCGGCGCTCCGAACGGCGCGCAGCACGCCGCCCACGACCCGCAGACGGTCGGTCTGCGCCGGGTCGCGGGCGACCCCGTGCCCCGGCCGCCCCACGCGCGCACCGCGCCCACGGGGGCGGGCCCGTCGGCGACCGCGCCCCCGAGCGGGCCCGACGACGCCACCGCCGTCATCGAGGCCGTCCCGGCGGCGGACCCCGTACCGGCGACGGACGGACCGGTGGCCGACCCCGTCGCCCCCATCGCGGACCCCATCGCCCAGCCCGTCCCGGCACCCGGCACCTCCACCACGAGCGAAACGGCCCCCGCCACCGGCGGACGCGCCGCCCGCCGCAAGGCGGAGCGTGAACGCAAGGCGACCCGCGCCAACAAGATCGCCAACGTCTTCGGCGAGCTGATGATCACCACCGGCGCGCTGATGATGCTCTTCGTCACGTACCAGCTGTGGTGGACCAACGTGGAGGCACGCGCCCACGCCAACTCGCAGGCGGACGCCCTGCTCGACGAGTGGGACTCCGCCCCCGGAGGCAGCGGCGACGGCGACGGCGCCGCGACCGACGGTGACGCCGACTCCGACGAGCCGCCGGACACCTCACCCGGAGTCTTCTCGCCCGGCGACGGCTTCGCCCTGCTGTACCTCCCGACCCTCGACGTCCGGGTGCCGATCGCCGAGGGGGTCGACCCGGCCTCCGTGCTGGACCGGGGCATGGTCGGCCGGTACTCCGAGGAGGACGGGCTGCCGACCGCGATGCCCTGGGACGACGAGGGCAACGTCGGTCTCGCCGCCCACCGCAACACCCACGGCGAGCCGTTCCGCTACATCAACCGGCTCAACCCGGGAGACCCGATCATCGTCGAGACGGAGTCCACGTACTTCGTCTACGAGACGCGCAGCCGGCTGGACTCGACCTCGCCGTCCAACATCCAGGTCCTCGACCCGGTACCGGCGGAGAGCGGCTTCACCGAACCCGGTCGGTACATCACGCTGACCACCTGCACGCCCGAGTTCACCTCCACGTTCCGGCTGATCGTCTGGGGCGAACTGGTGGCGGAGCAACCACGATCCGAGGGGAAGCCCGATGCCCTCGTCACCTGATTCGGAGCCAGGGAGCAACCCGGTGAAGCAGCAGAAGGCCGGGAGCGCCCCGGAACAGGACCGCGACGACCGGCACAGAGACGCGGAAGCGGAAACGGAGCCCGAGACCACCGCGTCCGGTTCCGACGCGGACGCCGACGCGGACGCCGACGCGACGGACGCCGACCGCGACTCCGACGCGGCAGACCCTGACGCGGACGCAGACACCGATGCAGACACCGACGCCACGGACAAGCCCGCCGCGCCCCGCCGTCCGAGCCGGACCGTCCGCGTGATCACCGCGGGCGTCAGCCTCTTCGGCGAACTGCTGATCACCGCAGGCATCGTCCTCGGTCTCTTCGTCGCGTACTCGCTCTGGTGGACCAATGTCGTCGCCAACCACGAGGCCCGCAAGGACGGCGACGCGGTCCGCGAGCAGTGGCAGCAGCAGGAGCCCTCCGACCCGGAGCAACCGCCGGTCTACGACTCGCAGGACGGCATCGGCTTCCTGCACGTCCCGGCCATGACCGGGGACGAGATCCTGGTCAAGGAGGGCATCGATCTCGACATCCTCAACGGCGGCGTCGCGGGCTACTACGACGAGCCGGTGGAGTCGGCGATGCCCTGGGACGACGAGGGCAACTTCTCGCTTGCGGCACACCGCGACGGCCACGGCGCCAAGTTCCACAACATCCACCGGCTGGAGGACGGCGACGCGATCGTCTTCGAGACCATGGACACCTGGTACATCTACAAGGTCTACGCGTCGCTGCCGTCCACCTCCCGGTACAACACGGCCGTGCTCGACGCGATCCCCGAGGAGTCCGGAGTCACCGAACCCGGGCAGTACATCACCCTCACCACCTGCACCCCGATCTACACGTCGACGTTCCGGTACATCGTGTGGGGCGAACTCGACCGCACCGAACCCATCGACGAACAGCGCACCCCGCCTCCGGAACTCCAGGCAAGCTGAGGCCCGTTCACCCGGAGAGCGGCTCTCTTCCTCCAACTGCCCCGGCACGGAGCGGAACCGGCCCTATCCTTAAGGTGACGACCTCTCCAGAGACAGGAGACGGCATGCGCCCCGACTCCAGCCCGGACCCGGAACCCATCGCCTTCGGCCAGCGGTTGAAGATCCTGCGGACCCGGCGCGGTATGTCGCGCCCGGTTCTCGCGGGGCTCCTCGGAAGATCCCCCAGTTGGCTGAAGCAGGTCGAGAGCGGCGCGCTCCAGGTGCCCAAGCTGTCGATCCTGCTGCGCATCGCGGAAGCGCTGCGCGTTCGGGAGTTGAGCGAACTCACGGGCGACGACGGACGGTCCGGGAGTCTCTTCGCCGGGCCCGGCCACCCGCGACTGCCCGACGTCCGTGCGGCGCTGGACGCGTTCCCCACCGTCGGGGACCGGCCCGCGCCGTCGGCCGTGCACCTGCAAGCACGCCTGGCACGCGCCTGGTCCGCCCGCCACTCCTCCCCGAACCACCGTGAGGTGGTGGGCGCCCTGCTGCCCGATCTGATCGCGGACGCGCAGTGCGCGGCACGGCAGGCGGACACTCCGGCGGCCCGGGAGGCCGCACAGAGCGTCCTCGCCCACGTCTACTTCCTCACGCAGTTCTTCGCGGCGTACCAACCCGACGCGCCCCTGCTGTGGCGGGTCGCCGAGCGCGGCATGGTCGCCGCGCACGACTCGGGCGACCCGCACACCGTGGCGATCGCCGCCTGGCTCCTCGCCGAGGCACACAGGGACAGGGGCACGGACCACCTCGACGCCGCGGCGGCCGTCGCGGAAGGCGCCCTGCGCCACCTGGAAGCGCACCTGCCGGATGCCGACCACGCGGTGCTGGCCATGACCGGTGCGCTGCACGCGGCCGCGGGGTTCACCGCCGCCCGGCGCTGCGACGCGGGAACGGCATGGCGACACTGGGATCTGGCCGACACGATCGCCGCGCGGCTCCCCCGGGGGTACTTCCATCCGGTCACGAGCTTCTCGCGTTCCGTGATGGGAGCCCACGCGGTCACCATCGCCGTCGAACTGCGAGCGGGCGGGGAGTCGGTGCGGCAGGCGGCGCGGGTGGACGCCTCCGCCATCCCGTCCCGCCCGCGCCGCGCACGCCACCGCGTCGAAGAGGCGCGCGGCCACCACCTCGCGGGAAGTGCGGACGTCGCGCTCGCCACCCTGGAGCATGCCTACCTCGCGGCCCCGGAGACTGTTCGCTACAACGGGTACGCCCGCGCGATCCTGCTCGAAGAGGCGGAGAGCCGGAACGTCGCGCTCCGGGAACGAGCCGCGTCGCTCGCCGTCAAGGTCGGAGTCCTCTCCGCATAGCCACCCTTCGCACGGGCGGGCGAAGGGCAGAAACTCTGCCTCTCGCCCGCCCGCGCCGCCCCTACGGTCAGTCCCTGCCGAGAGGGAGCTGACCATGCCTGAGCCGATCGACTGGCCGCCGGGGACGCCGGAGCACATCCGGCGTCCGCTCTGCCCGAACTGCACGCACTGCGGCAGGCCGATGCCGCGCGCCGAGCGCCACGCCTGCGCCCCCGGCCCGACGCGCGCCACGTCGCCGTCGCCGCTCCGGCCGGAGCGGGAGCCTTCCGAACCCCGGCCCTCCGCCGGTGTGCCCGCGCCGGAGTCGGCGCCGTGAGCGGAGGACGTCCGACTCGGCGGCCCCTGTTCCTGCCCGCCACCGCCTGCCCCGTGCCGGGCACCGCGCGGGGTGGCGAGGTGCGGCGGCGCGTCGACGGCTACTGGTGCGAGACCGTGGCGCGCTGCCCGGGCGCGGCCGGTGAGTGGCACCTCGGCGGCCGCCGGTGCGGCGACCCGGGAGCGGCGGTGGGGTGGATGCGCGGCCAGGCGCTGCGTCTGGCCCACGCCCTCGACCACCGGCACGACACCGGGCTGCGGTCACCGGCGCAACGTCACCCCTCGGGAGCCACCACCGGCACCGACCCGGGCGACCCGGACCGCGCCGGGTCCGATCCCGCCACGGTCTTCCGCCGCTGGGCCGACGACGCGGCGTACCACCACTTCCAGAAGGCGACGCTGGCCGCCGGGCGGCCGGTCAGCGTGAACGCGCACGGACCGGACCGGATCTGCGGCGCCGCCGGACGGGACGTGGAGGTCCTCTACTCCCTCTCCGCCCGCCCGATCCACCGGCTCGTCGGTGCCCGGCGTCTGCTGCGCGCGCTGTGAACCCCC